>NZ_JBEPMD010000017.1:0-72819 GCF_040545555.1 Curtobacterium oceanosedimentum
CCCGGGGGGGGCGCGCGGGGCCCGCGCCCGCCCCGCGGGGGGGGGGCCCGGGGCCCCCCCCCCCCCCCGCCGGGGGGGGGGGGGGGGGCCCGCCCCCCCCCGCGCCTCCCGTCCGTCATCGGTGCGGTCTGATCCGCGGAAGCGACAGGATGAGCCCGATCAACCGCGGCGGCCTGTCGCCTTCGCGGTGCTGGCCTCGGGCTCCGGGGTCGGTGCGACCGGGCGTGCGGGGACCAGCTTGAGGCCGACCACGCAACCGACGATGCCGGCGATGAACAGCAGGCGCAGGAACGTGACGGGCTCGGCGCCGGTCGCCATGCCCCACAGGACGGTGAGGGCCGCGCCGGTGCCCGTCCACACCGCGTAGGCGGTGCTGATCGGGATGTGCTTCAGGACGTACCCGAACGCGGCCAGGCTCACGACGATGGTGACCGCGAAGAGGGCCGTCGGCCCGGGGATGGTGAAGCCGTCACTCGCGCCGAGGGCCGTGGCCCACACGGTCTCGAGCGCGGCGCTGACGAACAGGACGAGCCACGCCACCTCAGCTCACCACCTTGAGGCCGACCACGCAGGCGACCAGGCCCAGGACGAGCGCGACGCGGGCGACGGACGCGGCCTCCTGACGGCGGAGGATCGCCACCACGACCGTGAGCGACGCCCCGATGCCGACCCACACGGCATAGGCCGTGCCGACCGGGATCGCCTTCATGGCGAACGCGAGTCCCACCATGCTGAGCACCATGCCGGCGACGAACACGGTCGTCGGCACCACCTTCTTGAACCCGTTCGACGCGCTCAGGGCGGTGGCCCACACCGCCTCGAGCACGCCGGACAGGACGAGCACGACCCATGCCATGACGGTCTCCTTCCCTCGTCGCGAGTCGCACGACTGTGCGACTCTTGCCGGCCCGAAGCTAGCATGAGTCGCACGAGCGTGCGAGTATGGCGTGGTGACCACCCGAGAGGACCTGGAGCAGCGGCGTCTCGACGTCTCGGATGCCGCGTGCCGGGTCCTCGCGCGGGACGGACTCGGTGCCCTGAGCGTCCGCGGGGTCGCAGCCGAGGCCGGCCTGCCACCGAGCACCGTGCGCTACGTCTTCCCGACCCAGGCCGCGATGCGCGAGCACACCATCACCCTCGTGTTCGACCGGACCCGGGAGCGGATCGACGCGATCCCCGCGGGGCTGCCCGACGGCGAGACCGCGCGGCGGGTGCTGCTCGAGCTGCTGCCGCTCGACGACGAACGGGTGGTCGAGCTCGACGTGTACCTGGCGCTCGGCAACGCCGCCCTCACCGACGCCGCACTCCGGCCGGCCCTGGACCGGGTGGTCGCCGAGATGCGCGCGTGGTGCGACCGGATCGTCGCCCTCGTCGGGGTGCCCGAGGACCACCGGGTCGACGAGGCGTGCCGGCTCCACGCACTCGTCGACGGTCTGGCGGTCCACGTCACCCGCCTCGCGCCGGGGGAGTCCGGCGAATGGGCGATCGACCTGCTCGACCGCCACCTGGCAGGACTCCCCACCGCCTGACACCCGTCCCGCGCGGCTCGGAGGGAGCGGGCACGCTCCTCGCCTATCCTGTCCCGGTGACGAGCGCTCCCACTCGCCCCGCCCCCACCCGCACGCTCACCGGCCCCGGCCTGGTGCTCGGTGCCGTCGTGGTGCTCCTCGGCGTGCGCGTGGTGTCGCCGACCGTGGGGACGGCCGGGCTCCCAGACGTCGTGCAGGACTTCCTGACGCTCGCGATCAGCGTCGTGGTCGAGTCGCTGCCGTTCGTCGTGCTCGGCATCGTGCTCTCCATCGTCGTCGAGGTCTGGGTGCCGGCCGGCGCGCTCGAGCGGATCCTGCCCGAGCGACCGATGCCCCGGCGTGCCGTGATCTCGCTCATCGGCATGCTCTTCCCGGTGTGCGAGTGCGGGAACGTGCCGCTCGCCCGCGGGCTCATGATGCGTGGGTTCACCCCGGCCGAGGCCGTCACCTTCCTGGTCGCCGCGCCGATCCTCAACCCGCTCGTGATCATCAGCACCGCGCAGGCGTTCGGGTGGTCCGGGTGGATCCTCGTCGTCCGCATCGTCGGCGGCTTCGTCCTCGCGAACCTGGTCGGGTGGATCGTCGCCGCACACCGCCGCCCGACCGAGCTGCTCCTGCCCGCGTTCGAGGCCCGGTGCCGTGCCGCCGTCGGGGCACCGCGCAACCGCAACCGCTGGCGTGAGAGCGCGTCGCAGTTCGGCGGCGAGACCGCGACGATGATGCCCGCGCTCTTCGTCGGCGCCGGGCTCGCGGCCGCGATCCAGGTCGCGGTGCCCCGGTCGACGCTCGTGGCGGTGGGCGCGAACCCGGTGCTGTCGGTCGCCGCGATGATGCTCCTGGCGATGACGATCTCCCTCTGCTCGAACGTCGACGCCTTCTTCGCGCTGTCGTTCGCCTCGACGTTCCTGCCGGGGTCGATCACGGCGTTCCTGCTCATCGGGCCGATCATCGACGTCAAGATGATCGCCCTGCTCCGGACCACGTTCCGCGCGCGCTTCCTGGTGCTGCTCGCCGTGGTCTGCGTCCTGTTCACCGCGGCGGTCGGGTTGGTGATGAATGTCCTCGTCTGAGAAGGCTCCCGCGTACCTCGGGCTCGGGTCGGTGCTCGCGGTGGCGCTGTGCACGCTGTGGCTCGCCCTGGTCGGACACCTCGACCTGTACATCAACCCGCGGTACGACCTGTTCACGATCGTCCTGGCCGCGGTCGCGGTGCCGGCCTCGGTGGCAGGACTCGTCGCGGTGGCGCGCGGGCACGGGCACGCCCACGCCGACGAGCACGACCAGGCGCACGCCGCCGACGACCACGCGCACGCCACCCACGCCGGCGGGCGCGACCGCTCGCGCACACCCGACGACGAGACCGCCTACGAGCACGGCTCCGACGCAGCCCGGGCCGTCCGACGCCGCGCCCCGGGAGCCGCCCGGATCACCCGCGGCGTCCTCGGCGGCATCGCGGCAGCGGCCACCGTCGGCGTCACGGTCGCCATGCTCGTGCTCCCGCCGACCACGCTCTCCGCCCGCACCGCCCAGCAGCGGAGCGTGGACACCCCGACCCTGTCGAACGCCACCGGCAGCCAGGACGTCGCCCTGCTCGGCAGCGAGGGCGTGGACACCTCGGAGTACGGCGTGAAGGACTGGGCGGCGCTCATCCGCCAGACCACGGACACGACCGCGCTGGTCGGCAAGCCGGTCGAGCTCTCCGGCTTCGTGGTGCCCGGCTCGGACGGCTCCTTCACGCTCACCCGCTTCGTGATCAGCTGCTGTGCGGTCGACGCCCAGCCGGTCGGCCTCGGCGTGGTCGTCGACGGTCCCGTGCCCGACGCCGACCAGTGGGTCCGCGTCACGGGGAAGCTCGCCGCGAACCCGGACCAGTCCGCCGACGCACGGATCGTCATCCGCGCCGCGACCGTCCGCGACATCGACCAGCCGACGGACCCGTACGAGTACTGATGCCCGCCACGCCTGCACCCACGACCGCGCCCACGGATCCCCGGGGCTCCGGCCCGCTCCGCCGCCGCCCGCGCGACCGCTTCCGCCGCCGCCTGGTGGCCTCGATCACCGTGTTCGTGCTCGTCGGTGCCGTGGCCGCGGTGGTCGGCTCGCAGCAGGGACCCCGACTGCGGGACGTCACGTACGACGCGTCCGGGCTCGTGTCCCGGCCGGCGCAGCGCGTGATCCTGACGGCGAACCAGGCCCTGCAGCGGGTCCCGGCCGACGCCGTGACGGTGCGCCCGTCCGCCCCGCACACGGTCACGTCCAGCGGCAACACGATCGCTGTGGAGTTCGCCGGGCCGCTCGCCTACGACCGCACCTACGAGATCGCCGTCCGGGACGTCCGCGCCCCGGGGCAGCCCGCCACCTCGGAGCTCCGCACGACGATCACGACGGGCAGCACCGACGTGCTCGCCCTCGTGCCCGGGGTGTCCGGGGCCAAGGACCGGATCGTCCGGCGCTCCCTCGACGCCGGCGGCGCCACCACCGTCTTCGAGGCCACCGGCATCACCGAGTACGCGCGCCTCGGTCGCTCGCTCGTCGTCGTCCGCGGTGCCGACGGCCGGTCGACGGTCGAGATCGTGCCCCTCGCCGGCGGCGTGCAGGACGACCGCACCCCGGTCGAGCGCCTGACCCTGCCGAGTGCTGCCGGACGGGTCACCGCGCTGCACGTCGCCGACGACGGCGCGTCCTTCGGCTTCGAGTACGCCGACACCTCCACCGGCCAGTCGCGGAACGTCGGGCTGTACGTGGTCGACATGACCGGCACGCACCTGCCGACGGCGATCGCGGCCGACGGGAAGCCGACCACCGGTGCCGAGCCGTTGACCGTCGCGCAGTGGGCCTACGTGCCGCGCACCGAGAGCGCCCTGGTGCGCACCGGCTCCGACGACCTGGTGCTCGTCGACATGAGCGGGCGGAACGACCCCGTGCGGCTCGGCAGCGCCACCTACCTGCACGGCTTCGTCGGCAGCGGCACCACGGCGGTCGTCGAGACCGGGACCGGGATCGTCCGCCTCGACCTGACCGACGGGCAGCGCGAGGACCTGCCGGCGCCGGAGGGCAGCACCGACGCGCCCTACCTCGGCCGGATCGCCCCGCTGACCGACGACACGTACGTGCGTGTGGTGGGCGTCGTGCGGACCGACGGCACCCTCGCCCAGTCGATGGTGCGCGTCGACGCGAGCCGCGCCTCCCGGCTGCCCGTCACCGTACCGGAGGACGCGAGCGTCACGGCGGTGTGCCCGTCGCCGAACAGCCAGTTCCTCGCCGTGACCACGCGGTCGGCCTCGGGGGACCTGGTGAGCGTCGTGGACGCGGCCTCCGGCGCGCTCGAGGCGAGCGTGCAGGCGTCGTCGGTCGACTGGTGCGGCGCGCTGCCGTCCGGCGACGAGATCGGCTGACCGCAGGGCGACCGACGGCCGGCGCGGCCCAGGGCCATCGGCCCGCCGTCACCAGGCCGCGGGTCAGCGGCGCAGCGTCTGCTTCGGGTACTCGCCGAACCGGCGCAGGTACTCGCCGGAGAACCGTCCCATGTGGGTGAAGCCCCACCGTGCCGCGATCCCCGCGACGGCCACTGAACCAGGTTCCGCACGGAGCAGGTCGTCGTGTGCCCGCCGCAGCCGCACCTCGCGCAGGTACTGCATGGGCGTCCGGTCGAGCGTCCGCTGGAACGACTCCTGCAGGCCCCGCACGCTCAGACCGGCGGCGCAGGCGATGTCGGACACGGTCAACGGCTCGTGCGCCCGCGAGTGGATGGTCTCGACGGCAGATCGCACCCGCGCGTTGCGGTGCTCACCCCAGCCGACGGGTGCCGGCTCGCCGTGGAACCGGTAGAGGTCGAGGAGCGCCCGGGCGACCTCGCGCTGGGACTCGTGCCACGCGAGTGATCCGGCCCCCTCGTCGCGGAGTGCCCGGACGGAGGAGCCCACCGACGTGCGCCACCGCTCGACGGCCGCCGCCGTGGGCGGGGTGAAGCGGTCGAAGGCGAGCGTGCCGTCGACCAGGAAGCGCTCGGCAGCGACGTCGAGGACGAGCTCGCGGTCCAGGTGCACGAGCCGTTGGTCCCAGTCGCGGTACTCCATGTCGAAGCGCTGTTCGATCGGGAAGAGCACGGGGACGCCGGGCTGCATGCGGATCGCGTTGCGTCCGGTGTCGACGGTCGCCGTGCCGGAGTCGATCCACTGCACGACGACCTCGCCCTCGACGGCGACGTCGCCGCGCAGGGCGCCGTGCATCTGCGACCGGCGGATGCTCATCCGCTCGTCGCCGACGGCCACGTAGCGGTACCAGAAGTCGTCGTCGACGTGTGCCGAGTGCCAGGCCTTGCCGGCGTACATGCCGGCGAGGTCGGCGATCGCGCCGTCGGTGTCACTGCCGGACACCGACACCAGGGAGCGGAGTCCCTCGTTCGTCGTGTCGTCCATCGATCAAGCCTCTCTCCTCGTGCTGAGGACGCGGGCGCGCCGCGTGACGCGGACGACGCGGTCGCGTTCTGCGGACAGGACAGCGCAGGGCAGGACAGGCCGCGGCCGCGACGGGGGACGGACGGGAGGCGCGGTGCCAGCTGGCACCGCGCCTCCCGTCCGACGGTCAGGCCGTCAGGCCGTCAGGCGCTCAGGCCAGCGTCGCCGTGTCGATCACGAAGCGGTAGCGGACGTCCGACGACAGGACGCGCTCGTACGCCTCGTTGATCTGGTCGGCGCTGATGAGCTCGGTCTCCGGCAGGATCCCGTGCTCGGCGCAGAAGTCGAGCATCTCCTGCGTCTCGGCGATGCCGCCGATCGCGGAGCCCGCCCAGCTCAGACGGCGGGGGATGAGGGCGAACGCCGGGACCTCGAGGGGCTCGGCCGGTGCACCGACGTTGACGAGCGTGCCGTCGACCTTGAGCAGGCCGAGGTAGGCCTTCATGTCCAGCTTGGCCGAGACGGTGTTGATGATGAGCTCGAACGACTGCGCGAGCTCCTCGAACGTCGCCGGGTCCTTCGTCGCGAAGTGGGCCTTCGCGCCGTAGCGGAGCGAGTCCTCCTGCTTGCTGGTCGTCTGCGACAGGACGGTGACCTCGGCGCCGAGCGCGACCGCGATCTTCACCGCCATGTGGCCGAGGCCGCCCATCCCGACGACGGCGACCTTCGAGCCGGGGCCGACCTTCCAGTGGTGCAGCGGCGAGTACGTGGTGATGCCGGCGCAGAGCAGCGGTGCCACCTTCTCGATGTCGAGCGACTCGGGGACGCGGAGCACGAAGTCCTCGTTCACGACGACGGCCTCGGAGTACCCGCCCTGCGTGATCGAGCCGTCGGCGGGGTCGACGCTGGCGTAGGTGCCGATGTTGCCCTTCAGGCAGTACTGCTCCTGCCCGGCGACACACTGCTCGCACTCGCCGCAGGAGTTCACCATGCAGCCGACACCGACCCGGTCGCCGACCTGGTGCTTCGTGACGTCCGAGCCGACGGCCGAGACGTGGCCGACGATCTCGTGACCGACGACCTGGGGGTACTGGATCGGGCCCCACTCACCGCGGACGGTGTGGATGTCCGAGTGGCAGATGCCGGCGTAGGCGATGTCGATCTCGACGTCGTTCGGGCCGAGGTCACGGCGGGTGATGGTGGTCTTGACGAGCGGCTCGGTGGCCGACGGTGCCGCGTACGCGTTGACGGTGCGCATTGGTCTCCTCGTGGGGGTGCTTCTCGGGCCGGGTGCGACCCGCTCCCCAGTGTGGTCCGGTGCCCTGGGGACAGGGAGGTTGCACCGGGGTACCCCTCGCGGGCCCGGCGGGCGTGTCGGAGCCATCCGGCTGTCCCGAGGAGCGGGCGGTTGTCCCGCAGCTCCATCCATTCAGCCTGGAGTGGGGGGCGATGAATCGCCCGTTGAGGACTTCATCGAGTCGTCCTGGGCTGCCCAGTAAGGCACGTAGGACTTCGCCCGATGGCCGACGGTTCCGTCGTAGAGAGAGATCTGTTCTGCATCGATGGCATCGCTGATCAGACGTGAGACTTGAGAACTGTTGCTCGCGCTGATCCCGAATCGCGCCCTCAGCGACGCATTTGTGAGCCGTTCGTAGGACGCCCAACGGAGGCATGCGTGGAAGTACACTGCCCGCACCTTGTCCTCTCGCTGCATCGCCGTCAGCTTCCGCGGTCCGTAGATGATCACTCGGGTCGCGTGCTCGACCACTTCGACCTTGGGAGACGGCAGACCGGCGCGCTCGGTCTCGCTCGCGATCTTGTCCCAGCCAGTGCCGTTCTCTTCGCAGAGGTTCATCCGTCGCATCATGCCGGCGAGTTTGCCGTTCCGGGACACAGCGGGCAGGTTGATCAGCCGATCAATTGGAAGCAGGGGCGGTCCTGCGTTGGTGACCTCGACGCGGTCAGAGAAGACCTCGATGAGTGGACCGTTTCCAGTTTCGGTGAAGCTCTGGTGAACGAGGGCGTTCCCGATGACCTCACGGAGGAGGAGGTCCGTGAAGACTTCTTCCGTCCGGCGCTCACCGTCTACGTAGATCTCGCGAGCGGGGAGGATGGCCTTCACCCATGCAAGAAGACCAGTGAAGCCCAGTGCATAACCCTTCGCACCATCCTGCCTCCTGACCGTCTCCATTCGGTCGGTCCCGGCGTACTGGACTACACGAACAGCCCGTCGTTCCAGGGTTGGGAACTGCCTGAGATCCCTGGCGAAGAGAAGCGCCCCCAGATTTGTGACAGTCCAGCGACCCGAATCCTCCGGGCGTACAACGCCCAGTCGATCGAAGACCATCAAGAGCTCGTTCTGCCGCTCCGGAGCCGGGGTTCTGGATCTGCGGAAGAAGACAGGAAGGTCCAGGAGGTCTGTCAGTTGCTCCGCGAGCACGCCCTCCCGGGCCACGCCCGTCTCGAACGACTCGCCGTGCAGCACCGCCCACAGGCGTGCTTCCGCAGTCTGCCAATCTGACAGCTTCGTGAGGTTCGATCCGATCCTGACCCAGGCCACGTGCTCGAACTCGACGGGACGATCCCTGGCAGCGTCGACCGACAGGAGGACGACGTGCTGTCCCTCCAGCTCGGTCTGCTCGAAGGAGAAATCAACGCGATCGCGAAGCTTCAAACGCAGCCAGAACTCGAGTTCCTGCCCTCGCACCTGTGCTCGGTCCGGGTTGAAGGTCGTCCCGACAAGGTCCTGACTCTCATCTTCGATACCCCAGACGAGGTAGCCGCGGCTCGTGTTCGCGAGTGCGGCCGTGTTCGCAAGGGCCGAGATGTACCGACCGATACGTTCGGGGTCGGCGTTGTTGTGCTTGAACTCGATCCACTCCGTCTCACGGCCGCCAGCGCGCAGTGCCTCCACGAGCTCGCGGAGCTCGTCATCTGAGTACCTCTGGACCATCCGCCCCTCATCTCACTCGCTCGCGATCAAGCGCGAGTCAAACAATAAGGGGCTGTCGACGCCTGTCGTGGCGCGGATCCCGCGTCTGTGGAGAGTTGCCAGTCAAACAACTGCAGCCGCGCGTCCGGGCGCTCAGCCGACGAGGCGCGCCAACCGCTGCCCGGCGATCGTCGCGAAGCGCAGCGGGTCGCGGAGCGCGTCGTCCGGCTCCCCGGTCGTCTGCGTCGCGAGCACCTCGAGCGAGGCCGCCGCGTCGAAGTCGTCCAGCCGCGCCTCGATCGCACCCGCGACCAGCACCACACGAGCCGCCGGCGCGTGCTCGGTCGCGAGCGCCCGGACGACCGACGGCACCTTGCCCGCGGCGCTCTGCTCGTCGAAGCGTCCCTCACCGGTGACCACGACGTCGGCGCCGTCGAGCAGGACGGGCAGTCCGAGCACGTCCGCGACCGCCCGCGCTCCCGGTGCGAGCGTCGCACCCCAGGCGAGCAGCCCGAACCCGACGCCGCCCGCGGCACCCGCACCCGGTGTCGCGGGGTCGACCTCGGGCAGGCTCCGAGCCCACCCGGACAGTCGTTCCTCGATCGCCGGCGCGGTGTCCGGTGTGATGCCCTTCTGCGGTCCGAACACCGCGACCGCTCCGGCCGGTCCGAGCAGCGGCGACGTGACGTCGGACAGGACCACCACTCCGCCCGTGGGCAGGGGCCGGAGTCCCGAGCGGTCGACCGCGCCGGAGGCGTCGACGGTCAGCCCGAGCGCCTCGAGCACCGGTCGGCCGCCGTCGGTCGAGGCGCTGCCCCCGATGCCCAGCACGAGCCCGGTCGCCCCGGCGTCGAGCGCCGCGGCGATGGCCTCTCCGAAGCCACGGCTCGTCGCGGTCTCCGGGCGCAGGTCCCCGCCGAGGAGCGGCAGTCCGCTCGTCGCCGCGAGCTCCACCACGGCCCGGCCGTCGGGCAGGCGCAGCCAGTGGGTGTCGACGGGCGCGCCGTCCGGCCCGGTCACCGTCACGGGCTCGTGTACCGCCGTCGGGTACGCCGTGGCGAACGCGTCGAGGGTCCCCTCGCCGCCGTCGGCCATCGGCACGGTGACGACGTCGTCCTCCGGCCGTTCGTCGAGCCACCCGGCCCGGACCGCCCGCGCGGTGTCGGCCGCGGTCGCGGTGCCCTTCAGGGAGTCGGGAGCGATGACGACGCGCACCGGACCACCGTAGCGGGACGGTGCACGCTCAGAGGGCGAAGCGCGGGAGCGGCTCGCCTCCGGTCGCCAGGTCGGCGAGGAGTTCCCCGAGCAGCGGCGCGAACTTGAACCCGTGCCCGGAGGACCCGGTCGCGACGGTGAGCGGCCCCCGCCGGTCGATGACGAAGTCCTCGTCCGGGGTGGTGTCGTACAGACAGCTGATGAAGGTCGGTCGGGTCGCGTCGACGCCCGGCACGTAGCGCGCGACGTACGCCTGCAGCCGCTCGGCCTCCGCGGGCACGGGCCGCTTGTCACGGGCGTCGGGGTCGACGACCGGTCCGGTGCCGTGGAACCCGACCTTGACCCCCTCGCCCGGCGTCAGCAGTCCGTAGACGTCGTCGCCGTCGGCCCAGTGCACGAACGACGGCCAGGCCTCGTCCGGCAGGTGGCTGGGGAAGTGGGCGGGCTGCTCCTGGGTGACGCGGACGGCCGGGAGGACCGCCCCGCGCCCGGCGAGCACGTCGCCCACCAGCGTGGGGGCCCAGGACCCCGCAGCGGCCACCACGCTCGCGGTCCGGACCGCCGTGCCGTCGCCGAACGTCACGGTGACGGCGTCCCCGTGGTCCGCGATCGCCGAGACCCGGCTGCCGAACCGGAGCTCGGCGAGCCCCGTGCGCTCCGCCAGCGTCAGGAAGAGCTCGATCGCCTCGGCCGAACGGATGCGCCCGGCGGTGGCGTGCGTCAGGACGTGTCCCTCGAACGCGATGCCGGGCCAGCGCGCAGCGGCGTCGTCCGGGGTCAGGGTCTCGTGGGGGATCCCCGCGTCCGCCAGCGCCGCGGCGATCGCGTCGACCACCTCGGGCCGGCCGTGGTCGACGGCGCCGGTCCGGTCGAGCAGCGTCGTGCCCGTCGATGCCTCGAGGGCGTCCCAGAGCGCGAGTGCCCGGGTCGTCAGTGCGACGTACTCCGGGTCGCTGTAGCCCTGCCGGAAGATCCGGGTCGAGCCGTGCGACGACCCCTCGAGGTGCCCGCGGCCGTGCTGCTCCACGAGCAGGACGCGCTCGCCGCGGGCGGTCAGTGCCCAGGCAGCGGCAGCACCCACGACGCCGCCGCCGATCACCACGTGCCCGTCGAACCGGTGCTCGCCCGGCTGTGTCCCGTCCATCACGGCAGCGTAGTGCGGCGTGGTCACCGCCCGGCGCTCAGCCGACCGGCACCGTCTCGCGTCGCTTCTGCCGCCAGGGCGTCGCCGGTGCGTCCTCCCCGTTCCAGACCTGGACGATGCCCCACGCGGCGGCGATCAGCGGCACCGCGAGCAGCGCACCGGTCACCCCGCCGAGCACGGTGCCCGCGGTCAGGCCGACCAGGATGACGAGCCCGTGCAGGCGCAGTGTCTTCCCCATCAGGACGGGCTGCAGGAAGTTGCCCTCGATCTGGTTCACGAGCACGACGATCGCGACGACGACGACCGCCTTCACCGGTCCGAGCGCGACGAGGGTCACGAGCGCGGCCAGGGTGCCGGCGATCGGCGCGCCGATCATCGGGATGAACGACGTCACGAAGGCCACCACGGCCAGGGGGATGGTCAGCGGGACGCCGAGGACCGCGAGTCCGGTGCCGATCGCGACCGCGTCGAAGGCTGCCACCGCGGCCGTCCCGCGCACGTAGCCGCCGAGCGTCGTGACGACGCGGTCCCCGATCCGACGAGCGCGGTCGTACTGCTCGCCGGTGAAGGGGCGGAGCAGGAACTCCCAGAGCGCCGGTCCGTCCTTGAGGAAGAAGAACAGGATGACCGCCATCAGTACGGCGCCGGTGACGACGTTCGTCACCGCGGAGATGCCGGCGATCGCACCCGCCCCGAAGCGCGCGCTCGTCACGAAGTCGACGATGCCGGACACCGCGTCCTCGATCTGCCCGTCGGTCACCCGGATGGGCAGCTCGTGCAGCAGGTCCTGCACCTGTTGGAGCCCGTCGACCGCCGAGGCCTGCAGCGTCGGCCACTGCCCGGCGAACGCGGCGACGAGCAGCCACAAGACGCCGGCGAGCACCGCGAGGACACCCACGAACGCGATCGTCGTGGCGAGCACCGAGGGCACGCCGTGCCGACGCAGCCATGCCACGACGGGGTGGAGCGCCGAGGCGATGATGAGCGCGAGCAGCACGGGGATCGTGACGAGGCTCAGGGTCGTCGCAGCGGTGACGATCCCGCCGATCACCACGACGATGACGACGGTCTGCAGGCACCGCACCGCGAGCCGGCCGTACGGGTCGGTCCAGGTGCTCGGTCGGACGGTGGGCGCGGGGGAGCGGCGCAGGTGCATGGCGGGGTCTTCCGGGTCGGATCGGCACGGCCGTGACCCCGTCGGCAGACCAGGGGGAGGAAGTGGAGCGAGTGACGGGAATCGAACCCGCGCTACCAGCTTGGGAAGCTGGAGTTCTACCATTGAACTACACTCGCGCATCCCGACCAGCGGGACGCAGCAAGCCTAGCGGATTCTCCGCTGGGTGCCAGCCGAGTCCGCGCCGCACGCCGCGTGGCGGCGGTGATCCGTGCCTCCCGGCCGTCGCCGTGTCTCCCCTGTGAGGTCCGTGCGCCGACGGACAGCCCGTGCGGCCGTGTGTACCGTCCAGGGGGTTCCGTCGCCCCTACCCGGAGGAGGACCCGGATGGTCAGGCATCCCCTCATCGACGACGTGGTCGGCACCGCCATCGTGGTCCGCTCCGCATCGCCGATCGTGTGGCTGACGGAGTCGCTCGCCTCGCTGCTGGGTCGTGCGTCCGAGTCCGGACGCACGGTCGTGCTCCGCACCGACCGGGAGGCCTCGGTCACCCCCGCCCTGCGGCACGCCCTGGGCGTGCACCACGCTGCGTGGGCCGTGGACGGGCCCGACGGCAGCCTGCGGGACGGCCGCACCGGCGTCGCCGCCTCGGGGATCGAGGACTTCGCCCGCCGCGGGCCGGAGCTCACGGGTCCGCCGTCGCCGGACCACCGCGCGCCCGCGGACTCCGTGCGCCAGATCAGCATCGACCTGACCCTCCGCCACCACGCCGACCGCGCCGTGGACATCGGTGCCGCGATCGAGGCCCTGTGCGAGACCGTCGGCACCTGCCCGACGCACTGGGGCACCAGTGAGCCGCTCACCATGCCGTGGGACCGCTGGGTCGTCACGCAGTACGCCAAGCACGAGGCTCCGGACGTCTCGACCTCGTACGCGCACGGCGAGGGGTTCTCGGCGACGATGACCGCGCACCTGCTCGACGGCGTCGTCGTCGAGACGATGTCGGCGGTGCTCACCATCCCCGAGGACGGCACCGACCCGACGCTCGCGTCGCGGCTGCTCGACGCCGTGCACCGCGTCGCCGACCAGGTCGAGCCGGTGTTCGGCGTCGTGATGGAGCGCCGCGGGGACGCCGACCACCTCGTGCGCGCGGTCGCACACGAGGAGCCCACCCCGCTGGCCGTGGTCGTCGGGCCGGAGGCAGCGGAGTTCCTCGACCGCGACGGCGTGTGGCCACCGGCACGCACGACGACGTCGGGCTTCGGCGGGGGCGGACTGGTCGTGCGGTTCGACGACGGGTGGGAGGCACTCGAGGCCTTCCTCGACCGGATCGACGAGGACCGCTTCCTGCAGCTCGTCGGCGGCGCCCCGCTCGACCCCGCGCACGACGAGGGCGCGCTCGACGGCCACGACCGCGGGTCGCACGTCACGTCCGGACGGAGCACGGGCGGTCAGGGTGCCGCGTGACGTGACGCTGCTCTGCCGCGGACCGGTCGAGACCCGGGACGTCGCGGAGGCACTGCTGCTGCACGACGAGACGTGGGGTGTCCGCGCCCTCGACGACGGACCGGTGCTGCAGGTCTGTCAGGACGCGACGCACCCGGTGATCACGGTGCTCGGTGTCCGACGGATCGACTCGATCGGCGAGGTCGCACGGATCCTGCCGGATGCCCCGACACTGTCCACACCGCTCTGGTGGGTGGACACGGTGACGCCGTTCGGGCCCGAGGGCGAGGCGGGCGTGACCGCTGCGCTCGAGGCGTCGATGGAGCTCGACGCCGTCTGTATCGTCCACGGGGACTGAGCCTCCCTCGGGACAGCGCCCATCGGACAGCTGTTCCGCCCCCAGTACGGGGGTATCGGGCGCCGTGACGGCGTCGTGCGACCGGGCGAGCCCTACGGTGTGAGGACCCGACGTCGACGAGCTGGGCTGCTGCTCCTGGTCGACACCCTCCTCACTGAACAGGGCTCCCTTGGCTCAACGACCTCAGGGGCGCGCCGTCGCGCGCGTCCGCAGCATCCTCACCGGCCTCGTCGTGACCGGTCTCGCCGGTCTCGCGTTCGTCGGCGCCGACGTCTCCGCGGCCGGCGCGGCGGTCCCGACGCAGACCACCTTCGCCGACCAGACCTTCCGCGGCGCCGACGCCGGGGACGGCTGGGTCCTCCCGGCGACACCGGCAGCGAGCGGCAACTCCGCCTGCCTCACCGGTGGCGACGGGAGCGGTTCCGTCCCGGCCTGCACCGTCGGGTCCGACGAGCCCGGCTCCGGCGCCCTGCGGCTCACCACCCAGGGCCAGGCGCAGATCGGCGCGGTCGGCGCGAAGCAGGCCGTCCCCACCGACAAGGGCCTCGACGCGACGTTCACGACGTACCAGTACGACGGCAGCGGCGCGGACGGGATGGTCTTCTACCTCGCGGCGACCGACCCGTACGACCCGGCCGTCCCCGCGAAGACCGGGTACACGGGCGGTGCGCTCGGCTACGCCGCGTACCCGGCCGGCGGCGTCCAGGGGCTGCAGCACGCGTACCTCGGCGTCGGTCTCGACACCTACGGCGGGTTCGCGGGCAACTACACCGGCTGCGTCGGTGACCAGAGCCGCGGTGGCGCGGACAACTCGGTCACCGTGCGCGGCGCGGGCGACGGCTTCTCCGGCTACTGCGTGCAGTCCGTCACCCCCGCCGACGGCTCGCTCCGCGGATCGGCGTTCGGCGACCGCAGCGAGGTCGCCGTGCCCGTCGAGGTCGTCGTCAACCCGACCGCATCGGCACTGACGGCGCGGCGGGCCCCGACCGTCTCGGTGCCGGCCGGCCAGTACGCCGTGGTCTTCACGAGCCTCGGCGCCGATCAGCAGGTGGTCTTCGGTGACCTGCCGAAGCTCGACCCGACAAGCAACGTCGCCGGCGTCGACCCGTCGTGGATCGACCCGGCGACCGGCTACCCCTACAAGCTCACCTACGGCTTCACCGCCGGTACGGGCGGCGCGACCGACGTGCACGAGGTCACCGACCTGGTCGCGACGACCGCCGCCGGTGCGGTCCCGGTCCTGACCGCTCGGACGGGAGGCACGACCGACGTCGCGCACGCCGGCTCCGGCACCGTCACGGTCACCCCGACCGTCTCCGCCGACGGTGGCACCGAGACGCGCGCCGTACGCACCACGACGACCTTCCCGAACGGTGTCACCCCGTCCGTGGACGGCGCCTCCGGTGACGGCTGGACCTGCTCCGCCGCCGGCCAGGTCGTCACGTGCGAGCAGGCCGCGGCCGACCGCACACCGGGCACCGACCTGCCGACGCTCACGATCCCGTTCACCGTGACCGGCACGGCGCGCACCGCGACGGTGTCGACGGTCGTCTCGTCGATCGACGCCGAGGCGATCACGGTCACCCGTGACGTCACGGTCGCCCCGCAGTCCACCACGGTCGCCGTCGACGACACCACCGTGTCCGTCGGCGAGGACGCGACGCTCCGCGCGACGGTCGCCTCGTCCGAGACCACCGACCCCAGCGTGCCGACCGGCACCGTCCGGTTCACCGACACCCCGACCGGCGCCGAGCTCTGCACCGCCGAGCTCACCGACGGGACGGCGACGTGCACGCTCGCCGCTCCCGAGGTCGGGCAGACGAGTGTCAGCGCGACGTACCTCGGTGACGCCGACCACGTCGTCGCCGAGGGCACCGGCACGCTCGTCGTGTCGAAGCTCCCGAGCGCCGTCACCGCGTCGCCGAACTCGACCGAGCCCGTCACGGTCGGCGACCCGGTCACTCTGTTCGTCGACGGCCTCGGCGACGAGGACGGCCAGCCGACACCCACCGGGACGGTCGCGTTCCGCGAGGGCGACGAGGTCCTGTGCACCGTGACGCTCCCGGACGCGAGCTGCGACGTCACGACGCTCGCCGCCGGCCGACACCGGATCGTCGCGGTCTACTCCGGCGACGCCGTGTACGCCGGGTCGACGTCGGACGCGTTCGACGTGACGGTGCAGGACGCCGTCGTCGTGCCGGTCCCGACCTCGGGCCCCACGGCGGCCGCACCCGCACCGACGTCCGCGCCGACCACACCGGCGCCCAGCTCGACCCCGGCTGCTGCGGCTGCGGCTCCCGCTGGACTGGCGTTCACCGGCTCGACCATCGCGCTCTGGACGGGCATCGCGCTCGCCCTGGCGCTGCTGGTGGCCGGGTTCGTGCTCCTGATGGTCCGTCGGACCCGGGCTGCCCGGGGGTAGTCGGGGAGTTCCCGGAACGAGGGAGCGCACCGTGCGGATCGCACGGTGCGCTCACTCGTTCCCGGCCGTCGGGCAGGCGCCCGCACCGACCTGCGGTCTCAGTCGCGCTTGCCCATCGCCGCGAGCCGCTCGTTGTACGCCTTGAGGTCGGCGTCGCCGTCGCGGTCGGCCTTGCGGTCGAGGCGCTTGGCGTCGCGCTTGTCCGTCCGGACCCAGTTGCGCACGACGAGCAGCGCGACGAACACCATCGGCAGTTCGGACGCGCCCCAGGCGATGCCGCCGCCGGTGTGCTGGTCGGCGAGCAGGGCGCGGTCGTCGGTCTGGCCGAGGGCGTGGAACCAGTCGACCGCGAAGACGGACTGCGACGTCATCACGGCGACGCCGAAGAAGGCATGGAACGCCAGCGTGGCCAGCAGCGCGATGATGAGGATCGGGTACTGCGGGCGCTTCGGCCCCGGGTCCACGCCGATGAACACCCAGAAGAACAGGTAGCCGCTCAGGACGAAGTGCACGACCATCACGACGTGCCACTCGTGCGACTGCATGGCGTACTGGAACGCGGGCGTGAAGTAGAACACCACGAGCGACCCGGCGAAGATGACCCCGGCGACGGCGGGCTTCGCGAGGAACTGCATCCACCGCGAGTGCGTGAAGAGCATGAGCCACTCGCGGGCGCCACGGGAGCCGTCGTTCCGCACCGGCAGCGTGCGCAGGGCGAGCAGCACCGGGCCGCCGAGGACGAGCGGCAACGGCACGAACATCATGAGCAGCATGTGCTGGAGCATGTGCGACGAGAAGTGCACCATGCCGTACACCGCCGGTCCGGCCGAGGTGGTCCAGATGAACAGCGCACAGCCGAGCAGCCAGGCGATGGTGCGGCCGACGGGCCACGAGTCGCCGCGCTGCTCGAGCTTGCGCACCGACAGCAGGTACCAGCCGGCACCGACGACGGCGACGGCGAGGTAGACCCAGTCGATGTGCCACTGCGTCAGGTAGGTCTGCACGGTCTGCGCCGGCGGGTACGCGAAGCCGAGCAGCCCGGACCGGGTGTCCTGCCCGGTCTCCGGCGTCTGCGGGATCGGCGGCTGCGACCGGGACACGGCGACCGAGACGCCGATCGCCACCGCCATGAAGACGATCTCGGCCAGGGCGAACCGGACGAAGAGCTTCCGGTCGAGCGGCGCGCGGAGGAGCCCGGGGACGAGCTTCCGGCGCTGGGCGACCCCGGCGAGCCCGAGCAGCACGAGGATGACGGCCTTGACCGTGATGAGCCAGCCGTAGGTCGTCGTGACGAGGTCGGCCGGTCCGGTCAGGCGGAGCGAGGCGTTGACGATGCCCGAGAAGGCGACCGCGGCGAAGGCCCAGCCCGCGAGCGTCGAGTAGCGGGCGACGACCCGTCCGGTGGCGCCCTTCGTCCGGGTCCGCAGGAGCAGCACGGCGACGAGCCCGCCGGCCCAGACGCACACGGCGACCAGGTGCACGGCGAGCGAGTTCACGGCGTTCGCGTGCTCGAGCGACCCGGCGGCGTGCCCGGACAGCGCGAGCGGCAGCAGCGCGAAGAGCCCGGCGACCGTGGCGACCGCGAGCGTGGTGACCCGGGTGGCGAACGCGGCGACGAGCGTCGCGACCAGGATCGCCGCGGCGGAGACGACGAGCGACTGGCCGATCTCGACCTGGAACGCGAAGAGCAGGAAGTTGCGGGCGAACACCGGGCTGGTGAGTGGGACGCCGAGGGTGTTCGCGCCGGTCAGGACGATGCCGACGACGGCTGCCAGGAACCACACGGCTCCGGCCGCCGCCCCCCAGCGTGCGGCGCGGTGCTGCACGCTCGACATCGCGCCGTGGTCCGCCTTCTTGGCGGGCAGCGCGAACGCAGCGACGATGAGCAGGCCGATCGTCAGGGCCGCGGTGGTGTCGTGCACCACGCGCGCGACCGGCAGGCCGTACTCGACCAGGTCGCCGGCGGAGACGAGCTGCTGCGACGCGGTGAAGGCGCCGGTCACGGTCATGCCGAGCACGGCGCACGCCACGGCGAGCGGGACGGCGACGACCAGGACCGTCGCGACGGTGGTGGAGCGCGCGGAGGTGGGGGCGGGGTCGGGTGCCGTGTCCCCGGGCTGCGTGGCGGCTGACGTGACGGTCATGACCGTCCAATGGTAGGTCGCCCGCCTGACACCGCGGTCCCAGTCCGGTGCCGCCCCGCCCCGGGGGTCGCGGGGCCGATGCCCGTCAGTCGCGGTGCTCCCAGATCCCCTCGCTGCCGACTCCGACGAACCCGACCGCCTCGTTCACGTCGAGCATCGGCCGGTTCTCCTCCGCGTTGAAGGTGACGATCGCCGGCCGGCCCGGGAAGTCCCGCTCGACCGTCTCGATCCCGACCACCTTGAGCAGCCAGCCCAGCCGGTGCCCGCGGTGTTCGCGGAGCACGAGCGTGTCCCACTGCATCACCGCGCGCGACGGATCGATCGGCACCTTGAGCTGGCTGAAACCGGCCAGGGTGGTGCTCTCGACGTGCTCGACGGCGATCGTGAGCATGGTGTGCGGGCCGGCTGCGAGCTGTTGCTCGGACTCGCGGACGCGGTCGGCCGTCCACACGTCCTCGGGCTCCTGCATGTCGCCCTCGGGGGCGTCGGTGCTCATCCGGGTGTGGAGCAGGGCGAGGTCGTCGAGCCATCGCTCAGGGGTCGCGCCGGTCCACGTGTGCACCCGGTACCCCGCTCCCGCCGCCGTCGCGGCGCGGTCGTGCAACTCGCGCACGACCGACGCATCGGCGGGGAGCCCGAGCCGACTGATCCGGTTGACCTGCCCGAAGCGCCAGCCGCGGTCGGCCAGGAACCGCACCGCCGCCTCGTCCTCGGGGACGGCCCCGGAGCCCGTCGGCGCCTGGCGGTACCCGGGGCCCTCGGCGGGACCGACCTGCCGCGAGACGGCGTACGTCTTCCACTGCGTGCGTCCCTCGGCCCGGGCGAGCTGCTCGAGGTGGTCGGCCAACAGGGTCCCGATGCCGCGCCGCTGCCGGTCGGGGTGGACGCCCACCGACAGCCAGCAGTTCGTCGTGCCCGGCTCCGTCTTCGAGTCGTACGCGCCGGCGGCCACGACCTCGCCGGTGTCGTCGCGCACGACGAACAGGCGGCTCGGTGACCCGGGCTCGTGACACATCGGCAGGTACTCGGCCGGGGTCCACGGCAGTTCGGGCAGCCCGTGCACGGCGACCTCGGCCGCGTCGGACACCGCGAGCCAGTCGCAGAACGCCCGCACCAGCTCCGGGTCGTCGTCCATCGTCGCCGGCACGACGAGCTCCTCGACGACGGACTGCCCGTCGATGGTGGCGGTGCGGTCGGTCATCGGTGCCCCCTGTGGTCGGCCGGTGGGACGGCCGTCGTCCACCGCCCGGCAGGGCAGCCTCGCAGCATATCGGTGGCCGCACCCTGCCGCTAGGCTTCTGCGCGTGCTGCTCTCCGACCGCGACATCACCGCCCAGCTCGCCGAGGGGCGGATCGGCCTCGACCCGTACGACCCCTCGCTCGTCCAGCCGTCGAGCATCGACGTCCGGCTCGACAAGTACTTCCGGCTGTTCGACAACCACAAGTACCCGCACATCGATCCCGCAGAGGACCAGCCCGAGCTCACCCGCCTGGTCGAGACCGACCCGGACGAGGCGTTCGTGCTGCACCCGGGGGAGTTCGTCCTCGGGTCGACGTTCGAGGTCGTGACGCTGCCGGACGACATCGCCGCCCGGCTCGAGGGCAAGAGCTCGCTCGGGCGCCTCGGCCTCCTCACGCACTCGACCGCGGGCTTCATCGACCCGGGCTTCTCGGGCCACGTCACGCTCGAGCTGTCGAACGTCGCGACGCTGCCGATCAAGCTCTGGCCGGGGATGAAGATCGGGCAGCTCTGCTTCTTCCAGCTGTCGAGCCCGGCGGAGAAGCCCTACGGCTCCGCCGAGTACCAGTCCCGCTACCAGGGCCAGCGCGGTCCGACCCCGTCGCGCTCGGCGCTGAACTTCCACCGCGCGGACGTCTCGCAGCGCGACTGACGGCGGGCGCGGCCGAGCGCGGGCAGGTGGGTGGCTGCTCCGTACCGGTGATGTACCACCAGACTGCAAAATGTCGCACTCTGTGTATCGTTGCGGCATGGCCGAAGCACCGACCCGTGCGCCGCAGCCGGTTGTGGCGTCCGAGATCATCCGTGACGCCCGGCTGCGCGCCGGTCTGACGCAGGTCCAGCTCGCGGCCCGCGCCGGGGTCACGCAGAGCGTGATCAGCACCTACGAGAACGGTCGGCGCGAACCCTCGCTCGCGGCGCTGCAGCGCCTCGTCCGCGCGGCGGGGTTCGAGGCGTCGGTCGACCTGCTGCCGATGGACGCGCCGCTGCCGCTGTTCGACCGGGTGACGGCCGTCCGCCAGGCCCTGGTCGCCGCGGTGGAACGCAACGGCGGCGCTGCACCACGCGTCCTGTGCACCACCGGGTCGCGACGGCGACGCGAGTCCGTCGGACTGCTCGTGGACCTCGAGCGGGGCGCCGGCATCTTCACGCTCATGCGGATCCAGGACGAGGCGGAGCGGCTGCTCGGCGTCGACGTCGAGGTACTCGACGCCGCGTGTGCCGGCCCGGAGAAGCACCACGCAGCGGTCCCGCTGTGACCGGTACAGGCGTCGGCGCGGACGTGGACGAGCGGCTCGAGGAGGTCGTCCGAGCCTGCGAGGCGATCGAGCGATACGTCGAGGGCGCGGACCCGTCGGACGTCGTGCTCGACGCGGTCCGGATGCGGTTGATCGAGATCGGGGCGGTCGTCGCGGCGCTGCCCGACGTCCTCACCGCCTCCGAGCCGGAGATCCCGTGGGCGCGGCTCGCCGGAGTGGGGGACCGGTTGACCGGGCGATGCCGGGCGGTGACCCCGTCGGTGCTGCTGGGGACGGCACGCGTCGACGTCCCGCGGCTGCGGGAGGCGGCCGAGCGCCTCCGCGCGTCCGGCGCGTCCTCCGGCAACGTCGGCGGGGTCGCGGACCCGGCAGGCTGACGGACGGGAGGCGCGTGGCGGCCGCACCCCGTGCCTCCCGTCCGGCTCGCTCACCGTCGTGCGGAACGCCGGCGTCTCGCGCCTGCCCCGGGACGCGGGAAGGCCCCGTCTCGCCGGAGCGAGACGGGGCCTTCCTGGTGCTGTGGTGCTGCTGCGGAGGGGATCAGCCCTTCTTGGCGAGCTCCTCGAGGGTGTCGTTGCCCTTGTAGGCCTCGACCGCGTTCTCCTTGGTGACCAGGACCGGGGTCAGCTCGACGGCCGGTACGATCTTCTTGCCGATGTCGTTGTTCTTGTCCTCGGTGGTCTTCGGGGTCTTGCCGTCGGCCAGGTCGGAGACCAGGTCGATCGCGGCCTGCGCCTCTTCGGTGGTGTTCTTGTAGATGGTCGAGTACTGCTCGCCCTGCATGATCAGCGGGATCGAAGCGGTCTCGGAGTCCTGACCGGTGACGACCGGGTTCGGCTTGCAGGCGGCCTTGGTGGCCGTCAGGATCGCGCGGGCCAGGGTGTCGTTCGGCGAGAGGACACCGTCGAGGTCGGTGTTCGTGTACGACTTCGTCAGGATGTCGGTCATGCGCGACTGGGCGTTCTGCGCGAGCCAGCCCTGCGTGTTGGTGTCCGAGAAGCTGGTGCGACCCGAGACGACCTTGAGGGTGCCGTCGTCGATCTTCGGCTGGAGCACGTCCATTCCCGAAAATGCGGCGACCCCCGCCAGAAGGGCGAGGGTCACCGCGATCGAGCTTCAGATCCGCATCAGCTTCCGAAGATGCCCGGCGCGCCGCCCGCTCCGGTCACGCTCGGCACCCAACGGTGCTCGGACTTGAAGACAGGGTAGCCAGGATTTGCCTGCTTCACCGTCAACACGTAGTTGTCGCTGCTCTTCCACTTCGTGGGGTACGTCTTCCCCCCGGTCACCGTGTAGAACTGCCGGACTTCGACCCGGAGTGCCCCCCGGCAGTTGACGGCGTTCGTGTCTGCGCCGCCGTTCGTGGACGAGTGCCCGACGGCGGAGCCGCCGGGGCACGTCTGAGCACTCGTCCCGACGGCTTGCGCCGGGATGGCACCCACCGTCAAGATGGCCCCCGTCGCTACGGCAACGGCCGCGAGCTTGATCAGCAACTTCATGTCGATCCCCTTTGATCTTTCGATGAGAACTCATCTGGGGCAAAGGTAGATCAGTACCCTCCGCAGCGCAGTCCTCGATTCGGCCGACCGATTGCGTACCCCCTCAACGAGAGCAAGCCCACCTCGATCGAGGTGGGCTTGCTCTCGGTCAGGAGCTACTGACCTGCCTTGGCCAGGTCTTCGAGGGTCTCGTTGCCCTTGTAGGCCTCGACCGCATTGTCCTTCGTGACGAGGACCGGGGTGAGCTCGATCGCCGGGACCGTCTTGACGCCGTTGTAGTTGTTCGTCTTGTCCATCTTGGTGTCGGGCTTGTCGCCCTTTGAGAGCGTCGTGACGAGGTCGACGGCTGCCTGCGCCTCCTCGGTGGTGTTCTTGTAGATCGTCGAGTACTGCTCGCCCTGCATGATCAGCGGGATCGACGCGGTCTCCGAGTCCTGACCCGTGACGACGGGGTTGTCCTTGCCGGCAGCCTTCGTCGCGGTGAGGATGGCGCGAGCGAGGGTGTCGTTCGGCGAGAGGACACCGTCGAGCTTGGTGTCACCCGAGTAGTACTGCGACAGGAGGTCGGTCATTCGCGACTGGGCCTTCTGCGCGAGCCAGCCCTGCGTGTTGACCTTCCCGAACGTGGTCTGGTCGGAAACGACCTTGAGCGTTCCGTCGTCGATCTTCGGCTTGAGGACGCTCATCGCACCGTTGAAGAAGACCGTCGCGTTCGCGTCGTCCGGCGAGCCGGCGAAGAGCTCAACATTGTACGGCCCGCTGCCCTTCTTCTCCTTGAGGCCCTGCAGCAGCGCGTTCGCCTGGAGCTGGCCGACCTTGTAGTTGTTGAAGGCGACGTAGTAGTCGACGTTCTTCGTGTTCAGGATGTTGCGGTCCCAGGCGATGACGGTGGTGCCCTTCGCCTTGGCAGCCTTCACCTGCGAGCCGAGCTGCGAACCGTCGGCAGCGCCGATGATGATCACCTTTGCGCCCTTGGTGAGCATCGTCGAGATCTGTCCCTGCTGGTCCGGGACAGGGCCGTCTGCCTTCGCGTACTGGATGTCGGCCTTGAAGCCGGCCTTCTCGATCGACTTCTCGAACGCGGCGCCCGCGAGCACCCAGTTCTGCGAGGTCTTGGCCGGGAGCGCGACACCGATGAGGTCGCCCTTCTTGATCGCCGTGCTGGATGCAGAGCCGGAGGAGTCGCGAGCCGAGCAGCCGCTGAGGGCGAGGCCCGCGATGAGGGCGATGCCGACGCCGGCGATGAGCTTCTTGTGCATGAGATTGCTTTCTCTTCGTTGAGGAGTGGAGCTGTGTGGTGCAGGGATCGTGCGGCCGGCCACCGGAGTGACCGACCGCCACGCGTTACTGGGAGTTGACCTTCTCCGGCTGGTCCTCGATGGACCGCGGCTGCTGGGCGGCCACCGTGTTCTGCTCGGTGTCCTTCCGCTGGAACTGCTTCAACATCCCGCCGATCAGGGACGGACGACCCTGCGACTTCGAGTAGACGTCGAAGGCGACGGCGACGAGCAGGACGAGACCGCGGATGATCTGGACCTTGTTCGACTCGATGCCCATCAGCTGGAGGCCGTTGGCGAGGATCGCCATGACCAGAGCACCGATGATGGAGCCGGAGATCGTGCCGATGCCACCGGCGACCGCGGCACCACCGACGAACACGGCGGCGATCGCGTCGAGCTCCCAGCCGGTGCCGTCGGCCGGACCCGAGGCGTTGGAGTAGCCGACGAAGACCATGCCGGCGATAGCCGCGAGGACGGACATGTTCGCCATGACGAAGAAGTTGACCTTGCGGGCGCTCACGCCGGACAGGATGGCGGCGTTCGCGTTTCCACCGACCGCGTAGACCTGGCGGCCGAAGATCGTGTTCTTCGTGATGAAGCCGTACAGGATGGTGAGGACACCGAGGATGATCGCGACGATCGGGATCGACGTCCCGACCGGGCCGGCTCCGAAGAGGTAGGTAGCGATGAGGGTGACGCCCACGAGCACGCCCGTCCGGACGATCGAGACCCAGAGCGGCGGCACCTCTGCCTGCATCTTCCGACGGCGGGCGCGCCCCCGCACCTCGATGATGATCAGCGCGACGATCGTGACGAGCCCGATCAGGAGCGTGCCGTTCGAGTAGTTCGTGTTCGGACCGAAGTCGGGCAGGAAGCCTGCACCGATAGTGTTGTAGTCGTTCGGCGTCGGCACGGAAGTCGACTGACCGATGAGCTGGTTCGCTCCGCGGAAGATGAGCTGACCGGCGAGCGTCACGATGAACGCGGGCACCCGCACGAAGGCCACCCAGAAGCCCTGCCATGCACCGACGACCGCGCCGACCGCCAGGCCGAGCAGGATCGCTGCCCAGGTCGGCCAGTGCCACACCGACATGGACTGGGCGACGATGATACCGACGAACGCCGCGACCGAACCGACCGACAGGTCGATGTGCCCCGCGATGATCACCATGACCATCCCCAGCGCCAGGATGAGGATGTAGGAGTACTGCAGGAACAGGTTGATGATGTTCGTGGGCTCGAGGATGAGCCCGTTCGTGGTGAACGAGAAGAACGCCACGATCGCGATGAGCGCGATGATCATGCCGTACTGGCCGATGCTGTTGCCCTTGCCGAACAGCAGTTTCAGGTTCTTCATGAGACGATTGCGCCCTTCTGCGCGGAGGTCATGCTGCGCATGAGCGTTTCGGGATCGGCCTGGCCCGCGGGGACGTCAGCCGTGATCTGGCCCTCGAAGATCGTGTAGATCCGGTCGGAGAGGCCGAGGAGTTCGGGGAGCTCGGAGGAGATGAGGATGATGCCCTTCCCCTGCGCCGCGAGCTGCTGGATGATGCCGTAGATCTCGAACTTCGCGCCGACGTCGATGCCGCGGGTGGGCTCGTCGAGGATCAGCAGGTCCGGGTCGGTGAACATCCACTTGGACAGGACGACCTTCTGCTGGTTCCCACCGGACAGCTTGCCGACGTTCTCCTCGACGGTCGGCACCTTGGTGCGGAGCATCTTGCGGTAGCGCTCGGCGACGTCGTACTCCTCGAGGGAGTCGACGACACCGGCCTTCGAGATCTTCGGCAGGTCGGCGGCGACCGTGGAGCGCTTCACCGTGTCGAGCAGGTTCAGCCCGAGGGCCTTGCGGTCCTCGGAGACGTAGCCGAGCCCGTTCTGGATCGCCTGCTGGACGTTCGCGATCTTGATCTCGCGGCCGTCCTTGATGATCTGGCCGTCGATGAAGTTGCCGTAGGAGCGGCCGAAGATGCTCATGGCGAGCTCCGTGCGGCCGGCGCCCATCAGGCCCGCGAACCCGACGATCTCGCCGCGGCGGACGTGGAAGTTCGAGCCCTTCGCGACCAGGCGGGACGCGTCCTGCGGGTGCTGGACGGTCCAGTTCTTGACCTCGAAGAAGACCTCGCCGATCTTCGGCGTGCGGTCCGGGAAGCGGCTCTCCAGCGAGCGGCCGACCATCCCGCGGATGATGCGGTCCTCGTTGACGCCATCGCCCTTCACGTTGAGCGTCTCGATCGCCTTGCCGTCACGGATGATCGTGATCTCGTCGGCGATCTGCTCGATCTCGTTGAGCTTGTGGCTGATGATGATGCTCGCGATGCCCTTGGACTTCAGCCCGACGATCAGGTCGAGCAGGTGCTGCGAGTCGTTCTCGTTCAGGGCCGCGGTCGGCTCGTCGAGGATGAGGAGCTTGACGTCCTTGTGCAGGGCCTTCGCGATCTCGACGAGCTGCTGCTTGCCGACGCCGAGGTTCTTGATCTGCGTGTCCGGGTCCTCGTCGAGGCCGACGCGGGCGAGCAGGTCCTGGGCGCGGAGCTGGGCGCTGGTCCAGTCGATGACGCCGAAGCGGCCGGGCTCGTTGCCGAGGAACAGGTTCTCGGTGATCGACAGCTCGGGGATGAGCGCGAGCTCCTGGTGGATGATGACGATGCCGGCCTGCTCGGACTGCTTGATGTCCTTGAAGCGGACCTCGTCGCCCTCGTAGACGATCTCGCCGCTGTAGGTGCCGTACGGGTAGACGCCGGACAGGACCTTCATGAGGGTCGACTTGCCGGCGCCGTTCTCGCCGCAGATCGCGTGGATCTCGCCGGCGCGGACGCTGAGCGACACGTCCGAGAGCGCCTTGACACCAGGGAACTCCTTGGTGATCGACCGCATCTCGAGGATGGTCTCGGCGCTGGTGACGGACCTGGTGGCCAGGTCCGGTCCCTGTGGGGTTGACGCCACGGTGCATCTCCTTCTGCCGCTGCGGTGCGGCAGTCCTTCGGGTGGTGAGGTGCGGCATCGGGGGCGCAGGAGTGCCTGCGTGGACCTCGTTGTCGCGTCCGGTGTCCTGCTCGGTGTGACGGTCATGTGACCGTTCACATCGGCGGAACGGAGGTAATTTACGCACAGCCCCGTCGCGGCTGTCAATTCGGTTCGGTCGCGTTTCTGTAACGGCCCGCGTGATCCGGCGGAATCCGCGTGCTGACGCCCCCCGAGGTGGGGTGGTCGGCGACGAGAGGTATCGGTGGAGCAGCAACTGTCGGGTCCGGCGGCGGTACCCGACGTCTTCTGCTCCACAGACGGACGGGAGGCGCGGGGCGGGGCCGCCACCGGCCTCCCGGCCGACGCGTGGTCGGGTCAGCGACGCCGCGGCGCGCCCGTCGAGCCGCGCACCACGAGCTGCGGCACGAGGTCGACCGGGCGGAGCGCGTGGCCCTCGGACGGCAGGAGCAGCTCGACGCAGCGACGACCGAGCTCCGGGAAGTCGACCTCGACCGTGGTCAGCGGCGGCCAGAGGTGCTTCGCCTCGGGGATGTCGTCGTAGCCGACCACGGACAGGTCACCCGGGACGTCGAGCCCGTACGACCGCGCCGCGTGCATGACCCCGAGCGCCATCGCGTCGTTCGAGCAGAAGATCGCCGTGCAGTCGCGGTACCGCAGGAGCTCACGGCCCGCGTGGTACCCGAAGTCCGCGGTCCAGTCCCCGAGGATCGGCGGGACGACCGGCATGTCCCGGTCGGACATCTCGCGCAGGAACCCCTGCATCCGCGCCTCGGCCTCGATCCAGTCCTGCGGGCCGGCGATGTGCCGCACGTACTCGTGGCCGAGGTCGAGCAGGTGCGCCGTCGCCAGCCGGGCGCCCTCCATCTGGTCGATGAAGAGCGTCGAGCGCTCGTCCCCGCCGCTGGTGCGGAGCGCCACGTAGGGCGTCCGCATCCCGAGCTCCTCGATCAGGTCGAACACGCGCTGCTGCGGCGCGATGACGATGATCCCCTCGACGTCCTGGTCGAGCAGGTGCCCCAGTCCGTCCCGCACCGCCTCGTCGGTGGCTGCGGCGATGTTCGAGGTCGTCACCGAGTAGCCGCGCGTGACGGCGGCGTCCTCGATGGCCTGCATCGTCGCGGCCGGGCCGTAGTGCGACCGCTGGGCGGTGAGCACGCCGATGGTGTGCGTCCGACTCGTGACCAGGGCCCGCGCGGCGCGGTTCGGCCGGTACTGCAGCTGCTCCATCGCGGCCAGCACGCGGTCCTTCGTCTCCGCACGGATCGCGTCCGAGTTGTTGAGCACACGCGACACCGTCTGGTGCGAGACGCCGGCGACCCGCGCGACGTCGCGGATGCTGGGCGAGCGCGGTTGCTGTGTCCGCGGTGACGCCATCGTTGCTCTCTCCCGCCCGGGGCCGTGGCACCTCGATGTGCACGTTCACATCCCGAGCCAGATCATTATGCACGTCCCCGGGCTGCACACCAGCCGTGTCCTGGTCGGAGCCGACCGCGACCAGCGCGCACGTCACCCGGCGACCAGACGCGCGTCGAGTGAGCGATCGCTCAGCGGGTGACGCGCAGGCCCTGCTGCTCGAGCTCGGTGAGCTGCCACCCGAGCCACGGGCTCCACGCGAACGGCGCCGCGGCGACCGACGCGCGCAGTTCGTCCTCGGAGAGCCAGGCGTACTCGGCGACCTCGTCGTCCGCGGGCGCCGGGACGTCGTCGGTCACGGCGCGGAACACCGGGCAGACCTCGTTCTCGACGATGCCCGACGCGTCCACCGCGCGGTACCGGAAGTCGGGCAGCACGAGTTCGACGTCGCGGACCGTGATGCCGAGCTCGCGCGAGGCGCGGCGGGCGACGGCGTCCTCGAAGGCCTCGTCCGGCCCGGGGTGCCCGCAGAACGTGTTCGTCCAGACCCCCGGCCACGTCTTCTTCGAGAGCGCCCGACGGGTCACGAGGACCTTGCCCTCGACGTTGCGCACGTGGCACGAGAACGCCAGGTGGAGCGGGGTGTCCTCGGTGTGCACCGCGAACTTCTCGGCGGTGCCGATGGGAGTGCGGTCTTCGGCGAGCAGGACGACGGATTCCGGGAAAGTGTTCATCTGCCCCGATAGGTTAGGCCAATGAGCGAGGAAGCGGCCACCGTGGCGCAGATCGACCTCGCACTGGTCGACGACTGCATCGAACGCTTCTTCGCGGTGTCGTCGGCCCGTGCGCGTCGGTTCGGCAGACCGTCCGAGGAACTCTGGCGGGTGCTCCGTCGAGCCAGCATGGGCGGCAAGCGCTTCCGCCCGCGCATGGTCCTCACCGCGTACGCCGGGCTCGGCGGCACGGACGCCCACGCCGCCGCGAACGTCGCCGCGGCCTACGAACTGCTGCACACCGCGCTCGTCGTGCACGACGACGTCATCGACCGCGACTGGTCGCGCCGCGGGGAGCCGAACGTCGCCGGGTCCTTCCGCGACACCGGCACGACGGGCGGCCTGGCGCTGCCCACCGCCGAGCACCGCGGGCTCAGCGCCGCCGTGATCGCGGGCGACCTCGCCCTCGTCGCGGCCGCACGCTTCGTCGAGGCGTCCGGTGTCACCGGCGACCGTCGTGCGCGCCTGCTCGAGATCCTCGACGACGCGGTGTTCGCGAGTGCCGCGGGTGAGATGACCGACGTCGACCTCGCGCTGGGTGTCATGCCGACCGTCGACGAGGTCCTGGCGATGGAGCGGGCGAAGACGAGCGTGTACTCGTTCGAGGCGCCGCTGCAGTCCGGGGCCGTGCTCGCCGGCGCGGACGAGTCCGTCGTGGCCGCCCTGGGTGCCTTCGGTCGCGAGATCGGCATCGCCTACCAGATCGTCGACGACCTGCTCGGGGTCTACGGCGACGAGACCGTGACCGGCAAGTCCGTGCTCGGCGACCTGCGCGAGGGCAAGCGCACCATGCTCATCGCGTACGCCGCGACCACCGACTGCTGGGACGACATCGCGCCCTACCTCGGCGACCCCGACCTCAGCGAGGAACGCGCGGCCGAGCTCCGTGCGACCCTGGAGACCTGCGGCGCGAAGTCGGCGGCCGAGTCCCGGATCGCCGAGCACGCCGCCCTCGCCCGCGCCGAGCTCGCGGCCCTGCCCTACGAGCTCGCCGAACGACTGGAGCACCTGGTGTCCGAACTGCTGGAGCGCGTGCGGTGACCCAGACCGCACCTCCGCGTCTGCCCCTGTACGACGCGACGGCCGAGGCTGCCTCCGGGGTCGTCATCGAGCGCTACTCGACCTCGTTCGGCCTGGCCAGCCGACTGCTCGCCAAGGACACCCGCGAGCACATCCGCAACGTCTACGCGCTGGTCCGCGTCGCCGACGAGGTCGTCGACGGCCCCGCGACCGAGGCCGGACTCGACCACGACCTGGCGCGCACCGTGCTCGACGAGCTCGAGGCCGACACCGAGCGTGCGATGGCGCTCGGCTTCTCGGTGAACCCCGTCGTGCACGCCTTCGCCCGCACCGCCCGCACGACGGGCTTCGGGCCGGAGCTCACGAAGCCGTTCTTCGCGTCGATGCGCATGGACCTCGAGCGCACCGAGCACGACCAGGAGTCGTTCGACCGGTACGTGTACGGCTCCGCCGAGGTCGTCGGCCTGATGTGCCTGCGTGCCTTCGTGTACCGCGCCGGTCGGCCGACCTTCGACGACGCCGTGCTCGTCGACGGGGCGCGGGCGCTCGGGGCGGCCTTCCAGAAGGTGAACTTCCTGCGCGACCTGCACGCCGACTTCGAGGTGCTCGGCCGCTCGTACTTCCCGGGCGTCGACGTCCGCACGTTCGACGAGGCGACGAAGGACCGCCTGGTCGCCGACGTGCAGGCGGACCTCGACCGCGCCGCGCTGACGGTCCCGCTGCTCCCGGTCGACGCCCGCAAGGCCGTCGGTCTCGCGCACGCCCTGTTCCAGGAGCTCAACGACCGGATCGCCGCCTGCCCGGCGGACCGCCTGGTGACGACGCGCGTGCGCGTCCCGAACCCGGTCAAGGCGCAGCTCGCCGCGCGCGTGCTCGCCGGCCGAGCACCGCTGTCGTCCCGTGCAGCCCACCACCGGTCTGGAGGCCGTGCATGACCCCGCCCCGCGCCTCCCGTCCGTCCATGCCGGCGTCGCAGCGCGTGGTGCCGGCCCGGCGTGCCGTCGTCGTCGGCGGCGGCATCAGCGGACTCGCGTCCGCCGCCCTGCTCGCCCGCGACGGCTACGCCGTCACCGTGCTCGAGCAACGCGACCAGCTCGGCGGCCGCGCCGGGTCGTGGGAGCGGGACGGCTTCCGGTTCGACACCGGCCCGTCCTGGTACCTCATGCCCGAGGTGTTCGACCACTTCTTCCGACTGCTCGGCACCACGGCCGAGGCCGAGATGGACCTCGTCCGGCTCGACCCGGGGTACCGCGTGTACAGCGAGGGCGACGACGAGCCGATCGACCTGCGCGCCGACCGCGAGGCGAACATCGCGCTCTTCGAGTCGATCGAGCCCGGAGCCGGCGATCGGCTGCGGAAGTACCTCGACTCCGCCGAGGACACCTACGCGATGGCGATCCGCCGCTTCCTCTACACGACGTTCCAGGACCTGACGAAGCTCGCCGCCCCGGACGTGCTCCGTCGCCTGCCGAAGCTCGCCCGGCTCCTGCTGCAGCCGCTGTCGACGTTCGCCTCGAAGGCCGTGCGGGACCGCCGGCTCTGGCAGGTGCTCGGGTACCCGGCGGTGTTCCTCGGCACGAGCCCGTACGCCGCGCCGAGCATGTACCACCTGATGAGCCACCTCGACCTGGCCGACGGCGTGCTCTACCCGAAGGGCGGCATCACCGAGGTGATCTCGGCCGTCGAGCGGGTCGCCCGTCGTGAGGGCGCGGCGATCACGACGGGTGCCACCGTCGCGCGGATCGTCGTCGAGGACGGGCACGTCACGGGCGTCGTGCACCGTGACGCTGCGGGTGCGTCGCACACGGTCCCCGCCGACCTCGTGGTGAGTGCTGCCGACCTGCACCACACCGAGCTGCACCTGCTCGACGCGGAGCACCGGACCTACCCGGAGCCGCACTGGCGGAAGCGCGACCCGGGGCCGAGCGCCGTGCTCGTCTACCTCGGCGTCGACGGCCCCGTGCCCGGGCTGCTGCACCACACGCTGGTCTTCACCGCCGACTGGGAGGCCAACTTCGGCGCGATCTTCGGCAAGGACCGGCACGTGCCGGACCCGGCGTCGATCTACGTCTGCGCGCCCTCGCTCACCGACGACACCGTCGCGCCCGAGGGGTCGAGCAACCTGTTCGTCCTGGTGCCGCTGCCCGCCGACCTGTCGATCGGCAAGGGCGGGATCGACGGTGCCGGCGACGCCGAGGTCGAGCGCATCGCCGACCGCGCGATCGACGTCATCGCGGAGCGCTCCGGCGTCCCGGACCTGCGCGACCGCATCCGCGTGCGCCGCACGATCGGCCCGCAGGACTTCGCCGACGACTACAACGCGTGGAGCGGGTCGATGCTCGGGCCGGCGCACACGCTCGCGCAGAGTGCGTTCTTCCGCGAGGCGAACGTCTCCCGCAAGGTGGACGGCCTCTACTACGCGGGCGCCTCGACGACCCCGGGCATCGGGCTGCCGATGTGCCTGATCAGCGCCGAGGTGCTGCTCAAGCGCATCCACGGCGACACGTCGACCGAACCGCTGCCGACGTCGCTGCCGGCACCGACGTCGGGGCCGGCCGGGTCGTCGACGGCGGGGTCCGCCCGGACCGCGGGCTGATGCCGGGGACCTACCTCGCCGGACTCCTGGTGTCGATCGCCGGCATCGCGGTGCTCGACGCCCGGTACCGGCTGTTCTTCTGGCGGAGCCCGCTGCGCGCCGCCGCGGTGATGGCGATCGGCCTCGTGTTCTTCCTGGTGTGGGACGTCGCGGGCGTGCACCTCGGCATCTTCTTCATCGGGCGGAACGACCTGCTGACGGGGGTGCTGCTCGCGCCCGAGGTCCCGCTCGAGGAGGTCTTCTTCCTCGTGCTCCTGTGCTGGACGACGATGGACCTGTTCGGCGCCCTGCGTCCGGTCGTGGCCCGGCGGCTCGACCGTGCCGGCTCGCCGGACGCGGTCGACGAGGAGTCGCGCGCGTGACCGGGACGGCGACGTACGCCCTGCTCGCGGTTCCGTTCCTGGCGTTCGCCGCGCTCGTCGCCGTGGTGGCCGGCGTGGTCGCCGCCCGCCGCCGTGGAGCCGGTCGGCGGCGGACCGGTGCTGTCGTCGGCGTGGTCGGTACGGTCAGCGCCGTCGCGGCCGGCATCGCGCTGCTCGTGATGACCGGCCTCTTCAACAACGTGATCGTCGGGCTCGGCATCGTCGCCTACGACGACGCGCTCATCTCCGGCGCCCGGGTCGGGCTGTTCCCGGTCGAGGACCTCGCGTACTCGATCGGCGCCGCCCTGCTGCTGCCGAGCTGCTGGGTCCTGCTCGAGCGCCCGCGCGGTCGGGCACACGACCGCGCGCCCGACCGGTCGCCCGGCCACCCGACCGTCCGCGGGGCGGGACGCGGGACCGGTACGGTCGGAACGCCGACCCAGCCACCCCGTCGACCGGAGGAGACCCCGTGACCGTGAGCAGTGCCTCCAGACCGTCGACCGCGCGCGCCCTGTTCGTGTCGTCGCGTCCGATCAGCTGGGTGAACACGGCCTACCCCTTCGGTGCGGCGTACCTGCTCGGCAGCGGGGTCGGTCTCGACGGTGGCGGCGGGTTCTCGCTCGTCGCGTTCCTGGTCGGCGTCGTGTACTTCCTCGTGCCGTACAACCTGGCGATGTACGGCATCAACGACGTCTTCGACTACGAGTCGGACCTGCGGAACCCGCGGAAGGGCGGGGTGGAGGGTGCGCTGCTCGACAAGAGCGTGCACCGCACCACGCTGTGGGCCGTCGTCGTCACGAACGTGCCGTTCCTCATCGCACTCGTGGTGCTCGGCGCCCGGAGCGGCAACGGGCCGTGGTCGTGGCTCGTGCTCGCGATCAGCGTGTTCGCGGTGATCGCGTACTCGGCGCCGGGGCTGCGCTTCAAGGAGAAGCCGTTCCTCGACTCGCTGACCTCGTCGACGCACTTCGTGTCCCCGGCCGTCTACGGGCTGGCGCTCGCCGGACCGCACTGGACCGGGGCGCTCGTCGCCGTGTGCGTGGCGTTCTTCCTGTGGGGGGTGGCCTCGCACGCGTTCGGTGCCGTACAGGACGTCCTGGCCGACCGCGCGGGGGGCATCGGTTCCGTCGCGACGGTGATCGGCGCCCGGGCCACGGTCCGGTTGGCGTTCGTGGCGTACCTCGTGGCCGGTGTCGCGCTGCTGTTCTCGGACTTCCCGGGGCCGATCGCGGCGATCGTCGTCGTGCCGTACGCGCTCAACGTGCTGCCGTGGTGGAACGTCACCGACGCGGGGGCCGAGGCGGCGAACGCGGGGTGGAAGCGGTTCCTCTGGATCAACTACCTGGCGGGGTTCATCGTGACGATGGCACTCATCGTCTACGCCCTGACACACTGACGCAGCGCGATGCCGACTCGTGCGTGGCCGACGTGCATCGATGGCGCAGAAGACGTCGGGTCGGTAGCGAGCACCCGACACTTCCTGCTCCATCGACAGGGCCCCGGCGGTCCTGCACGACAGCCGTCGTCGGCCTGACAGACTGGACGCACGCGCCGCGGGAGTCGTGGGGCGCCGGTCACGAAGGAGTGCACGCATGACGGTCCGCATCATCCACGTCGGTCTCGGAGGCTGGGGCGGCAACTGGGCCCGCACCGCCATCCCGCAGGTCACCGAAGTGGAGGTGGTCGGGCTCGTCGACCCGGTCCCCGCGACGCTGGACGCCGTGCGCGAGGACCTCGGCCTGCCGGCAGCCGCCGCGTTCGCCTCGCTCACCGAGGCGCTCGCCGGGGTCGAGGCCGACGCGGTCGTCATCACCGCACCGGCCGTCACGCACGTGCCGCTCGCGCTCGAGGCCCTCGAGGCCGGCAAGCACGTCCTCGTCGAGAAGCCGTTCGCGAACTCCACCGACGAGGCGCTCACGGCCGTCCGCCGTGCCGAGGAGCTCGGCCTGGTCCTGCAGGTCAGCCAGAACTACCGCTGGTACCCGGCGCCCCGGGCGGTCAAGGAGATGCTCGCGGCGAAGGAGCTCGGCGAGCTGTCCGCGATCAGCATCGACTTCCGGCAGTGGGACAACGACCAGCCCGTCGAGACCTACCCGCACTACCGGTTCCCGCACCCGATGATCAACGACATGGCGATCCACCACTTCGACCTGCTCCGGATGATCACCGGGCTCGAGGCCGTCCGCGTCTACGCCCGCGCGTCCTACCCGAGCTACAGCAAGTACCAGGACGAGGCCGTGACGTCGATGATCATCGAGCTCGAGGACGGCCTGGTCGTGAGCTACCGCGGCAGCTGGCTCTCGCGGGCTCCCCGCACCGCGTGGGCGGGGGAGTGGAGCATCCAGGGCGAGGACGGGGAGATCTGGTTCACGAGCCGTGACGGGTCGCCGAGCGAGATCGCCGGGGACCGGGTGACGCTGCGCGCCGACCAGGACGCCGAGGCCGAGGCCGTCGAGCTGCCGACCCTCGAGCACACCGACCGGCAGGGGGGACTGCAGGCCTTCGCGCGTTCGGTGGAGGGCGGCGCGGCGCCGGAGACGAGCGGCCGCGACAACCTGCGGAGCCTGGCGCTCATGGAGGCCGCGGGCCGCTCGGCAGCGTCCGGTCGCCCCGAGGACGTGGTCCTGCCCGAGTAGGGCGCTCGCGTTCCGCCTCCCAACCCGGCGCTTCCGGGCGTACCTGGCGGATCCGGGCGTACCTGGTCGTTCCGTTCGACCAGGTACGCCCGTTCCCACCTGCCATCGCAACCGGTTTGGGAAGGAACGGGCGCGCGAGAACGCGGCCGACGACGGACGGGAGGCGCGTGGCGCGGCCGCCACGCGCCTCCCGTCCGGAGACCCGGGCGTGAGACTCGCGCTGCGCGACGGTCCTCGTGCCCGCGGGTGCGAGGACCGTCGCCGGGCCCGAGTCTCGGGTCCGGCGCCGGCGCCGCGCTACGCCGCGCCGGCCGCGCGCCGGGCCTGGGCGACCGCCGCCCGCACACCCCGGTCGAACGCGGGGCCGTGGCCGGGCAGCACGTGCCGCGCCTCGGTGTCCTCGAGCCGACCGAGCGACGCGACCGCCTCGTCGACGTCCGACGTCGCGGCCGGCGCCACCACCCGCGGGCCGATCCCGCCCGTGTACGGGTCGAACGTGACGAGGGCGTCGCCCGCGATCAGCGCGTCGCGGTCGGCGAAGTGCAGCGCCACGTGCCCGTCCGTGTGCCCGGGCGTCTCGATGATCCACGGGTTGCCGGGGACGTCGGCGCGGGATGCCAGCGGCAGCGTCTCCGCGATCCCGTCCACCGTCGCCGCACCGGCGAGCAGCATCCGCCCGAGCGGCGCGAGCCCTCCCGGGTGCAGTGCGACGAAGCCGAAGCGGTTCGTCTGCGGCCGGTACGAGTACGGGTGCGCCGCGAGGTCGCGGTCGCCCGGGTGCACGAACACGGGCGTGCCCCACTCCCGGTGCATCCGGGCGGCGGTCCCGACGTGGTCGAAGTGCCCGTGCGTGAGCAGCAGGCCCTCGACGCGGTCGGGCGAGTACCCGAGGTCGTGCACGGCGAGCAGCAGGTGCGGCCAGGCGGCTGGTAGCCCCGCGTCGACGACGAGCAACCGGTCACCCGTCTCGACCAGGTAGGTGTTGGTGTGTGCGATCTCGAGGCGGTGGATCCCCTCGGCGACGTCCCGGAACAGCATGGCCTGCACCGTAGACCGCGGTCGCTCGGTGCCATGCCGGGGACCGCCTGGTAGGCACGAGGCATGGCCAAGGACAGCATCCCCGAGCTCGAGCTCGCGAACGTGCGCACGCGTGAGCGCCTGACCGACAGCGTCAGCGAGATCAGGAGGCGCTCCGACGTCCCCGCGCGCACCCGGCTCGCGGTGGCGAAGGCCAAGCAGCGGTGGCACCGTGACCCCACGCCGCTCATCGCGATGGGCGTCACCGCGGTGACCGGCATCGCGGCGATCGTCCTCGGTACGCGCATCGGGCGGACCGACGCCGGCCACCTCGATCGTCCGGCCGCCTCGACGGCGTTCACCGCGCTCCTGCCGTTCGGCGCGCGCGGCGAGCCCGACGCCGACCAGGCTCGCGGCGGGCGGAAGGGGCGGAAGGCCCGTCGCAAGGCGGCCGAGGAGTCGCTCGAACGCGACCCGGTGCACAAGAACCGCGTGAAGCAGCGCGCCGGCATCGCCGCGGTGCAGCGCCGCGCGACGAAGAACCGGAAGCAGGCCGCCGCGCGGTCGAAGGCGGCGGCGAAGGCCATCGCGAAGGCGAAGGGCTAGACCATGGCGCACAAGGACAAGAGCCTGCAGCACGACATGCAGCACAAGCCGGCGCCGGACGACCCCCGGAAGCCGGACAGCCCGACCGACCTCACGAAGCCGTCGTTCACGTACACGCTGAAGAAGACCCTGCGCGAGTTCACCAGCGACCAGTGCACCGACCTGGCGGCGAGCCTGACGTACTACACGGTGCTCGCGCTCTTCCCCGGTCTGCTGGCGATCGTGTCGATCCTCGGCCTGGTCTCGAACCCGCGGGACACGATCGACACCCTGCTCGACGTCGTCACGAACGTCGGCGGTGGTCAGGTCGCCGAGCTCCTCCGTGACCCGGTCGAGGGGCTCGTGCGTTCGCCCGCGGCGCCGATCACGTTCATCGTCGGTGTGCTCGGTGCCCTGTGGTCCGCGTCGGGCTTCGTCGGCGCCTTCGGCCGTGCGATGAACCGCATCTACAACGTCCGCGAGGGCCGACCGATCTGGAAGCTCCGGCCGACCATGCTCGGCGTCACGGTGTTCACCGTCGTGCTGCTCGTCCTCGGGCTGCTCGTGCTCGTCTCCGGTCCGCTCGCCCGGACGTTCGGCGACGTCATCGGCCTCGGCGACGCCGCCGCGCTCGTGGTCTCGATCGTGCAGTGGCCGATCCTGCTGGCGATCATGATCGTCGTCGTCGCGGTGCTGTACTACTGGGCGCCGAACATCCGCCAGTCCAAGTTCAAGTGGGTGAGCGGCGGCGCGCTGGTCGGCATCACGATCTGGATCATCGCGAGCGTCGGCTTCGGCTTCTACGTCGGGAACTTCTCGAACTACAACGCGACGTACGGCTCCCTCGGTGGCGTCATCGTCTTCCTGCTGTGGATCTGGATCACGAACAACGCGCTGCTCTTCGGTGCGGAGTTCGACGCGGAGCTCGAGCGCGGCCGTCAGCTGCAGGCCGGCATCCGGGCCGAGGAGGACATCCAGCTCCCCGAGCGCGACACCCGCCAGATCGAGAAGCAGGACGAGCAGCACGCCAAGGACGTGCTCGAGGGGATCAAGATCCGTGAGAGCGCGGGGCGCACGAAGGACTGAGCAGGTGGCCGGCCGGTCCTGCACACCCCGCTCGGTGGGCGTCATCGTCCACAGCCGGGAGGCGCGGCACCGGCCCGTCACGCCCGCTCCGTAGGGTGGGACGCATGACCGACACCGCACCCGCCACCGCTGACCGTCCGACCGCACTCGTCACCGGGGCCACCCGCGGCATCGGCCGCGCGATCGCGCTGGAGCTCGGACGCACCCACCACGTCCTGGTCGGTGGCCGCTCCGCCGACGCGGTCGCCGCGCTCGTGGCCGAGCTCCCGAGTGCAGCGCCGTTCGTCGGCGACCTCGGCGCCGGCGACGTGCCGGAGCTACCGGCGTCGCTCGACGTCCTGGTGCACAGCGCCGGGGTCGAGCAGGGCACGCGGATCGCTGACACACCGCGCGACGTGTGGGAGCAGGTGTTCGCCACCAACGTCTTCGCGGTCGCCGAACTGACCCGGTTGGCGCTCCCCGCGCTCCGGGCAGCGCGGGGCATCGTCGTGCCGATCAACAGCGGGTCCGGATTCACCGCCGGCCCCGGAGGCGGCGTGTACGCGGCGTCGAAGTTCGCGCTCCGGGCCTTCGCGGACGCCCTGCGGGAAGAGGAACGGGCGAACGGCGTCCGGGTCTCGAGCGTGCACCCCGGCCGGACCGACTCGGACATGCAGCGGGCGCTGACCGAGAAGCTCGGCGAGGACTACGACACCGCCTACTACCTGGCGCCCGAGGACGTCGCCGCGGCCGTCCGGACCGTGGTCGACCTGCCGGAGCGCGGCACGATCGAGTCGCTCGCGATCCGGCCGACCCGGAAGCGCTGACCCCCCCCGGCTACCGGAGCTCGATCCTCGTCGTCAGCGACAGGCGGTCCAGGAACGTCTCGTCGTGGCTGACCACGACGAGCGCGCCGCGGAACGCCCGGAGTGCATCCACGAGCTGGTCGACGCTCGTCAGGTCGAGGTCGTTCGTCGGCTCGTCGAGCACCAGCAGCTGCGGCGGCGGGTCCGCGAGCACCAGGGTCGCCAACGCCACCCGGAAGCGCTCGCCGCCCGACAGGGAGGCGACCGAGCGGTCGACGGTGTCCCCGCGGACCAGGAGCCGAGCCAGCTGGTTGCGGAGCTCGGCGTCGGCCACGTGCGGGGCCGCCCGACGGAGGTTCGCGAGCACCGTCGCGTCGTCGTCGAGCGAGTCCCGCCGCTGCGGCAGGTACGCGATCCGGTCCGCGTGCGGTGCCGCCGAGGTCTCCGGGAGCGGGTGCTCGCGCGCCTGCGGCACCCCCACGAGCTCGTCGAGCAACGTCGTCTTGCCGACGCCGTTCGCGCCGGTCACCGCGATGCGCTCGGGGCCCTGCACGACGACCGACCGCCCGCGCACGGTGATCGTCGCGATGCGCCGCGACGCCGGGACCTCCGGGTCGGGCAGCGTGACGTGCAACGACTCGTCGTCGCGCAACCGCAGCTCGGCCTCCTGCACCGCGGCCCGCGCCTGCGCCTCGGCCGACCCGTGGGCCGAGCGCAGCCGGCCGGCGGTCTGCTCCGCCTGCTTCCGCTGCTCGTTCGCCAGGATCTTCGGCACGGACCGAGCGGCCTCCCGCCCCGCACGGGCACGGCGGGCGATCTTCGTCTCCGCCTCGATGCGCTGCCGCTGCTCGGTCCGGTGGCGCTGCTCAGCCACCCGGACTTCGCGCTCGACGGCGGCCTGCTGCACGGCGAGGTGCTCCTCGTACGCGCGGTACGTCCCGCCGAACACCGTGGCCGATCCCGAACGCAGCTCGACGGTCTCGTCCACGTGCTCGAGGAGCTCCCGGTCGTGGCTGACGAGCACGAGCGTGCCCGTCCACCGGTCGACGAGCTCGAAGAGCGCCGCACGGGCTGCGCGGTCGAGGTTGTTCGTCGGCTCGTCGAGGAACACGATCGGTGCCCGACGCATCCGGACGCCAGCCACCGCGGTGAGCACCGCCTGCCCGCCGGAGAGCGACGTCACGGGTCGGTCGAGGTCGCTGCCGTGCAGCCCCGGTACGGACGCGAGCGCGGCGGCGGCACGCTCCTCCACGTCCCAGTCGTCGCCCACGGCGTCGAGGTGCTCCTCGGTGGCGTCACCGCCGAGGACGGCCCGCAGTGCGGCGAGCGTCCTGCCGACGCCGAGCAGATCCGCCACGGTGTCACCGGGGCGGGCGTGCAGCCGCTGGGGCAGGTGGTCCACCGGACCGGAGGTGCGGACCGAGCCGGACGTGGGGTGGAGCTGTCCCGTGACGAGCCGGACGAGCGTGGACTTGCCGGCCCCGTTCCTCCCGACCAGGCCGGTGCGGCCGCGTCCGAAGGCGGTGGTGAGGTGGTCGAGCGCGACGGAGCCGTCGGGCCAGGTGAAGGTGAGGTCGTCGAGGACGACGGACGGTGTTGCGGGCATGGGTGTGCCTCCCGGATCGTGAGCTGGGCGCACGACACCGGACCCGCGGCGACCGGAGCGGTCGGCACGCGGCGCGCCCGACGGGGCGCGACGATCACGGTGTCAGCGCGAGGACTGCGCGGTACCGGTGATCGACTGCAAGGCTGCTCGTTCCGTCGGGGACCCCCGTGTCCGCCACCCGTGCTGCCGGTCGGTCTCCCGCCCCGGCGGCCCCGCGTGACGACGAGGTGTCACCCACCGTAGGGGTGACGCCGCTCCTCGGCAAGAGGTGACAGGCTGGGGGCATGCCGGAGAACCTGCTGCCGAACCCGACCGCGAACCCCGCGACCCTGCTGCCGGAGGAGCCCGAGGTGACCGCCGCGCTCGCCGCCGACGCCCCGGTGTCGAGCGTCGTCGTGTCGCACCCGTCCTCGAGCCTGGCGTGGGCGCTCCTCGCCGACGAAGCATGGGCGCGCGGCGCGACCCTGGAGTCCTACGCCTACGCCCGCGTCGGGTATCACCGGGGCCTCGACGCCCTGCGGAAGGCGGGCTGGCGCGGTGCCGGGCCGGTGCCGTGGGCGCACGAGCCGAACCGCGGCGTGCTCCGTGCGCTGTTCGCCCTGCGCCGCGCGGCGTCCGCGATCGAGGAGCCGGGCGAGCCCGAGCGCCTGACGGAGTTCCTCGACGCGTCGGACCCCGAGGCGCTGCGCGCCCTCACCGCGGGGGAGTAGCGCGGCCGCCGCGCGGCCGTGCGCCGCGGCGCTGCGGGCCGCAGCACAACGCGAAGCACCTCGCGCCACGGAAGCCCGTGGCGCGAGGTGCTCCCGGTTGTGCGCGAGCAGGTCGCACCACGGAGCGCCGTGCCCCGCCGCCCGCCGCCCGCGCGGCGCCGGCGGCGCTAGCCCAGCACCACGCTCCACGAGAATGCCTGCGGCCACAGCTGGTGCTCCGGCAGCACGTCGAGCCCGCACGCCCGCGACCCCAGCCCGTGCTGCGCCGCGTCGAGGTACAGGTACGCGTGCTCCGGCGTCGGCAGCTCGTACGGGTGCATCGCCCGACCGAGCTCCTGCGCGGTCCACGGCGAGAGCGTGAAGCCCGCCCGGTGCGCCCCGACGGTCGACACCGTGAGGTCGCCGACCGACAGCGTCCGCAGCCCGGGCCGGTACCCGGTCTCCTGCGGCATCGAGTAGTCCACGGTCAGCGCCCGCACCGGCGCGCTGAACCGTCCGACCCGAGCCGCCCGCGACGAGTCCGCGTACGACTCCGCCGGTCCGGTCCCGAACCACGAGGCATCGTCGTCGAGCAGCGACGCCGGCAGGTCGAACCGCACGCCGATCCGCGGCCAGGTGACGTTCCACGCCCCGAACGGCACCGCGTCGGTCTGCAGCAGCAGTCCGTCGTCGGTCAGGGTCCAGCGGTGCGTGACGTCGACGCCCCACCCGCTGTTCGCCGCGGCGACCCGGACCCGTTGCTCCAGCCCGTGCTCGCTGCGGCTCACGGACACGAGCCGGTGCGTCAACCGGTCGAGCCCGCGTGCACGCCAGCGGACCGCCGACGCGGGAGCGGTGGGGTCGCCGACGCCCTTCGTCAGCACCGGGTCGGCCGTCTCGTAACCGCCCTGCGAGGCCAGGCTGTCGTTGTCCGTCGGCGCCCGCCACAGCTCGAGCCGCGGCCCGGCGACCTCGTGCCCCTTCCAGGACACCAGGTCACCGCGCGCGGTGAAGGTGCCCTCGCCGAGACGGTCGCCGTCCCAGCCCTGCCGGGAGGCCCGGGGCACGTCCGCCGCGCGGCTCGCCACGAGCCGCTGCGTGCGTGCGACGACGTGGCCGGTGTCCGCCCACGCGGTCGGCCCCGCCAGTTCCGCCGTCACGTCGAACCACAGCTCGTCACCGGGGGCCAGCGAGCCGGTGTCCGCGGCGGCCCGAAGGACCTCGTCGGGCACCGGGACGGTCGCCGACTGCCGCGCCGCGACGACGCCCGGGGTGAAGCGGCCGCCGGACTCCTCGACGCCGTTCCGCGACAGGGTCCAGCGGAAGCGCAGCCCCGCGGTCGAGGCGGAGTGGTACCGGTTCTCGACGAGCACGGTGGTGTCCGACACCGAGAACCGGATCGGGGCGACGACGGCCGCGAACTCCGCCAGCCCGGGGGTCGGGGCGTCGTCGGGCAGCACGAGACCGTCCATCACGAAGTTCCCGTCGTGCACGACCTCACCGAAGTCGCCGCCGTACGCGTAGTAGTCCTCACCCGACGCGGTCTGCGCGAGGAGCCCGTGGTCCCGCCACTCCCAGACGAACCCGCCGTGCAGTCGCGGGTACTTGTCGACCAGGTCCTCGTACTCCTGGATCTGCCCCGGTCCGTTGCCCATGGCGTGGACGTACTCGCAGTGCAGGAACGGCTTCGACCGCTGCCGCGCGGCCTCGGCCGGACCGCAGCCGAGCAGCGGGGTCTCCGCGCCGCCGCCGATCGACTCGGTCTCCTGCAGCGTCGGGTACATCCGCGAGTACACGTCGGTGTAGGCGCCGGTGTAGTCGCCCTCGTAGTGCACGGGGCGCTCGTCGTCGCGGTCGTGCACCCACTGCGACATCGCCGCGAGGTTCCGCCCGGTGCCGGACTCGTTGCCGAGCGACCACATCACGATCGACGCGTGGTTCTTGTCGCGCTCGACGGTGCGGGCGATGCGGTCGAGGTACGCCTCGCGCCAGGCCGGGTCGTCGGAGGGGTTCCCGACCCAGTCGGTGAACAGGAAGCCGTGGGTCTCGAGGTCGCACTCCAGGACCACCCAGAACCCGAGCTCGTCGGCCAGGTCGAGCACGCGGGGGTGCGGCGGGTAGTGCGAGGTGCGGATGGCGTTGACGTTGTTCCGCTTCATGAGCGCCATGTCCGCGCGGGCGTGCTCCTCGTCGAAGACGCGACCGCGCACGGGGTGGGTCTCGTGCCGGTTCACGCCGTGGAACACCACGCGCTCGCCGTTCACCAGGAACCGGTCGCCCTCGATCGACACCGTGCGGAAGCCGAGGCGCAGCGAGACGGTCTCGCCGCCCGCACGGCCGCCGGCGTCGGTGCCGGTGGAGACGGTCGCGTCGTACAGCTTCGGGACCTCGGCGCTCCACGGCTCGACGCCCTCGAGCGTGATCGGCGCGACCTCGTCGGCCGACGCCCACGTCACGTCGACGTCGAGCTCCGGCACCCGGAACCGCACCGGGAACGCGGCGTCGAGCGTCGGGAACGTGATCGTCCCGGAGCCGGTCTCCGGCCTTCCGGACGCCGCCGTGCCGGCCGTGGCGGCGTTGCCGATCGTCGCGGTCCAGCCGGCGCGGACGAACACGTCGTCGATCGGCGCGGTCGGTCGGGCGAGCAGGGTGACGCTCCGGAAGATGCCGGGAAGCCACCACTGGTCCTGGTCCTCGAGGTACGAGGCCGCCGACCACTGGTGCACCCGCACGAGCAGCTCGTTCGACCCGGGCACGAGCAGGTCGCTCACGTCGAACTCGGTCGCGAGCCGCGATCCGGTCGACCACCCGACGAGGGAGCCGTTCAGCCACACCCGGAAGTGCGACTCGACCCCGTCGAAGCGGAGCAGCACCCGAGCCGCGCCGTCGAACGTCGAGGGCACCTCGAACGTGCGGCGGTGGTCGCCGGTCGGGTTCTCCTCCGGCGGGTGCGGTGGGTCGATCGGGAACGGGTACTGCAGGTTGGTGTAGCTCGGCGCGCCGTGCCCGTGCAGGACCCAGTGCGACGGCACGGGGAGGCTGCCCCACCCGTCCTCCACCCCCGGGAGCGGGACGTCCGCGACCGGCGACCACCGGAAGTCCCACTCCCCGTCGAGCGACAGGGACGGGGCGTCGGTGTGCAACCAGGCCCGCGGCGCGAGCCGGGTGTCCGAGCCCGGTGCCGTCGAGGCGAGCGCGTCGAGCGCATCGGGCGTGGTGCTGGTGGAGGACGAGTGAGCAGCGATGGTCAACCCTTGACCGATCCTTCCGTGAGGCCCCCGCGCCAGAAGCGCTGCAGGACGATGATCGCGATCACCAGCGGGATCACCGAGACGAGCACGCCGCCGGTGGTGAGCTGGTAGAACTCTGGCAGACGATCGACCTGTGCCCGCCAGTTGTTGAGTCCCAGTGTGATCGGGTAGAGCTTCTGGTCCGCCAGCATGATGAGCGGCAGGAAGAAGTTGTTCCAGATGCCGACCACCTGGAACAGGAACACGGTCACGAGTGCCGGCGTCATCTGACGGAGCACGATCGTGTGGAAGATCCGCAGCTCCCCGGCGCCGTCGATGCGTGCCTGCTCGAGCAGCGCGGTGTCGACCGAGGCCGCCGCGTACACCCGGCACAGGAACAGGCCGAACGGCGAGACGAGGCTCGGGATGAGCACGCTCCAGTAGGTGTCCGTCAGGCCCATGGTCGAGAAGAGCAGGAACAGCGGCAGCGCCGTCGCGGTCCCCGGCACGAGCACGCCGCCGAGGATCGTGCCGAACACGAGCTGGCGCCCGCGGAACTCGTACTTCGCGAGCGCGTACCCGCCGGCAGCGGCGAAGTACGTCGCCAGGACCGCGCCGACACCCGAGTACAGGATGCTGTTCGCGATCCAGCGGACGAAGATGCCGCCGTCGTACGAGAACACCTGCTGGATGTTGCTGAACAGCGCGAACTCGCCGCCGAACCAGAACCCGTTCGTCGCGAACAGGGCGCCGGTGGTCTTCGTCGCTGCGATGACGACCCAGTACAACGGCACGAGGAAGTAGACCGCGACGATGACCAGGATCGCCGTCACGACGATCTGCGAGCGGGGGGAGCGGTCGAGCTTCCGGCGCTGGTGCGCCGTGATCGACGTGGTGTCGACGGGCTCGGCGGCCTGCTTGGTCACCGGTGCCTCGATGGCTTCACTGGTCATGCTTCCGCCCCCTTGCTGTCGGCCTGGAGGCGCGGCGCGGCTCCGGTGGTGGTGCTGCGGTTCGCGACGCCGGTGGCGGGCCGCGACCCGGTGGCGGACGTGCCGCGCGTCTGGAGCGCACGCCGTGCCTCCAGGCCGTCGCGCTTGGCCCGCTTCCGCTGGTCGCGCTCGTTCTTGGGCGCGCGGTTCGTCAGCGCGAGGAACGCGAACGACAGGATGAACGCAGCCAGCGCGATGATCACGGCCTGCGCGCTCGCGACGCCGTACTCGTTGAACGCGAAGGCGTTCGTGTACGCGGCGTAGTTCGGCGTGTACTCGGTGTCGATGGCCGGCGCGACCGTCGACAGGATCTGCGGCTCGGCGAAGAGCTGCAGCGTGCCGATGATCGAGAAGACCGTCGTGAGCACCAGGGCCGGCGCGATGAGCGGGATCTGGATCCGCCACGCCACCTGGAAGGCGTTCGCGCCGTCCATCTTCGCGGCCTCGTAGACCTCGCCGGGGATCGACTTGAGCTGCGCGACGATGATGAGCATGTTGTAGCCCGTGTACGTCCACGTGACGATGTTCGCGATCGACCAGAGCACGCTGTTCGCGCCGAGGAAGTCCGGCTGCAGCCCCATCGACTGCAGCAGCGACACGATCGGCGACAGGCCGGGCACGTAGAGGAACGACCACAGGATCGTCGCGATGACGCCGGGGACGCCGTACGGCATGAAGTAGACCGCGCGGAAGAACGCGGGCCAGCGGGCGCTCGCCGACTCGAGCAGCAGCGCGAGGATCGTGCAGAGGACGATCATCACCGGAACCTGCACGATGCCGAACAGGAGCATGCGCCAGATCGAGCCGACGAACCCGGCGTCGTTCAGGGCGGTGACGTAGTTGTCGAACCCGGCGAAGCGGCCGGTGACACCGTCCTCGCCGAACAGGCCCTCGCGGTCGACGGTGGTGAAGCTCTGGAAGAGCGCGCTGATGATCGGGATGATGAACGTCAGCACGAACAGGGCGAGGAACGGAGCGAGCAGGATCCACGGGGCACGCTTCTGGGCGCTCGTGGCCTTGGTGCTCGTGCGGAAGCCGGATCCGGGCTGCGTGGCGGTCATCGTGCGGTCCTGACGCTGAGGCCCTTGTCCTTGAAGGACTGGACGATCTCCTGCTGGGCGAGCTCGACGGCGTCGGTGAGCTTCAGCCCACCGGTGAGCTTGCGGCGGAACTGGTTCTGCAGGCTGGTGAAGGCCGACTGGGTCACGGGCGACCACGACCACTCCAGGTTCTGCTCCTTGGCCGAGGGGGCGAAGACCTCCTCGTTGTAGTTCTGCCCGGAGAACCACTCGGACGGCTGCTGGCGGGCCCCGCCGATGTAGTCCTTCGCCGGCGACCACCCGATGCCGCAGTACTTGATCATCGCGTCGACGCCCTCCTTCGAGGTGGTCATCCACGTGATGAACTCGAGCGCCTCCTTCGGGTGCTTCGCGTTCGCCAGCACGGCGGCCGTCGAGCCACCGATCGAGCTCGAGCCGTAACCGGTGTCGCCCCACGTCTGCATCGGCGCGACCTTCCACTTGCCCTCGCCGCCCTGCACGGACTGGATGAGGGCGTCGCCCCAGCTCGCGCTCGTGACGGCGGCGATCTTGCCGCTCGCTGCGGCCGCGTACCAGCCGGGGGAGTAGGCGCCGGCGCTGGTGTCGACCAGCTTGTCGTCGATCACCCCGTCGAAGAACTCGGCGACCATCATGGTCTTGTCGTCGGTCATGTCGACGACCCACGCGTCGCCGTCCGTCCTGAACCAGCGCGCGCCGGCCTGCTGCGCGTACGCGGCGAAGGGCGACGCGTCGGCGACCGGGAACACCTCGAGGTAGTTCCCGTTGCCCGTCCCGCGCACCTTGTCGGCGAGGTCGCGCCACTCGTCCCACGTCGTCGGGGGCTGGCCGCCGGCCTGCTCGAGGATCGCGGTCTGGTAGTAGAAGCCCATCGGGCCGGTGTCCTGCGGGATGCCGTAGACGCCGTCGACGAACTCGACCTGCGACCACGCTGCCTCGTCGTACTTCGACTGCACGTCCTTCGCGCCGTACCGGGCGAGGTCGACCAGGCCGTTGGCGAGCATGAACTCCGGGATCTGCCGGAACTCGACCTGCCCGATGTCCGGACCACCCCCGGCCGCGAGCGCGGAGTACATCTTCTGGTACCCGCCCGAGTTGCCCCCGGGGATCCAGTTCGCGGTCACCTGGATGCGCGGGTTCTTCGCGTTCCAGACGTCACAGACCTTCTGCAGGTCCTTGAGCCACGCCCAGTAGGTGATCTGGACGGTCTCGCTCCCGGCGGCCGCGGGGACCAGCGGCGCCCTGTTGACGTTCGTCGACCCGGGCACGGCGCACCCGGCGAGCAACCCCGCCGCAGCTGTTCCGAGTCCGAGTCCGAGCAGGTTCCGTCGGGACAGGACGGTTCTCGATGGGATGGGTGTCATCACGGCTCCGGTTCGTCGTTGAGCGGGGTCGGAGCCAGCAAAGCACAAAACCGAGCGATGCTGTGCATTCCCGCAGTATCCACAGAACGTCGTGACCGAACCGTGGCCCGGCCCGGTCGGTCGCGCGGTCTGCCGACAGTGCGAGCGCTGCTGGCTCCGGTCTCCGCCGCTGGCTGCGTGTTCGCTCCGACCTCCGAACGTGGTCAGTACGGAGCGCGCACCGTGGACGGACGCAGAACACCGAAGCCGCAGGCGGCCCGACAGCGTCGTCGGCGGCACTGATGCAAAGGGGCAGGCGATGACCGATCGCGGGAACAGCACGCACGGACCGGAGCTCGACGACCAGCTCGCGCACGAGGCGCAGAGCATCGTCCAGGGACACGGCAGCAACGCGCACGTCGAGGAGTTCCGGCAGTCGGAACCGGTGCCCGACGACACCGACGACGCCGAGACGGTCACGGCCTCCGGGTACGACGGCGAGCTCGAGGGTTCGCTGCAGGACGACGCCACCGACACGACCGCGGACGGGTCCGGCTCCGATGCCGTCTTCACGACCGAGACCGACGAGGAGGGCGAGCGCTGATGGCCCAGACCACCCGCGAGACCAGCGCCCTGCAGCCCGAGGTCATCCGGGCGCTCCAGACACCGGGCACCTGGACGTGGGCCTACGTCGACGCGTCCGGCAACCGCGAGGACCCACGGCGCATCGCCGCGCTGCAGCGCCGGACCGTCTCCGATGCGCTCGCCGGGCAGGGCTGCTCCGAGCGTGCCGCGCAGATCATCGAGGAGGAGCTCGTCGAGCAGCCCGGTGTCCCCGCACCGGTCGCCCGCTACGTGCTCGTCCGCGACGACGAACTCGTGCTGAGCGAGGTGCTCCCCGGGCACCTGCACGGGCAGGAGTCCGTCGGCACCGGCGCCGTCCCCGACCTGCTGCCCCTGCTCGCACACCGGCCCTTCGACCTGCCGTTCCTGGTCGTCACCGTCGGACGCGAGGGCGGCGGGTTCCGCAGCTACCGACTCGGGCACGCCCCCACCGGCGCCGCCGAGGACGAACAGCGCGTGCAGGGCCGCACCGACACCCTGCACAAGGCGAAGTCCGGCGCCGGGTGGAAGCAGCCGCACTGGCACCAGCACGCCGAGGAGATCTGGAAGCAGACCGCCGGCGAGGTCGCGGCAGCGATCGAGGAGACCGTCCGCGCGACCTCGCCCCGCCTGATCGTGCTCGCCGGGGACATCCGTGCCCGGGAACTCCTGCGCGGCGAGCTCTCCACGTCGACCCGCGCACTGGTCACCGAGGTCGCCGTCGACCCGCGCGCCGACGACGCCTCCGAGAAGGCGCTCGTGCAGCACGTCGACCTCGCGCTCGCCCGGGTCCTGGCGTCGCGGCGGCACGACGTGCAGGACCTGCTCCGCACGCACGAGGGCCGCGGGGACAACGAGAGCGTCAGCGGGCTCGGGTCCGTCGTGTCCGCGCTGCAGCAGGCGCAGGCAGCGGTCGTCGCGCTCGACGCCGGAGCCCTCGGCGACCGGACGCTCCACGCGCTCGACGCCGCACCGTGGGTCGCCACTGCTCCCGAACAGGCGGCCGGTGCCTCGGTGCTCGGGCAGGTACCCGCCGTGTGCGCCCTGGTCCGCGCGATCGTCCTGACCGACGCCGAACTCGTGCTGGTCAACGCCGCGTCGCTGCCGAGCGGTGCCCCGGCGTCCGCGCTCCTGCGCTGGCCCGTCGGCCCCGCGGTCCCCGCCTGACCCGGCCGTCCGTCTCGTAGAACGCAACGTGGGCGGCTCCGCGCAGCGACATCCCGCTGCGAGGAGTCGCTCCCGTTGCGTCTTGCGGGGGTGCGGGCGCGCCGGACCGGACGCGTCAGTCGTGGGAGCGGTCGGTGCGCGGCACGATCGGGAGCGCGAGCAGGGGCAGCGCGGCCACGATCGCGAACGACGCCGCGAAGCCGAGCACCCCGACGAGCGCGCCGACGCCCGGACCGACGGCGCTCGCCGCGATGAACTGCCCCGTGTTCTGCGCCCCGAGCGCCCGGCCCGACCACGCGGGACCCGCCGCCTCGGCGACCGAGGTGTACGCCAGGCCGTTGTCCGCGACCGTGACGCTCGTGGCCACCACGAGGAACACGGCCGCGGCCGCCAGGTGCGACACGTCGACGAGTGCGAGCACGGCCATCACGACCGCAGCCGCGACGGCGACGATCCGCAGCGGCCCGACCCGGGAACCCGCGCGGTCGCTCCAGGCCCCGACGAGGATCCGCCCGACGGCGCCGACGAACTGCGACGCCCCGACCAGGAGCCCCGCTGCCGGCGTCGACCACCCGAGGCCCACCAGCCAGACCAGCCCGTACGTCGAGAGCGTGAACTGCGGCACCACGAGCAGCACCGACACCAGGTGCACGCGCCACAGGAAGCCCGAGGCGCGGTAGGGGTTCACCCGCGCAGCGGCACCGGCGTCGGACCCGCGCGCCGCACGGGGCGGGTCCGCGATGCCGACGGCGCACAGCACGGTGAGCACGGCGCACAGCACGAACGGCAGCACCAGGGCGCTCCGGATGCCGTCCGTCTCGGCGAGCACCGGCACGGTCACCGCGGCGAGCGTCACCCCGAGCGGCTGCGACATCTGTCGGATGCCCATCGCCAGCCCGCGGCGCTCCTTCGGGAACCACCCGACGACGACGCGCCCGCTCGCGGCGTTCGTCGACGCACTCGTCATGCCGGCGGCCAGGAACGCGAACCCGAGCAGCAGCGGGTCTCCGGCCGTGACCCACGCGGCGACGACCGTGAGCGTGGTCAGCGCCAGACCCCCGGCGATCACCACGCGCTCGCCGACCCGGTCGGTCACCGCGCCCCAGGCGATCAGCGTGAGGACGAGGCCGATCGTCGGCGCGGCGGCGAACAGCCCCGCCGACGCGAACGGCATCCCCTGCGCCAGCAGGTGCGGGATGAGCAGCGCCGGCGCGGACACGACGAGGGTCCCTGCGGCCTGCGCGGCGACGCCGAGCGCGAGCATCGTCCACGCCCTGGCGGGGATGACGGCCGGAGCTGCGGTGGAGATCTGCGCGGGCACGGCGGTCCGATCGGGGAGCGGTTGGTGTACCAGGACGGTATACCAACAGCCGTCGATCCGCACTACGCCGGTCCGGGCCGCCTGCGGACGAGCGTCGCGGGAAGTCGCGTGATCGGTCGCTCGACGTACCGGTGGATGAACGGTGCGGTCAGCAACGGCGTCACGACGACCGCCGTGACGAACAGCATCGGTGACCGTGCCGCGTCACCGAGCGCCGAGAGGCCGTCGGCGACCGCAGTGCTGACGAACGGGTGGGTCAAGTAGAGCGTGTAGGACGTGGCCCCCGCGGCTGTCGCCCAACGCGGAACCGAAGCGCCGACCCGGTGTTCCGTCATCACGGTCGGCACGAAGATCAGCGGCACGACGAGCGCGACGACGATGCCGGTCGGATCCGGCCCCACGGCGCGGACCCCGCAGACCAGGACGTGGGCCGATGTCGCTGCGACGAGCACGACCCAGGCGGCCCGACGGTGGGGCCCCGGGGCCGCGATCCGCGCGGTGAGCATCCCGACCGCGAAGGACAGTGTCGACGAGTCTGCGTAGAACCAACCCGCACCGGAGTCCGGCGGTCGGACGGTCGACAGTGCTGCCAGGCCGGCCAGCACGGGCACGCAGAGGCGAACGGGGCTGACCTGCACGGCGAGCGCGATGGCCACCATCAGGTAGAAGACCATCTCGAACTGCAGGGTCCATCCGACGTAGAGGACGGGCTGCACCAGTCCGTTGGCTGCGGTGCTCGGCAGGAACAGGAGGCTTGCGATCAGCCTTGCCGGGGAGACGTCGTCTCCGGATCGGCGCGATCCCACGAGGTCAGCGAGCATCACGAGCATCGTGCACAACCAGTACAGGGGGACGATCCGCACGGCCCGGGCCCACAGGAATCGTCCTGCCGTGCGGATGGGAGCCCTCCCGGGGCGGAGTGGATCCGTCACGCGGATCATGACGAAGCCACTGATCGCGAAGAAGATCTCCACTCCGAGTCGGCCGAGGATCGGGTGTCCGTCAACGCCGATCTGCGAACGGTGCCCAGCAGTGATCAGCGCGTGGTTGACGACGACGAGCAGCGCAGCCACAGCGCGTAGAGCTTGCACGCTTCGGAAGATGTGCGCGACGGCCATGGCCGCACGCTATCGACGGCTACCCCTGAATCAACAACATTCCACATACAAGAGTGGGTGTGCTCCGGTATACCAAAGTGGGTCGATCCGCACTAGGCTGGTCCGCCGTGACCGAGACGACCGAGACCGCCGTGCCCGTGTCGCAGACGAGCCAGCTCTACGACAACCTGCGTGCGGCGATCCTCACCCTCGACATCGCCCCCGGGGAGCGCATCTCGGAGCGCGGACTCGAGGGGCGCTTCCACGCCTCACGGACCCCCGTGCGCGCAGCGTTGTCGCGGCTCGAACGCGAGGGGCTCATCCTCCACGAGGGGCGGACCTGGACGGTCACCCCGATCGACCTCGACGAGATCGCCTCGCTCGCGGAGCTCCGTGGCGTGCTCGAACCCGCCGCCGCGCGCCTCGCCGTCGAGCGTGCCTCGGCCGAGCAGCTCGACGAGGTCCGAGCGCACCTCGACGAGCTCCGGAGCACCCCCGACCGCGAGGCCGGGATCCGCATGGGCTCGACGTTCCACCTCGACCTCGCGGCACTCGGTGGCAACCGCTTCGTCACCGACGCCATCGCCGACGCGCTCACCCGGCTCGAGCGGACACGGTGGATCGAGGTCCGCACCGCCGAGGCGCGCGAGGCCGCGTGGGACGAGCACAGCGCGATCCTCGACGCCGTGCGCTCCGGAGCGGCCGACCGTGCCGCTGAGCTGCTCGCAGCCCACGTCGCCGGGACCAACGACCGTCTGCTCGCGTTCATCGCCCAGGAGCGACGGCGCCTGCGCGGCGCGGGCATGGCGATCGTCGGCAGCCCGGAGCTGCTCGGCGAGGGTGAGCCGGCCCGCACTCAGTCGGACTGACCACCGGGCGCACCGGCCAGCAGGCACCGGCCGCACCCGCCGCCAGGCGCACCGGCCAGGTGGCACCGGACGGACCGACGAGGCGGACCCGAGCCGTGCCTCCTGGCCGGTCAGGCCCTGGTCGTGGGTTCCTCGGACCCGTCGATGCCCTGGGCGGACGACGACGCCCCGTGCTCGGTGTGGTCGAGGAGCGCGTCGCGCACCTCGGCCTCGTCGGTGGTGAGTCGGATGGCGTGCTTGCTGCCGGACCGCGTCTGCTGGGACATCGAGAGTTCCTCCTGTGTGCGTGGGCACCGTCGTGGTGCGCTTCCTCACGGGACGTTCTGAGGTCGCAACAGTCTGCGCCCGCCCGTCCGCGGAACGCAAGGGTGTCGGCCAGCCTGTGGAGGAGTGGGAGCTGGGCCCGTGCCTAGGATGGTCCGGCCGCGCACCGGCGCGGCGGCCGGGGTGGACGTCGGACGGGAGGCACGGCATGAGCGCGCAGCGCACCGCACCTCCCACGGTCTACGACGTCGCGTCCCAGGCCGGCGTCTCCATCGCCACCGTCTCCCGCGTGCTCCGCACGCCCGACGCGGTCCGCGAGGGCACCCGTGACCGGGTGCAGGCGGCGATCCGGAGCCTCGGCTACGTACCGTCCGGCAACGCACGGGCGCTGGCCGGCAAGCGGACCGGCGTCGTCGGTCTGCTGCTGCCCGGGTTCGACGTGGTGCCGGACGAGCGACCCGACCTCGTCACCGACGGGGGCGTCCGCGTGGTCGACGACCGCCGGCACGTCACGCAGCCGTTCTCCTCGAACCTGTACTTCGACGAGGTCCTGCGTGGTGCCGAGACCGAGGCGTGGCAACGGGGACTCGCCCTCATGGTGGCCGCCGGGCGTGGGTCCTCGCGGGACGTCATCGTGAACGACGTCGCGGGCCGCGTCGACGGCCTGGCGGTGCTCGCGCAGACGGTGCCCGACGACCTGCTCGAGCACGTCGCCCGACGCATCCCGGTCGTGGTGCTCGCGGACGACCGGCGCTCGCACGGCTTCGACTCGGTGAGCGTCGACAACGCCGCAGGCATGCGCACGCTGGGGTCGCACGTGATCGGTCGGCTCGGGATCCGGTCGCTGGCGTACCTCGCGGGGCCGATCGACTCCCCGGACGACATGGAGCGGTCGGCGGGCTTCCGGCAGGCGCTCGCCGACCACGGACTGGCGGCGTCGGACGTCCGGGTGGTGCACGGCGACTTCGGGCGTGCTCGCGCTCGCGAGCTCGCATCGGCCCTGTTCGACGGTGCCGAGGTGCCGCGCGCGGTGATCTGCTCGAACGACCAGTCCGCGCTCGGCGTGCTCGACGCCGCCGGGGCGCGGGGGCTGCGGGTGCCCGAGGACGTCGTGGTGACCGGTTTCGACGGCATCGACGCGGGACGGTTCTCGGCGCCGCCCCTGACGACGGTGCACCAGCCGATGGGGGAGCTCGGGCGCGCGGCCGTCCGGGCGATCGTCGACCGGTTCGAGCGGCGCGAGGGGCCTCCGCGGGCCGTGCGGCTGCCGGTCGAGGTGCTGCTGCGCGAGAGCTGCCCGCCCGCGCTCTAGGGGTGGCACCGACGTTCCGCCCCGGCACGGAACCCGGAGGTTGCACACGGCGATGTAAGCGCATACATTGGGCGCAGCACCCACTCGACACGGAGGTCGACCGAGCAATGACGCTTCCCCCACAGCGCACGCGCGGGCACCGCGACCCGCGCCCGGACGGACGGCGGACGCCACCGGCGCCACGCACCCCCACCCGACGCCGCGGCCGCATCGCCGCCGCCATCGCCGGACTCGCCGTCGTGGCCCTCGTGGCCACCGGCTGCAGCGTCCAGGTCCGCTCCCAGCCGGACCCGAGCATCGGCAAGGACACGATGCTCATCAACGCGGACCGCGGCAACCCGCTGTTCGACCGCAACTTCAACCCGTACATCCCGAACGCCCGCACCGCGAGCAAGTGGATGTACGAGCCGCTCATCGAGATCAACCCCCTCGACGGCAAGGGCACCCCGTGGCTCGCGAGCTCGTGGGAGCTCCCGGACGCCCGGACGATCGACATGACGATCCGGAAGGGCGTCGAGTGGTCCGACGGAACGAAGTTCACGCCCGAGGACGTCCTCTTCACGTTCGACCTGCTCAAGAAGTTCCCGGCGATGGACGTCAAGGGCGCCTGGCAGCACATCGACCGCATCGAGCGGAAGGGTGACCACCTCGTCTTCCACCTCAACGGCGACGACGTCCCGAGCCTCAACATCATCGGCGCGACGTACATCCTCCCCGAGCACCACTACGGCGGGGTGAAGGACCCGGTCACCTGGCGCGACCCGAACCCGGTCGGCACCGGCCCGTTCGTCCTCGGCAACTACTCCGACCAGCAGTACTCGATGGACAAGAACCCGACGTACTGGCAGGCCGACAAGATCGCGATCGAGCACCTGGTCCTGCCCGCGACGAACACGCAGCTCGACACCGTCACCCGCGGCTACGACTGGGCGTACTCGTTCATCTCGGACGTCAAGGGCACGTGGGGTGCCGCGTCCGACACGAACCAGTGGTGGTTCCCGGCCGGCGGTGTCACCGGTCTCATCCCGAACCTGACGAAGGCGCCGTACAACGACGTCAACGTGCGCAAGGGCATCTCCTACGCACTCGACCGCGACGGCATCGCCGAGACCGCCTCCGAGGGCAACCTCAGTGCCGCGGGCCAGACCGGCCTGATCCTGCCGAACCAGGAGCAGTACCTCGACCCGTCGATCCCCGACAAGGGGATGATCACGCAGGACACCGACCGGGCCCTCGCCGAGTTCGCGAAGTCCGGCTACGTGCAGCAGGGCGGCAAGCTCGTCAAGGACGGCAAGCAGCTCGAGATCAACCTGATGACCGCGAACGGCTACTCGGACTGGCTCCGTGCCGCGCAGCAGGTGCAGCGCGACCTCGGGAAGATCGGTGTGAAGGTGCAGATCCAGGCACCGCAGCCCGCCGGGTACCAGCAGAACATCAACAACGGCAAGTTCGACATGGCGATGGGCGGCATGGGGAACGGCGACGTGTTCCAGGCCTACAACTCGCTGCTGTCGAGCGACTTCTACCAGCCGGTCGGCAAGTCGACGGTGAACAACTTCGAGCGGTACCGGAACGCCGACACCCAGAAGCTCCTCGACGAGTACCGCGGGACGACCGACCGCGCCGAGCAGCAGCAGATCCTGAACCAGCTGCAGGCCATCGTGTACGACGACCTGCCCGTGATCGGCATGTACTACGGCGGGCTCTGGGGCCTGTTCAGCACCGGCAAGTTCGTCGGGTGGCCGAGCGCGGAGGACCCGTACATGGCGCCGCAGAACTACGACTCCGCACCGCTGCTCATCTTCACGAAGCTCCGACTCCGTGACAGTGAGGCCGGCCGGAAGATCCTCGAGGAGCAGGCCAAGTGAAGTACATCCTGCAGAAACTCGTCCTCTTCGTCCTCACCCTCTGGGCCGCGGTCACGCTGAACTTCGTGCTCCCGCGCCTCATGCCGGGCAGCCCGTCCGACGCGGCGCTCGCGAAGCTCAGCCAGAACGGCCCGGTCACCGACGCCACGAAGAAGGCCATCGAGGCCCAGCTCGGCGTCCCCTCCGGCAACCTCTGGGACCAGTACGTCAGCTACCTGCACCAGGTCGTCACCCTCGACTTCGGCACGAGCTACACGTTCTACCCGCAGCCCGTCGGTGACCTGGTCGGCCGCGCCCTGCCGTACACGCTCGTGCTCGTCGGCACGGTGACGGTCCTGGCGTTCGTCATCGGCACGCTGATCGGTGTCGCGGCGGCGTGGAAGCGCGGCACCTGGCTCGACTCGCTCCCGACGCTCTCGGGCAGCTTCATGTCGACGTTCCCGTACTTCTGGACGGCGCTCCTGCTGCTGTTCTTCCTCGGCTACGTCCTGCACTGGTTCCCGACGACCGGGGCGTCGTCCGCGACGAGCATCCCGGGCTGGAACGGCACGTACATCGGCGACGTCCTGCGGCACGCGATCCTGCCGGCGGTGACGATCCTGGTGACGAGCCTCGGCGGCTGGATCATCGGCATGCGCAACGCGATGATCAACACGCTGGGCGACGACTACGTGACCTTCGCCGAGGCGAACGGCCTCCGTGGTCGCACGGTCGCCGTCCGGTACGCCGCGCGGAACGCGATCCTGCCGAACCTGACCGGCTTCGGCCTGGCGCTCGGTGGCGTGGTCGGTGGCTCGGTGCTGGTCGAGCAGGTGTTCGGCTACCCGGGCATCGGCTACCTGCTGTTCAACGCCGTGATCGGGCAGGACTACCCGCTCATGCAGGCCCTCTTCCTGATGATCACCGTGTCGGTGCTCATCGCCAACTTCATCGTGGACGTCCTGTACGGCGTCCTGGACCCGAGGACGCGCCGATGACCAACACGCGCACACCCAACGAGACCGTCGCCGTACGGACCCAAGACGAGCAACAGCAGAACAACGACCAGCAAGCCCCCTCCAAGTGGCGCGCCGCCGCACGCCAGTTCGGCGTCGTCTGGAGCAACACGAAGGCCCGCATCGGCCTGTGCATCCTCGGCTTCTTCGTCCTCGTGGCGATCGCCGCCCCGCTCCTCGCCCCGTACGGCGGCAGCCAGAACGGCTTCGAGCGGAACGCCGACGCCAGCTGGGCGCACTGGATGGGCACCACCGCCGCCGGCGAGGACGTCCTCTCCCAGCTCATCTACGGCGCCCGGGTCTCCGTGCTCGTCGGCGCGGTCGCGGGCCTCCTGTCCACGCTCGTCGCCGTCGCGATCGGCCTGAGCTGGGGCTACATCCGCGGCTGGGTCGCCGAGGTCATCGGCTTCATCGTGAACCTGTTCCTCGTCATCCCCGGCCTGCCGCTCATGATCGTCATCGCGGCCTACCTGCAGAACGGCGGCATCGCGGTGATCATCGCCGTGATCGTCGTCACCGGCTGGGCCTGGGGTGCACGCGTGCTCCGCAGCCAGACACAGTCGCTCCGCAGCCGCGACTTCGTCACCGCCGCACAGTTCTCCGGCGACGGCGCGACGCGCATCGTGTTCCGCGAGATCCTGCCGAACATGACGTCCCTGATCGTCGGCAGCTTCTTCGGTGCCGCGACGAGCGCGATCCTCGCCGAGGCGGGCCTCGAGTTCCTCGGACTCGGCGACTCGTCGATCGTCAGCTGGGGCACGATCCTCTACTGGGCGCAGAACTCGAACGCGCTGCTCACCGGTCAGTGGATCCTGCTGTTCGCCCCGGGTCTCTGCATCGCCCTGCTGGCGATGAGCCTCACCCTGATCAACTTCGGCGTCGACGCCGTGTCCAATCCGCGGCTGCGCGAGGGCGCGCGCCGCAAGAAGGAGGCAGCAGCATGAGCGGCCAGACACCCGACGTGACCGGCGACGGCCTGGAGGCCCGTGGCGGCACCGCCACGCGCCTCCCGTCCGACGGCACCCAGGCCGACGTCCTGCTCGACGTCCGCGACCTGTCCGTCGTCTACGAGTCGGCCGGCCAGACGGCCGTCCAGGCCGTCGACCACGTCTCGTTCAGCCTGCGCAAGGGGGAGTTCGTCGGCCTGGTCGGGGAGTCCGGCTCGGGCAAGTCGACCCTCGGCTACGCGCTCACCCGGCTGCAGAAGCCGCCGGCGCGCACCAACGGCGGCAGCATCGTCTTCGGCGGTGCCGACATCCGTGACCTCGACGACGAAGCCCTGCGCCGACAGCGCCAGGGTGGCTTCGCGATGGTGCTGCAGTCGGGCATGAACGCGCTCAACCCGGTGCGCACGGTCCGCAACCACTTCGTCGACGTCTTCAGGGCGCACGGCCACGTACCGCGTGAGCGCTGGGACGCCCGGATGCGGGAGCTGATCGGCAAGGTCAAGCTGCCCGAGACGATGCTCGCGCGGTACCCGGGCGAGCTCTCCGGCGGCATGCGGCAGCGCGTCTCGATCGCCCTCGCGCTGTCGCTCGAGCCGCAGCTCATGGTGTTCGACGAGCCGACTACGGCCCTCGACGTCCTCGTGCAGCACGCGGTGATGGACACGATCATCGAACTGCAGCGCTCCGAGGGCTTCACGGCGATCCTCATCAGCCACGACCTCGGCATCGTCCTCGAGGCCACCGAGCGCGTGCTCGTCATGCACGAGGGGCGGATCGTCGAGGACGGCCGCTCGCTCGAGGTCCTCCGCGACCCGCAGGACGACTACACGAAGATGCTGCTGTCGCACTACGCGGACCCGCGTGCTTCGGTGGTGAGCCTGCCCGGCTTCCCGGACCGGTCGCTCCGCTCGTCCGAGGGCGCGACACGACAGGAGACCACGTCCTCGTTCAGCACCGTCGGGTCCCGCGAGCGCAGCGCCGCCCGCAACCCGATCGTCGTCGACCACCTCGTCAAGACGTACCCGGCGCCCCGCCGCGGCGAGCAGCCCGTTCAGGCCGTCCGCGACGTGTCGTTCACGCTCGAGCCGGGGCAGTCGCTCGCCCTCGTCGGCCAGTCCGGCTCGGGCAAGTCGACCATCGCGAAGATGCTCACCGGCGTCGAGCAGCCGACCTCGGGCACGGTGCGGTTCGGTGACACGGACGTGGCCAAGCTCGGGCGGCGGGGGCTCAAGGACCTGCGCTCCGAGGTGCAGATGGTGTTCCAGGATCCGTACGCGGCGCTCAACCCACTGCACACGGTCGAGTACATCCTCTCCCGGCCGATCGCGAACTACACCGGACTCCGCGGACGTGATGCCCGGCGCCGGATGCTCGAGATCCTCGAGACCGTGGGCCTGACGCCCGTCGAGCAGTTCGCGCAGAAGCTCCCGCACCAGCTCTCCGGTGGGCAGCGGCAGCGCGTGGTCATCGCCCGGGCGCTCGCGAGCGACCCGCAGGTGATCATCGCCGACGAGCCCGTCTCGATGCTCGACGTCACGCTGCGGGCCGGCGTGCTCGCGCTGCTCGAGGACCTGCGCGAGCAGTGGGGCGTCTCGCTCCTCTACATCACGCACGACCTGCTGAGCGCGCGGCTCATCACCGACGACATCATGGTGCTGCACGACGGCGCCGTGGTCGAGCGGGGCCGGACGGCCGAGGTGCTGCAGCACCCGCAGGACGACTACACGGTCGCGCTGCTGGACGCGGTGCCGAACCCGCGGCGGACACTGCTCGCATGACCACCGTGCACGAGTTCCCGTCCGTCCCGGCCTTCGGGCACCTCCCCACGCCCGAGGGCGTCGACGTCGTCGGGATCGACCTGCCCGTCGGGCGGCTCACCGCCTACCGGGTGGTCCCGTCCGGACCGTCGAAGGGCGTCGTGCTCGTCGTCCCCGGGTACACCGGCTCGAAGGAGGACTGGCGCACCTTCATGCCGCTCCTGCGCGAGGCCGGCTGGACCGCCGTCGCGATCAGCCGCCGGGGCCAGGCGGACTCCGCGGCGCCCGGCACCCCCTCGGAGTACTCGCTCGACGCAGAGGCTGCCGACGTCGTCCGGGTCGCGGCGCTGCTCGACGACGGCGCGCCCGTGCACCTGATCGGGCACTCGCTCGGCGGCGTGATCGCCCGGGCAGCAGCCATCGCGTCGCCGCACGCGTTCCGCAGCGTCGTGCAGTTCTGCTCCGGCCCGTACGGCTGGCCCTACCGCAAGGTCACCGAGCTGACGATCCTGCACGACACCGGCGGCAACCTCCGCCAGCTGTTCGACGCGACGAACCCCCTCTGGGCCGGGCGTCCGGACGAGGACCTCCCCGACGACGTCCGGATGGTCCGCGACCGCTTCGACGCGACGAGCCCCCTGAGCGTCGTCGCCGGCGGGCACGTCCTCGAGGACCACACCGACTCGTCCGCCGAGCTCCGCGCGACCGGGCTGCCGGTCCTCGTGGCGCACGGCGAGTGGGACGGTGCCTGGCCGATCCCGTGGCAGCGGCAGATGGCCGAGGACACCGGCGCCCGCTACGAGGTCGTCCCCACGAGCTACCACGGCCCCCACGTCGAGAACCCCGCCGCGACCATCGCGCTCTTCGACGACTTCCTCGGCCGGCACGCCCCGGCTCGCACCTGAAAGGCTCCATCATCACCACGCTGCAGTTCCCCGACGGCTTCCTCTGGGGTGCCGCCACCGCCGCCCACCAGATCGAGGGCAACAACGTCAACTCGAACTGGTGGGTGCACGAGCACGAATCCGACACCACCATCGTCGAACCCTCCGGCGACGCCGCGGACAGCTACCACCGGTACCGCGAGGACATCCGCATCGCCGCCGACCTCGGCCTGAACTCCTACCGGTTCAGCATCGAGTGGGCACGCATCGAGCCCGAGCGCGGATCCGTCTCCCGCGCCGAGGTCGACCACTACCGCCGCATGGTCGAGGCCTGCCACGAGGCCGGCATCGAACCGATCGTCACCCTGATGCACTTCACCGTGCCGCGCTGGTTCGAGCGCGACGGCTTCTGGCGCGCCGACGACGCCGCCGACCTGTTCGCCCGGTACACCGAGGCCGCGCTCCCGGTCGTGCAGGACGGCGTCCGCTACGTCTGCACGATCAACGAGCCGAACATCGCGGCGATGCTCGCGGGCGGCGAGGACGCCGCCAACCTGGTGGCCTACGGCCTGCCGAACCCGGACCTGCACGTGGCGGACCAGCTGCTCGCGTCACACCGGCGCTCCCGCGAGGTCCTGTCCCAGGTCCCCGGGCTGCAGTCCGGCTGGACCATCGCGACGCAGGCGTTCCGCGCGAACGGCGAGCCCGGCTCCGAGGAGATGCTCCGCGAGTACGGCTACCCGCGCGACGACTGGTACCTCGAGCAGGCCGCCGGCGACGACTTCCTCGGCGTGCAGGCGTACACCCGCACGTTCATCGGTGCCTCCGGCCCGGTGCCGGTCGCTGACGATGTCGAGACGACCCTCACCGGGTGGGAGTTCTACCCGGAGGCGTCGGCCGACGGGCTCCGCAGCGCGTGGGAGCTCTCCGGCCACGTGCCGCTGATGATCACCGAGAACGGCATCGCCACCGCCGACGACTCCCGCAGGGTCGCGTACACCCAGGGCGCCCTCGAGGGGATCCACCGCTGCATCGAGGACGGCATCGAGGTCCTCGGCTACCAGCACTGGTCCCTCCTCGACAACTACGAGTGGGCGTCCGGCTACCGCCCGACGTTCGGGCTCGTCGCGTGGGACCGTGAGACCTTCGCGCGCACGCCGAAGGACTCGGCCCGGTGGTACGGGAAGGTCGCGCAGGCGAACGCGCTCGAGACCCGTCGCGACTGACGCGACCCCCTTCCGGTCTGGCGGCTCGTGGCGATGCCGCCACGAGCCTCCAGTCCGTTCTGTGGTTGCTGCCCCTCCGTCGTGGAGCAGCAACCGTCGAGTCCGGCCGACGCTGCCGACAGTTCCTGCTCCACCGACGTGGTACGCGGCGCCGGGGGGGATCGTCAGCGGGTCGCCTCGTCGCTCGAGGGGTCGTCGGCCACGTACGCCTCGCCGATCGCGTGCGCGTCGAACCAGGCGAGCAGCACCTCCTCCGCCTTGCGCGACCCGCGCTCGCGGGCGATGTCGAGCGCCGTCCGCCCCTCGGCGTCGAGCACCGTGACGTCCGCGCCGCGTTCGATGAGTGCCTCGGTCGTACCACGCCGGTCGAACCAGGCAGCGGCGTGCAGCGGGGCGAAGCCCCAGCGTGGGTCGACCTCGTCCATGCCGGTCGGGTCCGCGCCGAACCCGTCGAGCTCGAGCGAGAGCCCACCGACGTCCCCGTGACCCGCAGCGCGCACCGCGGGGGCGGCCCACTCGAGCCAGCCGTCCGGCACCGGGCCGTGCCAGCCGTGGGTGGGGCGTGCCTCCAGGTCGGACCACGCCGACTCGGCGACGGGGCGGACCTCGATCACGACGTCACGGAAGTGCACGGCGAGCTCACCGGTGGGGGAGAGCAGCAGGCGGAGCTCCCAGACGTCGGCGTCGACGTGGGCGATCTCACCGCGGGAGACCTGCACGTCGCCGGCGAGGACCGCGAGCGGTGCGGTGTCCGCGGGCTCGAGCACCGCGCGGTGGAACTCGAGCGTCACACGGGCGTGGTTCCAGCGGCGCCAGAGGCCGTCCGGGGTGTCGAGGACCTCGTCGGTCCGGACCACGAGGACGGACCGGACGGTGTGGGTCGGCGCCTCGTCGATGCCGGCGGTGTCCGGGGTGCCGGTCGGGGTCGTGGTCTCGGTCTCGTGCCACGCGGCGATGCGGGCCTCGTTCCACGTCACGGACGCGAGGGCCGCGACGGACGGGGGCGCGTCGGTGACCAGGCGGGCGAGGTGCTCGGCGTAGCCCTCGACGTCCTCGAGGGAGACGTACCCGACCCCGGGCCAGCCCACTCGACTCCATCGCACGGGATCGACCCTACCCACACGGCAGCCACGAAGCACGTCCCGTAGTACGAGGAACCTGATATACTGTCGTGATGCGCGACCTCAGGCCGGCGGGCCGGACCCGGATCGATGTCGTCGTCGTCCTCTTCCACAGCGACCGGGTGCTCCTCGAACGGTGCGTGGCGTCGGTGCAGGCGTCGGCGGCCCGGTCGGCCGTCGATGCCCGGCTCGTCTTCGTCGACAACGGCGGTGGTCTTCCTGCGTCGGGCCAGTGGCCGGCGGACGCCGTGGTGGTCGGCGGGGGGTGCAACCTCGGGTTCGGGAGAGCCGTCAATTCCGCGCTCGAGCACGTCACGGCGCCGTACGCGTTGCTCCTGAACCCCGACGCAGCCCTCGCTGACGATGCCTTCGATGCCTTCCTCCGAGCTGACCGCTCGTGGCCGGGAGCCCTCCTCGCCGGGACGATGCTCACTGATGGCCGTCTCGACCCGGACTCGGTCATCGACTGGGACTTCAGTGTCGAGCGGCTCGTCAAGCGGCGACGACCCGCAGGACGACGTGGTACCGGTGGGGTCGTCGCCGTCGAGAAGGTCAGTGGTGGTGCGCTCTTCGGGCGAGCCGACCTGCTCCGCTCGCTCGGTCCGTTCGACGACCGGTTCTTCCTCTACGCCGAGGATGCCGACCTGTCTCGCCGTGCCGCTCGGTCGGGGATCGCACTGGGCCGGGTGGAGGATGCGCTCGTGCTGCACGAGGGGAGCGCGAGCAGCAGGTCGTTCGCCGCCCTCGTCGAGTTCGCGCGCGCCGATGCTGCGATCCGCTTGACCGCCCTGCACCGCTCGCGCATCGTCAGCCTGGCGCAGCGGGCCGAGCTGCTCGTGGTCACCCTGCTGGGCATGCTCGTCGAGCGCGACGTCCGTCGGCGCCGCGCACGGTCCGCGCGGCTTCACGCCCTCCGGCGGTGGGGGCTACGACGCGACTGCGCCGGTGTCGTCGCTCCTGACCCGGGGGATCTCGGCTGATCCGCGGCGCCCGCGAGTCAACGCTCTGACGAGCGGTCGATCGAGGCCGAACCACGTCACGATGCTCGTCACGATCGCGACCACCACTGCCACGACGGCGAAGAGCTGCCACGGCGTCCCTGCTGGCAGGACCGCCGCGAGCGCAGCGATCGTGATCGGAGCCACCAGCGGGTGCGTCAGGTAGAGCGCGTACGACGCATCCCCGAGCACCTCGGCCGGCGGTGCGATCCACTGCGGCAGCCATCGCTCCACCCAGAGGGCCAGGAGCAGGACGACCGCCGACACCGGCAGCAGGACCATGGTGCCCGTGGCGGTGCCGGAGGCGAGGCCGGTGCCCGTCCAGGTGGCGAGCGCGATCACGCCCCACGCTGTCGTCACCCGATCTGCCGACCGCGTCGCGACGTGTCCGATCGACATGCCGACGACGAACAGCAGGACGTAGGGGTTGGCGTAGAACTGCCACGGCTCCCACTCGTCAGGTCGGAACACGGATGCGACAGCGAGCAGCACCATGACCGGTGCCGCGACGGAGATCGGGGTCCGACGGGCGAGGAGTGCAGCCGTGACCACCGCGTAGAAGAACAACTCGAAGGTCAGGGTCCACATGACCGTGTAGAGCGGTTGGACGGCGCCGTCCGATCCTCGAGCCGGCAGGAACAGGTACGACGCGACGACGTACACGGCGTCCGGGGTGAAGCGCTGGAGGGTGCCGGGTGCGATGAGGCCGACCAGGAGCTTCACCGTCAGGACGATCCAGGCCAGCGGCACGATACGCGTGAGCCGCCGTCGAGCGAACCGTACCGCGGATCGCCCCGTGCCCCGCTGGGTCGTCACGACGGCGACCAGTCCGCTGATCGAGAAGAAGACGGCGACGCCGAGCTGGCCGGTCGGGATGGTCGGCGCGGTCACCCCCACGCGGTCCTCGATGTAGTCCGGCACGTGTGCACAGACGACGAGGAGCGCCGCGAGGACCCGCAGCGCCTGGACGCTGATGAACCGTGGACTGCGGTTGATGGAGGGCATCTGGTGATCGTGGCAGGTTTCAGTGGTCGACATGCAGTATTCCGTACTTGTGGGGATGGAGTGATCGCAGCTGTGGAGGTTCCGGCTCGCGTGCGGCGGCGAGGTGCACGCACGTCGCCAGGAGGACCCACAGCAGCGGGGTGGCGAGGTCCGGTGTCGACACGCTCTTCGCCACGAGCAGTCCGAGGAGGCCTGCGGCTGCGGGGGTCGCGGCGGCGAGTCGGGACGACCTGCAGAGCAGGGAGAGCACCGCGCCTCCGAAGAGCGCGAGGCCGACGATCCCGGTCGACGAGGCCAGTGTGACGAGGAAGGACGACGACCGGTTGCTGCCGAGGCCTGCGCCGATGCCGGCGGTCTCGCGGACCACCTGGAGACCGATCGCGTCCGCCGCGGAGCGAGCGTCGAGCGACTGGCTGCCGATCTTGTCGTCCACGATCCGCATCAGTGGTTCCAGGAGTTGCGGTCCGCTGGTGGTGCCGATGAAGACGAGCGCGAGCAAGGCAACCGTGATCGGTCCCGCGTGCCGTCCGCCGGATGCGAAGAAGCGCACGGCGAAGGAGCTCGCGAGGACCGCCGCGACCACGCACCCGGCCACGACCGCCGTTCCGGAAGCAGATGCGAAGAGGTTGGTCGCCGCGAGGAGGAAGAGCGCGAACGACCACCTGCGCACTCGGGCGTCCTCGGCGCGGGCGGTCCGGACTGCTGCGTACGCGACGACGGCGAGGGAGAACGCGGCGAGCTCACTCGGTTCGCTGAAGATCCCACGGAGGCGGTCGTCGCCGGGGGCGGAGTAGCTGATGTCCAGCGTGTCGAAGAACGGCGCCGTGACGTCTGCTCCGGCTGCCTTCAGCAAGCCCCGAGCGGCGCTCAGTGCGGAGCCGGTCCAGGCGGCGACCGACAGGGCGAGCGGAGCGGTCCCCGTCCGCCACAGGTGACGGGCGGCTGCGAGCCCGGCGAGCAGGTACGTGACCTGTGCTGCGTTCCCGATCGCGTAGGCCAGGGAGGACGGGGCGTGCACCTGGTCGTCGACGCCCTTCCCGGGGGTCAGGACCGGCACTCCGGCGAAGGCCCACGGTCCGATCGCGGTGACGAGGAGCGCCCAGCAGGAGAAGGCGATCAACAGTGAGACGCCCACGTCCTGCACGGGGGCGCCGGACCGAGGGGCAGGTGCGACGGCGAGCAGGAGCGCGACGACCACGAACGCCGACAGCGCGACGGGCCCGATGGACACCCCGGCGGTGGCGGGCACGCCGGCGCCGAAGCCGAGCGCGCCCGCGCACAGGGCGGGGCGGCGCAGGACGAGCCCGGCGACCGCGAGCAGCAGGGCGACGCCTCCGACGGCTGTCATCTGTTCTCCTAACATTTGATATGTACTACACTGTAGCGCACCTGCTCCCGACCCGAGGAAAGACAATGACCCTGGCTCAGTTCATCGCCGTCGTGCGGCGCCGCCGCTGGTGGATCGCCCTGCTCGTCTTCGTCGGCATCGGGGCGGGCGCCGCCTTCTCGGCGACCCAGGTGCCGCAGTACCGGGCCGAGTCGTCGGTCTTCGTCTCGGTCGGCGGGGCGACTGTGACCGACCTGACGCAGGGCGGTGCCTTCTCCGAGTCGCGCGTCGCCTCGTACGTGCAGCTCGCCCAGTCACCGAGGGTGCTGTCGGCTGCCGCCGGTCGAGCTCGCATCCGTGCCGACGTCGCAGAGCTGCGGGAGAAGGTCCAGGTCCGTGCGATCAGCGACACCGTCATCCTCGCCGTCTCGGCGACCGACGAGGACCCGAAGGCGGCTGTGCGGCTGGCGGACGCCGTCGCCGACGAGCTCGTGAAGGCGGTCGGGGGGATCGAGCGGACGGACGAGGCAGGACGTGCGCTCGTCGAGCTGAGCGTCTTCCAGCGGGCGGAGCTGCCCGACGCACCGGTCGCGCCCCGGCCCCTCGTGAACGCGGTCCTCGGGCTCGTCGCCGGCCTTGGATCAGGGATCGCGATCGCGCTCGTGCTCGAGACGGTCGACACCAAGCTGCGCTCGGTCGAGGTGCTCCGACAGGTCGGGGGCCGGAGCGTCCTCGCCGAGATCCCGACCGATCCCGGCGCGTCGACGTCACCGCTCATCGACGTCGACAACCGGTACTCCGACCGTGCGGAGCAGTTCCGCCAGCTGCGCACGCACCTCACCTTCACCAACGTCGACGGCGGCAGTCAGTCGATCCTCGTCACCAGTTCCCTCCCCGGAGAGGGCAAGTCCTCGACGGCCGTGAACCTGTCCCTGATGCTGGCCCAGAGCGGGCACCGGGTCGTCCTGGTCGACGCCGACCTCCGCCGCCCCTCCGCCGCTGCCTACCTCGGGCTCGAAGCGGGTGTCGGGCTGTCGACCGTCCTGACCCACCAGGTCGAACTCGTCGACGCCCTCCAGCGGTACGGTGCCGACGACCTGTGCGTCCTCGCAAGCGGGCGGATACCGCCGAACCCGAGCGAACTGCTCGAATCGCGCACGATGGAGGTGCTCATCGCCGACCTGTGTGCGCAGTTCGACTACGTCATCGTCGACGCTCCGCCGGTCCTCCCCGTCACCGACCCCACCGTGCTCGCCACGAGGGTCAGCGGCGTGCTGTTCGTCGCGGCGGTCGACGGCCGAGTCTCGAGTCATGCCATGCAGACCGCGCTCGCGCGCCTCGACGCGGTGGGAGCTCGTGTGATCGGCTCCGTCGCGAACCGGGTGCGCGTGGGTCGCGGTTCGTCGAGCTACTACGGCTACCAGCCGGCGACGCCGCCCGAGCCGCGGGCTCGCGGCGTGCGCGGGATCGGCCGAGCACAGGAGGCCGGCCGGTGACCGATCCGTTCCGCGTCCTGTTCGTCTGCGAAGGCAACGTCTGCAGGTCTCCGTGGGCGGAGGTCGCGCTGCGCCGGTGTTGGCCGACTGCGGCGGCCGGTCAGCTCGTCGTGTCGAGCGCCGGGACCCACGCCGCGCGCGGTCAGGCCGCACACGCGTTCCTGACGCCGTTGTGCGCCGACGACGCCGAGCGGGAAGCGATCGAGCGCCATCGCGCCCGACGCGTCGACGGCGCGCTCCTCCGCGAGCAGGACCTCGTCCTCGTCGCCGCCCGCGCCCAGCGGAGCGACCTGCTCGAGTCGTGGCCGGCCGCGCTCCACCGCACCTTCACCGTCGGTGAGGTCGCACGACTGGTCCGATCGGAGCCGATCAGGGCCGAAGAGCGGGCGACGCCGATCCACGAGCTCCTCGCGCGGCGTCGTCGCCCCATCGACCCCGCCGCCGACGAGGACATCGACGATCCCGTACGCGGCACCCTCGACGACTTCCGCCGGATGGCGGCACGGACGCAGCAGCTGTTGGGCGAGGTCGCCCCGGCGCTCGCCAGCGTGATCGGGGACGCGGGGCGGCGGGTGCACGCGTGACCGGCGGTCACGGAGTCGCCCCTGAGCGGAGCGGACGCCTCGACGCTGCGCAGACGTGCGACCCGACGCTCCCCGTCGTGGCGTTCCTCACACACTCGGCGCAGCTGTCGGGCTGCGAACTGTTCCTCCTGCGCGTGACCGCGGCGATGCGACGGGTCCGTGCGGTCGTCGTCCTCGGCGAGCACGGACCGCTCGAACAGGCCCTGCTCGACGCCGGCGTCGAGCACCACGTCGTCCCGCTCCCGAGCGCCACGAGCGGACACCGCGCCGCGGAGCGTGCTCTCTCGCTCGACGCCGTCCGCAAGGTCGGCGGCACGGTCGCCGTGGCGGCGAAGGTCGCTGCGTTCCTCCGACGACGCGGCGTCCAGCTCGTCACGACGCACTCGGCCAAGGCGCACGTCTACGGCGGCCTTGCCGCCCGACTGCTCGGGGTGCCCTGCGTGACCCACCTGCACAACGTGATCGGCGCCGGGGTCAGCCGCCCCGCGAACAGTACCCTCCTGCGCGTCGCTGCAACGGTCCTCCCGTCCGCGCTGATCGCGAACTCCGCCGCGACGGCCGCCAGCATCGGGCGGTGTCCCAAGCCCGTCTCGGTCGTCGGGTGCGCGGTCGACATCCCTCCGTCCGTTCCGTGCGAGCCGAGCAGTCCTGTCGTCACGGTGATCGGGCGGCTCGCCGACTGCAAGGGGCAGGACGTCGCGATCCGGGCCTTCGCTGGAGCGCGAGCGCGCGGCCTCGCTCCGGAGGCGCGCTTGCGCTTCGTCGGTGCTCCGCTGTTCGCGGCGGATCGCGCGTTCGCTGACGGACTCCGTTCGCTGGCCGAGGAACTGGGCATCGCAGACGCGGTCGACTTCGTCGGACACCGGTCCGACGTCCTCGCCGAGATCGCGTCGTCCACCATCGTGGTGCACGCGAGCCGCCACCCCGAGGGGTTCGGGCAGGTGGTCGTCGAGGCGATGGCCGCCGGTCGCGCGGTGATCGCCTCGGACGCGGGCGGACCGGGTGAGATCGTGACCGACGGCGAGGACGGGGTCCTCGTCTGTGCAGGAGACGTCTCCGCACTCGCCCGGGCCCTCTGCGACGTGCTGGAGGACGGTCGGCGGCGGCGGGCGATGGCCCAGCGCGCTCGCGCGACCGCTGGGCGGTACGCGCTCCCCGTCATCGTCGACGAGTTGGAACGCGTGCTGCTGACCGCCGTCCGCTGACGGACTGGAGGCACGCCGTCAGCGGGCGCGACGGCCCGCCCGGACGGCCAGCCGTCTGGTCGTCGGGTGCGCGAGCGCGCCCGCACTCCAGATCACCACGGCCGAAGCGGCGGCGAGGGCCAGCGCAGGCAGCCCGGTCGGGAGGACGTGCTGCACGACCGCGGCGCCCCCGGCGCACGCCGAGGCGAGGACGGTCGGGAACCACACTGCGCGACCGAGGTCCCGCAGACGGACCGGCGTCGCGTGTGTGACGACGAGGAAGCCCGGTACTGCGACCGACACGGTGACGGCGGACACCGTCAGCACCATCGCGTCGAACCCGTGGGGGGCGGCGACGAGGAACGCCAGGACGGTGAGCGGGCGGCTGCACCACAGTTCCCACCGCGTCTGTCGGCGTGCAGCTCCGAGGGCGAGCGCGAGGAAGATCGTTGTCGACGTCACCACGAGCGCGATCGCGCCGGGCAGCATGCCGAGGAAGACCTGCGCCGTGGCGAGCCAGTCCGGGCCGAAGAGCAGGCCCACGAGGGGCGTGCTGAGCACACCGATCGTGGCGAACACCGGCCAGAGTGCGGTGCACGAGACCGTCATCAGCGTCGTGAACGTGCGGCGCAGCGCCGCGGTGTCGCCGGCGAGCTTGGCCAGCACGGGGACCGCGACACGGCGCAGCGGCCCGCTGACCTGCTCGAGGGGCAGGAGGACGAGCTGGCCGGCCTGGACGTAGAAGCCGGCAGCGGCCTCGCCGAAGACGACCGCCACGAAGACGCGGTCGAGACTGCGCGCGAGCCACTCGAGCGCCTGCATGAGGGAGGCGTTGCGCGCGAAGGCGAGTTCGGTGCGGAGCGACCCGAGCGGCACCCGGGCACTCGGGCGCCACGGGCACGCCACGGCGATCCCGAGCCGGAGCGCCACCGCGTAGACGGCGGCCTGCAGCAGCAGCGACACGAGGCCGCCGCCGTTCGCCGCGACCGTGACGGCGACGGTGGAGGAGAGGACCGCTGCGATGACCTCGGCGGTGCCGATCGCGCCGAAGCGCAGGTTCCGTCCGAGCACCGCGGTCGGCACCGCGCCCGAGCCGGCTGCGAGGAAGACCACCGCCATCGCGAATGCTCCCCACCGGCCACCGGGGAGTGCTCCGGACAGTGGCAGGAGCCCGGCGAGGCACCACGCTGCAGCGCACGCCGTGCCGATGGTCCTGCTGAGGACGTGGAGAGTGCTCGCGGCAGCCGGTGTCAGTCGACCGTGGTGCGCGATGAGCCACGTCACGCCGCCGGAACGGAGGACTTCCGCTCCGGTGACGGCGACGAGGAGCGCGGCCGCGGCACCGTACTGGTCCGGCCCGATGAGCCGGGCGACGGCGACCATGGCGATCGCCTGCACGGCGAAACGCACCCATGACGTGAGGGCTGACCGGAGGCCGCTCGAGGTGGCGGCTGTGGCGATCTCGCGGTCGTCGTGCCAGTCGACCTCGGTCGTCCGGGCAGCTCGGGTCATGGGTGCGCTCCGCTGCGGGGTCGTCAGTGGCGGACGGTGTTCGACGAGCCCTTGTCGTCGACGGACGGCTTCGACGGGGTGGTGACCCGGTTGCCGTCGCCGTTGATCACGACCTTCTCGACGGAGGTGGCGTCGATGCCGTTGATCGCGCCGTTGACGGTGAGTCGTTCGGTGCTGCCGAGGTGGACGACGGCGTTGCTGCTGTCGATCACGACCGTCTTGCAGTCCGGTACGCGGACTTCCTTGTTGTTCATGCCGTCGACGTGAGCGGTGTCGCCGTCGCAGGGAACGTCGGCCTGTTCGATCGGCGGTGCGGTGATGGCGGACGTCGGGTTCGACGTCTGCTCGGCGGCAGGCGGCGACGACGGGGTCTGGGGCCCGACCGGCCCCGTGTTCGAGCAGCCGACGAGGGCGGCGGACGCGACGATGGACAGGATCGAAGCGGTGAGGATCGAGCGCATTGGATGTCCTTTCAGGGTGATGTCAAGTATATCAGTTGACAGGAGAAAGGGGCACCCCGAGGGGTGCCCCTTCCGTCCCTGTCGGTCAGCCGACCTGGACGTTCACAGCGGTGAACTCGATCTTGCCGCCCTTGGTGCGCTGGTTGGCCCAGAGCTGGTAGGGGCCGGCGGGCAGGGTGATGGCGGAGTTCGTGATCGTCCACTTGCCGTTCGTGACGGTCGAGGAACCGATCGCGGTGTCCTGGGTGAAGTCCGTGCCGTTGACCTGGACGATGCCGCCTGCGTTCCCGGAGCCGGTGAACGACAGCGGGTTGCCGGCGATCGTCTGGCCCTCGGTCGGGTTCTCGAACTGCACAGTGTTCTGGCCGTAGTCGAGCGTGACGGCGGCGCCGTCGGACTCGACCCCGTTGATCGTCTGGGTGACCGTGAACTGCTGCTGCCCGTAGCCGACCTTCGACGGGTCGATCGCCAGGTCGAACGTCGAACCCGTCGCGGGACCGGACGCGATCACCGTCTGGCCCTGCTTGACCGTCACGGTCGCACCAGCGGTGATGCCCTCACCCTTGATGTGCGCCCACGCCGACACGTCATCCAGGAAGTACCCCTCGACACTCGGCGCCGCCGGCTTGGAGACGTGGACGTTGATGCCGGTGAACTCGATCTTGCCGCCCTTGGTGCGCTGGTTGGCCCAGAGCTGGTAGGGGCCGGCGGGCAGGGTGATGG
>NZ_JBEPMD010000018.1:0-61863 GCF_040545555.1 Curtobacterium oceanosedimentum
CCGGGGGCCCGCCCGTGGGCAACCCCCTACCCCCCCCCCCCCCCCCGGGCCCCCCCCCGCGGGGGGCCCCCCCCCCCCCCGCGCGGGGGGGGGGGGGGGGGGCCCCCCGGCCCCCCCGCCTCCCGTCCGTCCGGTGGTCACGACCTACGACCGCGTGGCGTGCCGATCCGGGCATGGCGTGCCGATCCGCGCGTGGCGTGCCGATCCGCGCGAAGGAGACACGGCGGAACGGCCTTCGATGCGCGGATCGGCTTCCTACTCCACGGGCGATGGGTCGGAACGATCGGGACGGTCGCGGTCGACGCCGTCCCAGAGGTCCGCGCAGTCGACACCGACGACGCCGTCACGCCGGAGCCAGGCGCCGGCGACGCGGTCCGTCGGGTCGGACGTGACCGCCTCGACGAGCGCAGCGCGGTGGGCGGGACCGACCAGCACCGGGTGGCCGGGACGGCCACCGAAGACCGCGCGGCACAGCACGTCCGGGCCGTCGACCCTCGCCAGGACCCGCCGGACGACCGCGACCGGCAGCGTCGGCAGGTCGACGAGCGAGACGCACGCCACGGTCTCCCCGTCGAGCGCCCGGAGCCCGGCGGCGAGCGAGGCACCGGGCCCGGTGGCCCAGTCCGGGGCGACGACGGTCCGCACACCCACGTGGTCCGGCACGGAGTCCCGGGCGGTCCCGGCGGCGGCGCCGAGGACCACCACGACCTCGCTGCACCCACCGTCGAGCAGTGCCCGGGTGCCCAGTTCGACCCACGGGGTGTCGTCCGCCGCGCGCACCAGCGCCTTCGGCATCCCCATCCGCCGCCCGGCACCTGCGGCCAGCAGGACCCCGGTCACCGGCAGCCGCACGTCGGGCCCTCGATCAGACGAACGCCGGCACCGACGCCCACGCTGCCGGGGCCTCGGCGACACCGTCGCGGACGACCGTGCCGGAGATCAGGCCGTAGGGGCGGTCCGCCGCGAAGAACACCTCGCCCGGGTTCTCGAGGCCGAACGGGGACAGGTCGACCAGGAAGTGGTGCTTGTTCGGCATCGAGAAGCGGACCTCGGCGATCTCGGGGAACGTCTCGATCGCCGCACGGCCCATCGCGAACAGGGTCTGCTGCAGGGCGAGCGAGTGCAGGTCCGCGAAGGTCGCGAGCATCCGGTCGAGCACCCCGGTGTACACCGCGTCGTAGTCGATCCCGGCGGCGACCGCCTCCGGCGTGTAGCGCCAGCGCGCGGTGACCGACGTCGCCAGGATCCGGTCGTCGGTCTCCACCAGCGTCGTGTAGCCGTCGCGGGGGAAGCCGTGGAACTCGCTGCCGGTGCTCTTCAGGACGGTCAGGTCGGTCACGCCCGCGAGCACGTGCACGTCGTCACCGTCGACCTGCACCACCGCGGTCCGGGTCCCCCGACCGGAGCGGACGAAGGAGTGGTCGTGCTCCCGGCCGTCGACCGCGATGCGCTCCCACGCGTGCTGCTCGGCGGACAGCGTCGACCCGTCGTACCAGTCGAACGCGGTCGCGAAGTGCCGGCCGAGGCGGAGCAGGAACTCCTCGGGCGTGCCCACCCCGTGCTCCTTCGCGAACGCGTAGACGGTGTTCTTCTGCGTGTCCGTCGCGACGACCTTGGCGTTGTCGCCCTCGGTGTACGACTCGGCGAGCGCCGCCCCGCGCAGCTGGGTCGTGACCGTCAGGTCCTCGATCTCGTGGCGGTCGGTGTCGCGGGTGACGCGCACGAGCCGGACCTCGGCCTTGCCGTACTGGTTCGCACCGAGGCGGACGGAGGTGGTGACGGGGGCGGTGGTGTCCTGCACGGTGGGCGCTGCGGTGGTGTCCATGCGGCGACGATGACACCCGAGTGTTTCGGTGGTGGGTCGAACACGTCACGAGCTGCGTCCACGCACCGCGTCCGGTCGTGACGCGGGCGTCGCTCCCCCGTAACGACGCGGAAACACCAGTTCCCTAGCGTTGCGGCCACGAACCGATCCGACTGAGGAGGCACCGTGGCGCGCAGCACCGCTCCCGAGGCGTCCTCGGCGTGGAACCGCGGGATGATCGCGCACGGCCGACGGCCGGGCGACACCGTCGTCACCCGCCCCGCCACCCCGATCGGACCCCTGCATGGACCTCGTCACCGTCCGCACCCTGCGGACACCGTCGCACCGCGACGACCTCGCGCTCGCCCCCGGTGAGCAGCCCCTCGCGGGCGGCACCTGGCTGTACTCCGAGGAGCAGCCCGGCACGACCGGTCTCGTCGACCTGACGGGCCTCGGCTGGCCGGACGCCGAGCGCACCCCGGACGGACTGCGCCTCGGCGCGACGTGCACGATCGCCGCGCTGCTGCGGCTCGACCCCGAGCCCGGATGGCGTGCCTGGCCGCTCGTCGACCGGTGCGCGAACGCCCTGCTCGCGTCGTTCAAGGTGTGGAACGCGGCGACCGTGGGCGGGAACGTGGTGACCGCGCTGCCCGCGGGTGCGATCACGGCGCTGCTGGTGACCCTCGACGCGACCGCGGTCGTCTGGACGCCGGACGGCGGGGAGCGTCGCCTGCCCGTCGCCGACCTCGTCACCGGGGTCCGCACCACGGCCCTCACCGCCGGCGAGGTGGTCCGGGCGTTCGACCTGCCCGCGTCGGCGCTCGCGAGCACCACCGGGTTCCGCCGGGTGTCGCTCAGCCCGCACGGGCGCACCGGGACGCTCGTCACCGCACGACGGGACGCCGACGGCTTCGTGCTCGTGGTCACCGGTGGGACCCCTCGGCCGCTCGTGCTGGGGTGGGACGCGGTGCCGACGGCGGCCGAGGTCGACACGGTGCTCGCCGCTCACGACGACTGGTACGACGACCCGCACGGCTCCCCGGCCTGGCGCCGCTCGGTGTCCCGCCGCTTCGCCGGCGAACTCGTCGCCGAGACCGGCGGGCCGGGTGCCGAGGCCGGCGGGCCGGGCTCCGCTGCTCCGGACGGGGGCGCACGATGAAGGTCACGGTCGACGGCACACCCCTCGAGACGGACCCGCAGCCGGGCCAGGTCCTGCGCACGCTGCTCCGGGAGCACGGGGTCACCAGCGTCAAGAAGGGCTGCGACGCCGGGGACTGCGGCGCGTGCTCGGTCCTGCTCGACGGCACGCCGGTGCACTCCTGCATCACGCCGGCACACCGGGTGGCGGGGCGCACGGTGACGACGGCCGCGGGACTCGGCACTCCCGACGACCCGCACCCCGTGCAGCGGGCCTTCGCCGAGGCCCCCGGGTTCCAGTGCGGCTTCTGCACGGCCGGGTACGTCGTCACCGCGTCCGCGCTCGACGACGACCGGCTTGCCGACCGGCACCGTTCGCTCAAGGGCAACCTCTGCCGGTGCACGGGGTACCGGGCGATCGAGGACGCCCTGGACGGTGTGCGCAACACCGAGTGCGCGAGCGCCGGTGCGGCCGTCGGGACCTCGGTCGCGGCCCCCGCGGCGATGCGCATCGTCACCGGCAGCGAGGAGTACACGCTCGACGTCCGCCGGACCGAGGGGCTCCTGCACCTCGCGGTCCTCGGCAGCCCGCACCCGCACGCCCGCATCGTGTCGATCGACACGAGCGCGGCCGAGGCGCTGCCCGGCGTGCACCTCGTGCTCACCCACCACGACGACCCCGGCGTGCTGTTCTCGACCGGTCGCCACGACTCCCGGCTCGACGACCCCGACGACACCCGGGTGTTCGACCGTGTCCTGCGGTTCCGCGGCCAGCGCGTCGCTGCCGTCGTCGCCGACAGCGTCCGGGTCGCCGAGCAGGCGTGCGCGCTGCTGCGGGTCGAGTACGAGGTGCTCCCGAGCGTGCACGACGTCGACGCCGCGCGCGACCCGGGCGCTCCCCTGCTGCACGGCGACAAGACGACCGCGGAGCACCGCATCGCCGAGCCCGACCGCAACGTGGTCGCGGCCCTGCACGGCGAGACGGGCGACGTCGAGGCCGCGTTGGCATCAGCCGCGGCGACGGTCGAGGGCACCTGGACCACGGGTCGCGTCTCCCACGCGGCGCTCGAGACGCACGCCACCCGCGGTTCGCTGGACCGGGACGGGAGGCTCGTGCTGCGGACCGCCACGCAGGTCCCGTTCCTGGTCCGCGACGAGATCGCACACGTCTTCGGTCTCGACCCCTCGCGTGTGCGGGTGGTCGCCGGACGCGTCGGCGGGGGCTTCGGCGGCAAGCAGGAGATGCTCACCGAGGACCTCGTCACCCTCGCCGTGCTGCGCACCGGTCGGAGCGTGCAGTACGAGTTCAGCCGGCGCGACGAGTTCACGATCGCGCCGACGCGGCACCCGATGCGCGTGCGGGTCCGACTCGGGGCGGACGCCTCGGGTCGCCTGACCGCGATGCACGTCGACCAGGTGATGGACACCGGCGCGTACGGGAACCACGGCGTCGGCGTCATGTTCCACTCGGTCAGCGAGTCGGTCGCCGTGTACCGCTGCCCGTCGAAGCGGGTCGACGCCGAGTCGGTCTACACGAACAACCTGCCGTCGGGGGCGTTCCGTGGGTACGGCCTCGGTCAGGTGGTGTTCGCGATCGAGTCCGCGATGGACGAGCTCGCGCACCGCCTCGACCTCGACCCGTTCGCGCTCCGGCGCCGGAACGTCGTCGTGCCGGGCGACCCCCTCGTCGTGACCGACCCCGACGAGCAGGACGACCTGCGGTGGGAGGGCAGCTACGGGCTCGACCAGTGCCTCGACCTGGTGGAGGACGCCCTGCGTGCCCCGCTGCCGGAGGTCCCGGCGATGGACGGCCCCGTGCTCGACGACTCCGGCGACTGGGCCCACGGGACCGGGATCGCCCTCGCCGCGATCGCCACGATGCCGCCGCGCGGGCACCACGCACACGCGACCGTCGAGGCCACGGCGGACGGGCGGTACCGCATCGGCGTCGGCACGGCCGAGTTCGGCAACGGCACGACGACCGTGCACACCCAGCTCGTCGCGACCGCGCTCGGCACGACGCCGGACCGGGTCGACGTGCACCAGTCCGACACCGACGCCGCGCGGTACGACACCGGGGCGTTCGGCTCCGCCGGGGTGGTCGTCGCGGGCAAGGCCCTGTTCGCCGCGGCGGAGGACCTCCGGGACCAGCTGACCGCCCGGGCGCTCCGGATCGTGGCGCACCGCACGCCCCGGAACGCCGTCGGCCCGCTCGGTCCGGCGGTCGAGGTCCTGCCGGACGTCGTCCGCGTCGGCGACGAGGTCGTCCCCCACGCCGAGCTGCTCGCCGAGGGGCCGCTCGTCGCCCACGGCAGCCACGACGGCACCCCGCGGTCGCTCGCGTTCACGGTGCACGGGGCCCGGGTCGCGGTGCACCGGCCGACCGGCGAGGTCCGGGTGCTCCACAGCGTGCAGGCCGTCGACGCCGGCACGGTCCTCAACCCCGAGCAGCTGCGCGGGCAGGTCGAGGGCGGCGCCGCGCAGGCGATCGGGTCGACGCTGTACGAGGAGGTCGTGCTCGACGACACCGGCCGCGTGACCACCGACGCCTTCCGGTCGTACCGGGTGCCGAAGATCTCCGACGTGCCCCGCACCGAGGTCCGCTTCGCCGTCACGCACGACCCGCTCGGGCCGCTCGGCGCGAAGTCGATGAGCGAGGCCCCGTACAACCCCGTCGCGCCCGCCGTGGCGAACGCCGTCCGGGACGCGATCGGCGTCCGACCGTACCGGCTGCCGATGACCCGCGACCGCGTCTGGGCGCTGTTGCAGGGGGCCGGGACCGACGCCGGAGGTGCGTGATGTTCGAACTGGCACCGCGCCTCCTGGCCGTCCTCGACACGGGCGCACCGGTCGTCGTCGCGACGGCGGTCTCGATGACGGGCAGCGCACCGAGCGGGGTCGGGACCTCGATGGCCGTGCTGCCGGGCGGACAGGTCGTCGGCACGATCTCGGGCGGCTGCGTCGAGGGCTCGCTGTTCCTCACCGCCGAGCGGGTGGCCGAGACCGGCGAGCCGGTGCTCGAGCGGTTCGGCTTCGACGACGACCCGGACGATCCCGACGCCGTGTGGGCGCCGGCGCTCCGGTGCGGAGGTCGCGTCGAGGTGCTCGTCCACCGGGTGACGGCGGACGACCTCCCGCTCGTCGGTGCCCTCCGTGACGCTGCGGCCGGCCTGCCGACGTCGCTCGCCCTGTCGCTGGAGCCGGGGACGCTGGGCGCCGTCGTCACCGCTCCGGACGGCTGTCGCGACCGGGTCTTCGTCGAGCGCGGCGACCACCGTCCCCGCTGCATCGTCGTCGGTGCCGTCGAGACCGCCGTCGCGGTGACGAACGCCGCCGCCGTGCTCGGCTACGCGGTGACCGTGGTCGACCCCCGCCCGGTGTTCCTCACCGACGAGCGCTTCCCCGCTGCCGACCAGCGGATCGTGGGCTGGCCGACCAGGGTGCTCGAGGGCCTGCAGGTGGACGGGACGACCGCGGTGGTGGTGCTCGCGCACGACGACCGCTTCGACGCCGAGGTGATCGACCAGGCGCTCCGCCGCGGTGCCGGGTACGTCGGCGCGATGGGCTCCCGGTCGACCCACGAGCGACGCACGGAGGTCCTCCGCGCGATGGGCACGCCGGACCTCGACCGGCTCCGCTCCCCGATCGGGCTCGACATCGGTGCGCGGACCCCGGCCGAGGTGGCGCTGTCGATCGTGGCCGAGGTCGTCGCCGTGCGCCGCGGTGCTTCTGGAGGTGCGCTCACCGACGGATCCGGCCCGATCCACCGCGTCCCCGCGCGGGTCCCCTGACGCGAGGCATCGAGGGCATCGAGCGCGTCGTGTGTGTGCGCGTCGAACCACGCTCCCGACACGGAACCAGGGGCGGCGCCTGGTTCGACGTCGCATCAGGGGTTCGACGCGACCGGCCCGCGAGACGCCCCCACGCTCGCGGGACGCCGCCGGATGTGCCGGCGTCTCGGCGGAACCGAGGCGCTTCGGCACGACACCGGCGTGTCGGCACGACACCGGCGCCGCCGGCGCGTCCTCGCGCTCAGACGACGGACGGCGTCCGGGCGAGCCGCTCCCCGAGCCGGGCGGCGACCTCGCGCTCGTCGCCGGTGACGAGCCGGAAGTCACGGACGACCACGCGCCCACCGACCACCACGTGCCGCGGCCGTCGCCCCGGGGAGGCCCAGAGGAGTCCCGCGACCGGGTCCGCGACGCCGGCGTCGGCGACACCCGAGACGTCCCACACGCACAGGTCGCCTGCTGTCCCCTCGCCGAGGTGCCCGAGCTCCGGCCGGCCGAGACCCGCGGCCGACCCCTCCGTCATCATCCCGAGCACCTGACGCGCGGGCAGCTGCGGCCCGACGAGCGCGGACACCTGCATCGCCAGACGCCCGTCCGCCAGCAGGTGTCCGGCGTCGTTGCTGCCCCCACCGCTCGTGCCCAGACCGACCGGGATCCTGGCCGCCGCGAGCCTGCTCACCGGGGCGATCCCCCATCCCATCGGCACGTCGCACCCGGGTGCGTGCGTCGCAGTCACCCCCGCCGCTCCGAGCCGGGCGATCTCGTCGTCCGTCACGTCGCAGAGGTGCGCGATGGTGACGTCCGGCGCGAGCCAGCCCCACTCCTCGAGCAGGTCGAGCGGGCGTCGGCCGTACCGCTCGAGCGCGATGGCGGTGTCGACCTGCTCGTTCGCCTGGGTGCGACGACGGAGCCCGTGCCGCGCGGCGACCTCGCCGAGTGCCCGGAAGGTTGCCTCGCCGTCGGAGTGCACGCCGGCCGGCCCCACGGCGAGCTGGAGTCCGCCGTCCGGGTCGACCCCGCCCACCGCCCGTTCGTGCAGCAGTCCGGTGGCGATCGCGTCCGCCGACGCCGCGGCACGCTCCGGGTCGTCCCGCGCCGACCCGCGCACGAACACGAGCCGTCCACCGATTCCTCGCACGGCGTCGACGGTCGCCGCGGCGAGCGCCACGGTGTCGTCCGTCGTGGCGTCCGCGGGCCAGTTCAGGTGGTGGTCGGCGACGGTCGTGACGCCGGACAGGAGGCCCTCCGCCGCTCCGGCAGCCGCCGCCAGCCCGTAGAGCTCGGGATCGTGCCCCACCCGGCCGTACGCCGCCGCCATCGTCGGCAGCCAGTCGGCCATCGGCACGCCGCGGGTGCCGGGGAGGGTGCGGAAGGCGGTCTGCAGCAGGTGGTGGTGCGCGTTGACGAGGCCCGGCGTCACGACGCAGCCGGACGCGTCGAGCGTGGTGGCGAGGTCGCAGCCGTCGTCGAGGACGACGTCGCCCACCCGTTCGGTGCGGGGGTCGACGAGGACACGGCGGGCACCGGTGACGGTCAGCATGCGACGGATTCTGGCAGCCGACTGTTTCCGGTGCGTGACGACGGCGCACGCGGTCTCACGGACCGCGCCCGTTCCGGTCGTGCCCACCGCGACCAGCACGGTCAGCGTCGCGGTACCGCGGAACCACCGGTTCGGAGGAGGACCCGATGCGGGGAGGTTCGGTACACGTCCGTCGTCAGCTGTTGCTCGAACCACAGCGCTGCAAGCGCAGCCGCGTCCGGCGCACTGCGTCCCCGGACGTCGGTGATCAGCTGAACCGGCGCATCGGGTCCGCCGTGCCCGTCGTCGACGACGCCGGTGGTGCCCCACCAGGCACGGAGCGACGATGCGCGGTGCCCGTCGTGGCGGCAGAGCACCCAGAGCGTCGTGTGCGAGCCGGTCGTGCCCGGCACGTCGATGGACACCGCGAGCGGGTCGATCATCGTCTCGACCGTCGTGTCGTCCGGCGTCACATCCGTGTTCCACGTCCCCGCGGACTCACGGAGTGGGACGAGGAATCCCTGGCAGAACGCATCGTGCAGGGGGTACTCACCCTCTGCGAACCAGCCGGGTCGCTGAGCCCCTGACACTTTCACCGCACGCCCCGCTCCCGGTCCCGACCCGATGGTGCAGGGGATGCCCTGCTCGTCCCGATCGGCGACGGGGAGCGGACCCGGGTGCGGTTCGACGGGTCCGGGCCCGCGACGCCTCGCCCATCTCCGCATGCGTCGAGGATCACACGTTCCGGCGAAGCCGCGAGCATCGTCCGGGAAACCCCGCGGTGACGCCCGCGAAACACGGGCACCCTAGGTTCGCCCCATGACGCAGACCCTGATCCGCGCCGGCTGGGTGCTCACCGCCGCACCGGACGACTCCTCGACGCCCGCGGCGATCCGCGACGGCGCCGTCCTGCTCGACGGGGAGCGCATCGCCGCCGTCGGCACCTTCGCCGAGCTGTCCGCCGCACACCCCGACGCTCCGGTCCGCGGGGGTGCGTACGACATCGTCACGCCGGGCTTCGTGAACACGCACGGCCACTTCAGCGAGGGGCTCGTCACGGGCATCGGCTCGCAGTACACGCTGTGGGAGTGGCTCACCGCGCTGATCGGCCGCGTCAACCCCGTGATGACCCGCGAGAAGGCGTACGCCGGCACGGTGCTGCAGGGCATCCAGCTGCTGCGGAGCGGCGTCACGACCGCGAACGACATGTTCTGCGCGGACCCGATGCCCGACGAACCGGCCACACCCGGTGTCGTCCAGGCGCTCGAGGACCTCGGACTGCGCGGTGTCGTGTCCTTCGGGTCCGGCGACGTCGACCGTGACTTCGGCGCGTCGCCGATCCTCGAGGAGTTCGAGGCGCTCCGCGAGGCCGCCGACGCCAGCCGCTACAGCACGTTCCGGGTCGGCGTCTCGTCGATCGGCCGCTACACCGACGACACCTGGCAGGAGCACGTCGACTACGCGGTCGCCGGCGGCCACGGCGTGCACGTGCACTTCCACGAGGTGCGTGAGGAGGTCACGGCCGCGCGGCAGCGCACCGGGCGGACGGCGATCGGCCACGCCGAGGCGACGGGCATGTTCCAGGTCCCGGTGATCGCCGCGCACAGCGTCTGGGTCGATCGCGAGGACCGGGAGCGCTACGCCGCGAACGGCGTCGGGGTCGCCCACAACCCGGTCGCGAACGGCATCCTGGCGAGCGGCATCGCGCCGGTCGCCGAGCTCCGGGCGCTCGGTGTCCCGGTCGGCATCGGCGTCGACGGACCGGCGTCGAACGACTCGCAGGACTTCCTGCAGGCGATGAAGACCGCGGCCCTGCTCGCCCGTGTCCGTGACCTGCAGGCCACCGCCATGAGCGCCCGCGAAGCGTTCGAGATGGGCACGCTCGGCGGCGCCCGTGCTCTGCGGATGGAGCGGGAGATCGGGTCGCTCGAGCCGGGCAAGCGCGCGGACTTGGTGGTCTTCGACGGCGACTCCCCGACGCTGGCGAACGTGCACGACCCGTACCAGGCGGTCGTCTTCGTCGCGGGCAGCCGGGAGGTCCGCGACGTATGGGTCGACGGCGAGCGCAGCGTCGCCGACGGCGACGTCACGAAGGTCGACGTCCGCGAGGCGGTGGACCGCGCCCGCCCGCTCGCCCGGCAGCTGGTCGCCGAGGCGGGGCTGGAGCACCTGTCGGCGCTCACCGGAGGTGCGCTCGACGACACCGAGCGTCCCTAGCGGCGCCCACGGTCCGGGTCGGGGACGGACCGGACGGGAGGCGGTGCGCACGTCGTGTGCACCGCCTCCCGTCCGTCACAGCACCGGTCGACGGCCCGTCACAGTTCCAGCACCAGGCGCGGGCAGCCGCGCCGGGCGCGCGAGACGCACACCATCATCGACCGGTCGTCGGCCTGTTCCTCGGGGCTGAGCACGGTGTCCCGGTGCTCCACAGCTCCCTCGAGGACGGGTGTCTCGCAGGTGCCGCACGTGCCCTCGCGGCAGGAGGACAGGACGAAGGCGCCGGCTTCCTCGGCGACCTCGAGCAGCGTCCGGTCGGCCGGCACGGACACGGTGACGCCGGTGACGGCGAGCTCGACCTCGAACGGTTCCCCGGGGGCGTCGACGTCGGCGGCCGGTTCGAACCGCTCGACCCGGACGCTCCCCGCGGGCCAGTGCGCGGCGGCCGCCTCGACCGCGTCCAATAGTCCGCGCGGACCGCAGCAGTACACGACGGCGTCCCGCGGTTCGGCGAGGAGTCCGACGACGTGCAACCGCGGGTGCTCGTCCGCTGCGGCGACGGCGACCCGCTCGGGGTGCGCCGCGACGAGCTCGTCGACGAAGGCCATCCGGCTCCGGCTGCGGCCGGCGTAGTGGAGCTCCCAGGGCGTGCCGGCGCGCTCAGCGGCGTCGATCATCGCCACGAGCGGCGTGATCCCGATGCCGCCGGCGACGAACACCGCGGGCCTGGTCGGGTCGAAGCCGAAGTGGTTCCGCGGTCCGGCTACCACGACCTCGGCCCCCACGGTGAGTCCCTCGTGCACGGCGACCGATCCCCCGCGGCCCTCCGGCTCCCGGAGCACCGCGATGCGCCAGTGCCCCTCGGGCGTGGTCGTGACGAGCGAGTACTGGCGCTCCGTGCCCGACACCACCTCGAGGTCGACGTGCGCCCCGGGCTCCCAGTCGGGCAGCGGTGCACCGTCGGCCGGTGCCAGGTCGAGCGCGACGACGTCGGTCGCGACCTCGCGGCGGGCGGCGACCCGCACACGGCGACGCTCCGGTGCGGCGGTCACGCGACGACTCCGGTGCTCGGGGCCGCGCCGGCGCGTGGGGTCTCCTTGACCACGATCATGTGGAACCGGCTGCCGTCGGCGCTGCACCAGCGGTGCCCGGTGCCGCCGCGGTAGTACGCCGAGTCGCCCGGGCCGAGCCGCAGGGGCTCCTGCCCGCGGAGGTCGAGCAGGACGTCACCCGCGAGCACGGTGAGGAACTCGTCCTCGCGGTGCTCGAACCAGTCGCCGAGGTCCGTGTTCTCACCAGTCCACTCGAGCGGCTCGAAGGCGTGCGGACCGGCGTGCACGAGGAGTCGGGCCTCGCCGCTCGAGAACGGCCCGCGCGCTCCCTCGCCCGCGCGGATGACCTCGGGGTCCCGCACGTCGTGGTCCGGTCGTTCCGGGGCGCCGGCGGCGAGGAGCTCGACCTGGGTGGTCCCGAGCGCGGCGGCGATCTTCTCGAGGGACACCATGCTCGCGCGGGAGTGTCCCCGTTCGACCTGGCTGAGGAACGGGTGCGAGAGCCCGGTCAGCTCGGCGACCTGCACGAGGGTGAGCCGTGCAGCGCGTCTGCGGGCGCGGATGTGCTCCCCGATCCGCTGGGTCTGGTCGTCGACGACGCGGTCGGTCTCGGTGGTGGTACCGGTGCTCACGCGCACTCCTCTCGGCCTGGTGGCGGCACTCCGGTGCGGTCGAGGGCGCGTCCGACGGGCCCCGGTCGGAACCGTCGTTCCGGCCGCCCGGTCCGACCGGGACGGGTGTCACACACGGCAACCGCCTCGAAACGAGAGGGAAACACTGCCGCCCTAGCATCGGAGATGTTGATGCGATCAACATTCTCACACACGATCGGGAGGCCCCGGATGGACCCCACAGCACCCCGCCAGGTCGGGCTCCTGCGGTCCGCACTGCTGCCGGACGGGCGCCTGGTCGACGTCGCGATCGACGACGAGACCGTGAGCCGGGTCGCCCCCGCCGGCTCCCTCACCGCCCCTGCCGGTACCGTGCTCGACCTCGACGGACGCCTGCTGCTCACCGCCCCGGCCGAGCCGCACGCGCACCTCGACAAGGCGTTGAGCGCCGACGCGATCCGCCCGCCGCTCGGTGACCTCGGTGCTGCGATCGCCTCGTGGTCCGCGCACGCCACCACGATGACCGTCGAGGACGTCGCCGACCGGGCACGGACCGCCGCCCTGGCACTGCTCGCCGCCGGCACCACGTCCGTCCGCACCCACGTCGACGTGCTGAGCGGCCGCCGCACCGCCGCGGACGCACCCGCCTCCGTCGAGTCGGCCACCCGCGGCGCCCGCGCCCTCGTGCAGGTCCGCGACGAGCTCGCCGGCCTCATGGACATCGAGCTCGTCGCCCTCGCCGGGCCGCTCGCCCCCGACCACCACGTCGAGGCCGTCCTCGACTGCGGCGTCGACCTGGTCGGCGGAGCCCCGCACCTCGCCGAGGACCCGCTCGCCGACGTCGACCGACTCCTCGCGATCGCCGAGCGGTACGGGGTCGGGGTGGACCTGCACACCGACGAGAGCCTCGACGGACCGGTCACCCTCGACCACTACGCCCGTGCCGTCCTGCGGATGACGCACGGCGAGCGCACCGGCCGGCAGTACTCCGCCGGGCACTGCGTCCGGCTCGGCACGCTCGGCCCGGAGCGCCTGGCCGAGGTCGTCGCCGACGTCGCCGCGGCCGACCTCGGCGTCATCGCGCTGCCGATCACCAACCTGTACCTGCAGGGGTGGCAGCACCCGGTGTCGACCCCGCGGGGACTCACCGCGATCCGCGCCCTGACCGAGGCCGGCGTGCGGGTCGCCGCGGGCGCGGACAACGTCCGCGACCCGTTCAACCCGGTCGGGCGGAGCGACGCCCTCGAGACGGCGAGCCTGCTCGTGTCGGCCGGCCACGTCACACCCGACCAGGCGTACGCGATGGTGAGCGACACCGCCCGGAGCGTGATGGGCCTCCCGACCGCCGGCCCCGTCCCCGGACGGCGGGCCGACCTGCTCGCGATCGCCGCGACGAGCGTCACCGACGCGGTGGCGAACGCTCCGGCCGACCGCATCGTCCTGTCCCGCGGGCGGCTCGTCGCACGCACCGAGGTCCGCACGACCGTCGCCCTCCCGGTGCCCGTCCGCGCGACCGCACCCGTCCCCGCCTGACCCACTCGCCCCACCACCGCGAACCCGTGACCCGAGAACCCGAGGTGCCCGTGACCACCACCGCCCCGCCGCCCGTCACCACGACGGACACGCTGCTCGACTTCCGGAACGTCGAGATGACCTTCCCGAACGGCACCATCGCCCTGCAGGGAGTCGACCTCACCGTCGACCGCGGGCAGTTCGTCTCCGTCGTCGGGCCCTCCGGCTGCGGCAAGTCGACCCTCCTGCGCATCGCCTCCGGCCTCGAGTCGGCGTCCGACGGGTCGGCAGACGTCGCCGCCGACCGCATCGGGTACGTGTTCCAGGACGCGACCCTGCTGCCGTGGCGCACCGTGCAGGGCAACGTCGAGCTCCTCGCCGAGCTCGGGCACGTGTCCAAGGCCGAACGGGCGGCGAAGGCTGCGCGGGCGATCGACCTGGTCGGGCTCGGCGGCTTCGAGACGAACCTGCCGAAGCAGCTGTCCGGCGGCATGCGGATGCGCGTCTCGCTCGCCCGGTCGCTGACGCTCGACCCCGAGCTGTTCCTGTTCGACGAGCCGTTCGGCGCCCTCGACGAGATCACCCGCGAGCGTCTGAACGACGAGCTCCTGCGGCTCTTCGTCGAGCAGCAGTTCGCCGGACTGTTCATCACCCACTCGGTGTCCGAGGCCGTGTACCTGTCCACCGAGGTCGTCGTCATGTCCGGTCGTCCGGGCAGCATCGTCGGCCGGTTCGAGGTGCCGTTCCCGATGCCGCGCGACCCCGACATCCGCTTCACCCCCGAGTTCGCCGAACTGGTCGGCGAGGTCTCGCACGCGCTCCGGGAAGGACACCGCTGATGGTCACCCTGCAGGAGGTCGCCGAGACCCGTGCCGTCCGAGCGGCAGCACGCCGCACCGCACCCCGCTCCCGTCGGAGCGTGTCGTGGTGGCAGCCCGTCGTCGTCCTCGTCGTGCTCGTCGGCATCTGGTACGCCGCGGCCGCCTACTACGACCACGTCCGTGGCCTCGCGTTCCTGGTGCCGTACCCGCACCTCGTCGCGAAGGCGATCGTCGCCCCGACGATGCCCGACGGCTCGCCCTCGACCTTCGGCACCGACCTGTGGTCAGCGCTCGGTCGCACCACCGTCGTGTCCCTCGTCGGCCTCGGGTTCGCGATCGTCATCGGTGTCGTCTGGGCGATGGCGATGGCGCAGGCGAAGTGGCTCGAGCGCTCGCTCTACCCGTACGCGGTGGTGCTGCAGTGCGTGCCGATCCTGGCGCTCGTGCCGCTCATCGGCGCCCTGTTCGGCTACGAGTTCGCCAGCCGGGTCATCGTCACCGTGATGATCGCCCTGTTCCCGATGGTGTCGAACACGCTCTTCGGCCTGCAGTCCGCCGACCGGGCACAGCGCGAGCTCTTCCGGCTGCAGCGGGCGAGCCGGTTCGCCCAGCTCGTGAAGCTGCAGTTCCCCGCGGCGCTGCCGTCGATCTTCGTCGGCCTGCGGACCTCGGCCGGCCTGAGCGTCATCGGTGCGATCGTCGGCGACCAGTTCTTCCAGCGCGGCAACCCCGGGCTCGGCGTCCTCATCCAGGTGACCGCCTCGCGGCTGATGGGACCGGAGCTCTACGCGACGATCATCATCGCCTCGCTGTACGGCGTCGCCGTCTTCCTCGTGTTCGGACTGATCGGCCGCCTGGCGGTCGGTCGCTGGCACGACTTCAGCTGATCCGCATCGCGGCGGTCTCCCCCCCCTGACCGCCGCGATGCGGGTCTCCCGGTTCTCCCTTCCCTCCCCTCACCCGACCCACAGCACCACGAGACCCGCACCACGAACGGAGCCTCCATGCGCACCACCACCCGACTCGGCGTCGCCACCGCAGCCCTCGCGGTGACCGCCCTCGCCCTGACCGGATGCGCCGCCGGCTCGTCCGCCGGCACCGCGGCGTCGAGCGCCAGCGCGAAGACCGCGACCGGTCCCGCGATCGACCTCTCGGGCGTCTGCCCCGCGACGGTCGTCGTCCAGACCGACTGGAACCCCGAGGGCGAACACGGCCACCTGTACGAGATGCTCGGCCCGAACCCCTCGATCGACGCCTCGGGCAAGACCGTCACCGGTGACCTGTACGCCAACGGCAAGAGCACCGGCGTGCAGCTCGAGGTCCGCGCCGGCGGCCCCGCGATCGGCTACACCAAGGTCGCCTCGCAGATGTACCAGGACAAGGACATCACCCTCGGCTACATGTCCACCGACGAGCAGGTGCAGTTCTCCGGCAACCTGCCCACCACCGCCGTCTTCGCCGAGAACGACTCGTCCCCGATGTCGATCATGTGGGACCCGAAGACCTACCCCGACGTGGACTCCATCGAGGACCTCGGCAAGGAGCTCGAGAAGAACGGCGGCGTCGTCCGCTACTTCAACGGCGCCGCGTACATGACGTACCTCGAGCAGTCCGGCATCCTGCCGAAGCAGGTCCTCGACGGCAGCTACGACGGCACCCCGTCGAAGTTCGTCTCCGCCGGCGGCAAGGACGCACAGCAGGGCTTCGCGACCGCCGAGCCGTACATCTACCAGAACCAGGTCGCCGCCTGGGGCAAGAAGGTCGCGTACAAGACCATCTCGAGCACCGGGTGGAACCCCTACCCCGAGGCAATGTCGGTCCGCACCGGCGACCTGTCGGAGCTCACGCCGTGCCTGAAGAAGCTCGTGCCCGTGATGCAGCAGGCCGACGTGGACTACCTGAAGGCACCGGAGGCCACGAACGACCTCATCACCCAGCTCGTGCAGCAGTACAACAACGGCTGGACGTACGACTCGAAGGTCGGGGCGTTCGCAGCGAAGCAGATGGTGGACCTCGGTCTCGCGAAGGACACCGACGGCTACATCGGCTCGATGGACGAGCAGCGCATGCAGGACTTCATCGACAAGGCGAAGCCCGTCTTCGCCGGCACCGGTGACGTGAAGAGCGACCTCGCACCGTCCGACCTGTACACGAACGAGTTCCTCGACAAGTCCATCGGCCTGGGCAACTGACACCGGGTCGGCCGCACGTCCGTCGTGTCGGCCGACCACCCACCGGACGGGAGGCGCGGCACACGTCGTGTGTCGTCCCTCCCGTCCGTCGTCTCCCGCACCACCCACCCCACAGGAGTGAGCATGACCACCGTCACCCCCGCCTCCACCACCGTCGTCTCCGCCGAGGCGCTCGCGGCGCTCCACGCCGACCTCGTCGACCTGCTCGGTGAGCGCGGCGTCAGCGCCGACGAGCGCACCCGAGCCCGCGCCTCCGTCGACGAGGCGACCATGAGCCCCGTCCTCAGCGCGCAGCTGCCGCTGGGACTCGCCGACCTCGTCGCGTACCCGGCGTCCGCGGAGCTCGTCGCCGCCACGCTGGCGGCGGCCGTCCGACACGGTGTCCCGGTCACCACCCGCGGCAAGGGCACCGGCAACTACGGCCAGGGCATCCCGCTGCACGGCGGACTCGTCCTCGACACCTCCCGGGCGCGGGCCGTCGTCGAGGTCGGCGACGGGTGGATCACCGCCGAGGCCGGCGCCTCGATGGTGGCCCTCGAGCAGGCCGCGGCTGCCGCCGGGCAACAGCTCTGGATGTACCCGTCGACCGCGCAGTCCACCATCGGCGGGTTCCTGTCCGGTGGCTCCGGCGGCACCGGCTCGATCGCGCACGGCTCGAACTGGCAGGGGTTCGTCACCGCGCTCGACGTCGCACTGCCCGGCTCGGACGAGCTGCTGCACGTCGAGGGTGACGAGGCGCAGCCGTTCGTGCACACCTACGGCACGGCGGGTGTGATCGCCCGGGCGACCGTCCGGCTCGAGCCGCTGCAGGAGTGGCGCGCGGTGTACGCCTCGTTCCCGACGTTCGAGGACGCGCTCGTCGCGGTGCGGACCCTGCGCGGGCTCGACCCGGTGCCGCGGCTCGTCAGCGCCGACCGGCCGGAGGTCGCGGCCACGCTGCCCTCGGACACGGCAATCCCGGACGACCGGGCGAGCCTGCGCGCGATCATCGACGACGTCGTGCTCGACGAGGCCCGCGCCCTGGTCGAGCAGGCCGGCGGCACCGTGTCCGACGTCCGTGAAGGCCTGCAGCAGACCACCAAGGTGTCGATGCTGTCGTACAACCACCCGATCTGGTGGCTCAAGCGGAACACCCCCGACACCGAGTACTTCCACGTCGAGGTCGGTGGCGAGGCGCTGATCGACCGGATCGCCGAGGTCGAGGCCGTGTACCCGGGCGGGATGCTGCACATCGAGGCGGCACACGTCGGCCCGATCGGCATGCTCACCGCGCCGTACACCGGGGCCGAGGACGTCTACGCCGGGTACCCGGTGCTCCGTGACCTGGGCGTCCGGGTGCACAGTCCGCACCAGTACTACGTCGACCACGGGGTCGAGGAGCTCGTGGCCCTCAAGCGGCGTACCGACCCGGACGGGCTGCTCAACCCCGGGCACGTCATCGATCCGTCGCTCGTGGTGAGTGGTGGCTCGACCGCGTCCGCGCAGCCCGTCGTGCCGGGGTTCGGCAAGTGAGCGACGCGGTGCGCTCGCGTCGGCTGGCGGAGCTGTCGGGACCGGCGGTCGCCGCCGGCTTCGGACCGGACACGATCGTCGTGCAGCCGACCGGGGCCGTCGAGCACCACGGACCGCACCTGCCGCTCGTCACCGACTTCCTGCTCGCCGACCACATCGGTGGCGCGGCCGTCGAGCGTGCCGCTGCCGAGGGCCTCGACGTCTGGCAGTTGCCCGCGCTGGCGTTCACGAAGTCCGACGAGCACAGCTGGGCACCGGGCACCGTGTGGCTCGACGAGTCGACGATGTTCGACACCGCGGTGCAGATCGGTCGGGCCGTCGCGCTGACGGGTGCCGGGTCGCTGGTCTTCGCGAACGGGCACGGCGGGAACGTCGCCCTGCTGCAGGTCGCGCTGCGCGAGATCCGGAAGCGGTACGGGCTGAAGACGTTCCTGATGCCGACGCTCGCGCGGATGCCCGGCCCCTCGGGCGAGGACGCCGACGAGCGCGGGCTCGGGATCCACGGCGGAGCGGCGGAGACGTCGATGATCCTGCACCTGCGTCCCGACCTGGTGGACATGTCGCTCGCGGAGCGGTGGGTACCGGACCACCTGGCGGAGTTCTCGCGGATCCGGTTCAACGGCGGTCCGGTGTCCTTCGGGTGGCTGTCGAACGACTTCGGCACGCCGGGGGTCGTCGGGGATGCGAGCCGGGCGACCGCGGCCTACGGGCGGGCGCTGTGGGACCTGTCGCTCGACGAGGCCGTGGCGTCCCTGCACGAGATCGCCCGGTTCGACCCGGCGGTCGCGAAGCCGTCGGTCGGTGCCGCCGGCGCGGGCGCCGTGCGTGCCTCTGGTGCTGGTACTGCCGGTCCGCTCGCGCCGGACGTGGTGGCGGTGCCGTGACCGTGCTGCCGGGGCAGGCGGCGGCTGCGGCCGACGACGCTGCCGCTGCCCCGGCGGACCCGCTCGTCCTGGCGGCGTCGTGGCTGCCGTCCGCGGAGGACGGCCCCGGTCCGACGATGACCCTGTCCACGGTCGGCCTCGACGGCTACCCGTCCGCTCGGACCGTGCTGCTGTCACGCTTCGACGGGCACCGACTGCACTTCCACACCGACCGCCGGAGTCGCAAGGCCGCCGAGCTCGCCGCACTCCCCCGTGCCGCCGTCACCCTCGTCTGGCCCGAGGCCGCCCGGCAGCTCGTGGTCGTCGGCGACGTGGCACCCGTCACCGACGCCGAGGCCCGTACCGCCTACGTCGCCCGGACCCGGTACCTGCAGGTGCTCGCATGGGTGAACGACCACGCGGCCGCCGCGGAAACCCCCGTGCGCCGTCGGGAGCGCTGGGCGGCGTTCGAGCGCGAGCGGCCGGGCGGGGACCTGGAGCCGCCGTCGACGTGGGCCGGGTTCGCCCTCACACCGGTGCGCATGCTGTTCTGGCGAGGCGCGACCGATGCCGCGAGCAACCGGCTCGCCTACGAGCGCCACTCGGACGGCTCGTGGGCGCAGGAGTCCTGGCCGGGCTGACCTGCCAGCAGAGCGCTCCCGTGCCGGTACCGAACCACGTTCCCGACGTCGAACCAGGTCACGCTCCTGGTTCGATGTCGGGAACGGAGTTCGACGTGCGATCTCCGGAGGGTCGAGCGGGCGTTCGACGTCACGACCGGCCGCGTGGACGCAGCGTGATCTCACGGATCGTCGCCGACACCGCGGAGGGGTCATCGGCCGAGGTCTGCACCGAACACGACCACTCGACCGGCTTCGTCGTGACCCCGTGCTCCTCGCGCTGCACCGACGACTCGCCGGTGACGGAGGCCGTGGCCATCTCGCTCGGGCCGCCCTGACCGCGCTCGACACTCGTCGAACGGGTGTCCACGACCTTCCACGGGGTCGTCCCGTACTCGTCCCGCCACCACGCGACGATGGCCGGTCCGACCTTCGTCTCGCACGCCGCCCGCGCGACCCCGTCGAACGCGGTCTGCTGCCGGGTGCACCCGGTGAGCGCGACGAGGACGACCACGACGGCCGTGGCCGCGACGGTGCGGGTCCTCATGCCCTCATGGTGCCGGACGCCGCGCCGCCCGTACAGCCCCGGGGACGCCTGAGCGCGCGTCGCGGCCCGCGGGCGCGCCGCCCCGCGGGCGCGCCGCCCCGCGGGCTACGCCCCGCCGAGCGCCCGCGTCGCGAGGTGCAGCGCGAGCCGGGTCTCCGGGTCGCCGAGGTCCACACCGAGCAACCGCTGCACCCGGTCGATCCGATCCGCCACGGTGTTCCGGTGCACCCCGAGCACCGCTGCCGTCTCCGCCACCGAGGACTCCGCGTCGAGGTACGCCGCCAGGGTCGAGCGCAGCGCACCGCCCCCGCGCTCCAGCGGCGCGAGGAGCTGCTCCGCCGCCGGCAGGAACGTGTCCGTCTGCGTCCACGCGAGCAGCAGTTGCGCGAGCCCGAGCCGGTCGACGTGCACGAAGAAGCCGGACTCCGGTCGCGCAGCAGCCAGGCGGACCGCGTCACCCGCCTCGCCGAGCGTCCGCACGAGTCCCGCCGGACCGGCGTGCACGCTGCCGACACCGACGTTCGTGTCGACCGCGGAGCGCAGGGCGTTCTGCGCCGCACGCACCGAGGCGGCGACCGCGGCGACCGCGGCACGGTCGGGTTCGTCGACGGTCGAGGACCAGAGCGCCCAGCCGTCGGTCTGCTCCACCACCACGACGTCGAGCCCGTGCCCGTCGAAGGTCGTCTCGACCTCGCGCCGCAGCGCCACGGCGTCGACCAGTCCCCGTGCGACGAGCCGGACACCGACGTGCCAGGCGTCCAGCTCCCACCCCGCGGCGATGGTCCGCTGCACCAGGGGCGGCGCGGGCGCTCCGTCAGCGGCGCGGAGGTCGTCGAGCATCGCCATCCGGTACCGGGCGTCGCGCTCGTCGTCGAGCCGGGTGAGCACGAGCCGGTGCCCGGCCGCGACCGCCGCCACCCGGAGCGCCGTCGCGAGCACCGCCCGCTCGGCGCGCAGCGGCGTCGTGGTCCCGACCGCCAGCCAGGCCCGCGGCCCGATGCCGGTGGGCACGGGCACGGCCACGACGGTCTCCCGGTCGTCGCTCGCCCAGACCGGTTCGCTCGTCCCGACCGTGCGGGCGAGCAGCGCCGCGGTCGCCGGTGCGACGCCGGCACCACGAAGCGGGCGACCCGACGCGTCGAGGAACCGGACCGCGTGTCCGAGCTCGGTCTCGAGCCGCACGAAGAGCTCGTCGAGCGCGGGTCCGGCGTCGAGCCCGATGCGTGCCGCGGCGACGGCGGCACGAGCAGCGGGCGCGTCGCCCGACCCGATGAGCTCGTGGACCCGGACCGAGGCGGCCCACGGGTCCGGGGTCGCGACCACCGCGACGCCGAGCCGCTCGGCGAGCGCCGCGGTCCCGGCTCCCGGGAGCGGCGTCCCGTCGCTCACGCCGACGACGAGCACCGGGACCCCCGCGGACGCCGCGCGTCGGAGCAGCACGTCGAAGCGGGCGTCGAAGCGCTCGACCGGGGTGAGGAGGACGACCGCTCCGTCCCCGGACCCGAGGAGCCGGCCGACGTGCTCGGGCGGGCCGACGAGTCCGCGCACCGTGCCGACCGTGCCCGACGCCGGTCCGACGAGCAACGTCGTGCCAGCCGGCAGCAGGGGCAGGAACTCGGCGACGGGGATCACGCGACGACCTCGGGGACCGCGTCGGCGTCGATGCCGAAGGCCCGCGGCGAGACGCGTGCGGTCCGGTGCGGGGACGCCCACCACCACGGCGCTCCGGGCAGCACGAGCACCGCGAGCTCGTCCCCGACCCGTGCCCGCTCGGTGGTGACGGGGCGCAGGGACCGTGCGTCGACGACCACGATGCAGCTCGGCGTGCTCGCGACCGGTTCGCCGTCCACCAGGCAGTGCACCCACTCGCTGCCCGCTTCGACCCGGGCCACCGCTCCGGTGGCGGCGTCGCGGATCGCCATCGAACCGTGGACGAACGCGACGGCGTCCCCGCTGCGCTGCACGTCGAGCACGCGGCCGCGGGCGACGAGCCGGGCACCGTCGAGCCCGCGGACGAGGTCCTCGACCCCCGCGGCGTCCGCAGCGGCCCGACCGGTCCGCAGTGCCCGGTCGACGCTCCCGGTGATGCAGCGGCCCGTCAGCACCTCGGCGTCGACGGGGCCGACCGCGAAGGCCGCCCACCCGCCGCTGTGCGACACCGCCTCGCGCCACACGGTCTCCAGGTCGCGGGGATCGGCCGTGTCGACCACGATGCGCAGGCCGCTCGACGTCACCGCCGCCGCGGTGACCGCCGGCAGCGCGTCGACGAACAGGGACAGCTGGTCGAGGCGCGGCGTCGCCCGACCGACCAGGTCCGCGTCGACGAGCGGCAGGCCCGCCGCGTGTGCCGTGAGCGCCGCCGCCGGCCCGGTGACGCCACCGATCTGCGCGGCGACGACCGCATCGGCGGTCCGGCCCGTCCACCGCTCGACGGCGGCGAGCGCACCGGGCAGTTCCCGCCCGCTCGGCGTCTTCTCCTCGAGCACGGTGGTGGAACCGACGAGTCCGACCGCCACCACCGCGCCGAGACCGGCGTCGATCGGTACGACGGGCACCCCGCCGGTCCCGAGCGCCCGCCGGAGCGCGTGCGCCATGTGGTCGACCTGGCCGCCACCGCCGCACCCCAACAGCGCAGTGCCGCGCGCGAGGTCGTCGACGTCGTCGGCTCGGAGGCCCGTCACGGCTCCGTCACGCTGCTCGCCCTGGTGCACACCAGCGATCCTCGCGCATCGGCGCTGCTCAGCGCGCCCCCACCGGGGTGCGCTCGTGCAGCTGCTCGACCGGGACGAACTCGTCGTCCAGGCCGAAGCACGACGGGCCGAAGACCGCGAGGGCCTCCGGTGTGCGCATCAGGTCGGGCGTCGAGACCCCGATCACCCGGACACGCTGCCCGTAGCGCAGCCGCTCCGTCGTGATCGGTTCGGCGGTCTCCGCGTCGAGCACGCAGATCAGGTCCGGCACGACGGCGACCAGTCGGCCGTCCCGCCGCGCGACGAGGTTCTCGTTCTGGAAGGCGATCTCCAGCTCGGAGCCGTCGGCACCCTGCACGACCGCGCGACCCTTCGCGAACCCGTCGACCGTGCGGCGCTCGACGTCGACGACCTTGCCGTCGAAGAGCTCGCGCAGGTGCGTGTAGATCGTCTGCCCGAAGGCCTCGGCGAGCCCCTCGACGGGATCGCGGTGCTCCTCACGTGCCCGGCGGATCGCGCGTCCGACCGACAGCGCCAACGACAGGGTCCTCGGTACCGCGGTAGCGCGGACCTGGCTGCCGGTCATCGCGTACTCGGCGATGTACGCGACGCCGCCGAGCCGGATCGTCACGCCGCGGGCGAGCCACTCCATCTGCCGGTTGTCGTGCCCGGTGTCGATCACGACGCCGTGCCCGTTCTCGTCGCTGATCGCGAGCGGGGACCCCGGCACCCCGTAGACCGAGAACGTCTCCATCTGTAGTTCGGGGAACGCACGGCCCATGCCGTCCGCGTCGACGACGGGCAGACCACCGGTCGCGCCGACGAGCAGCGGGATCATCGAGTTGATGCCGCCGCACTCGATGGGCATCGTCGCGGTGGCGGTCCGGCCGAGGTGCGCCTCGAGCCGCCGGAGGGCGCCGAGCGGCTCCGGGCCGGCGGGCAGCCGTTCGAGCACCACGGTCGGGGCGCCCATCTGCGCGGTGGGGATGACGAGGGCGTCGTCCGGCACCTCGGGCGGGTCGAGGACCGTCACCGGGCCGTGCTCCTCGATCGCCGCCTTGACGAGCAGCATCCCGATGAGCGGGTCGCCCCCGCCGCCGGTGCCGAGCAGTGCGGCGCCGCGGGCGAGGTCGGGCAGGTCGTCGACGTCGATGGTCCAGCTCATGCGTGTTCTCCCTCGCTGACGGTGCCGTCGTGGCGGACCGCCGGGGTGTCGTAGCCGAAGTACCGGGGTCCGGCGAGCGCGAGGCCCGCCGGGGTGTGCCAGCGCGGGTCGGCCGGGGCGGTGACGATCCGGACGCGCGCGCCGAACCGCAGTCCCTCGGTGGTGATCGGTTCGCCGGTCTCGGCGTCCAGGGTGACGATCAGGTCGGGGGTGGTGGTACAGACCGACCCGGCCACCTCGACCAGCAGATGCTCGTTCTGGAACCGGAGCACGGCCTCCAGGCCGGTGTCGCCGCCGGATCCTGCGATCCGGGCGGTCCCGCGGGCGAAGCCGGTGACGGTCTTCCGTTCGACGTCGGCGACCTTGCCCTCGAACACGACGGTCCCGCCGAGCACTGCGGTGACGGCGGCGACCGGGTCCTCGTTCGCGGCACGGGCATCGACGAGGGCTTCGCCGATCGCGACGCTCAGCGACAGGCTGCCGCGGACGTACGACTGCTTGAGCTCGGCGCCGGACATCGCGTACTGCGCGGTGATCGCGGAGCACCCCATCTCCACCGTCGCCGTGCGGGCGAGCCGTTCCGCCCAGCGGTTGTCGACGGTGTCGAAGACGGCGGTGTTGCCCTTCTCGTCGGCGAGTGCCATCGGCGTGGCGCTGATCCCCGACAGGGTCGGCAGGACCATCTGCACCTCGGGGAAGGCACGGCCCATGCCGTCGCCGTCGACGAGCGGCAGGCCGAGCTCGGCCGCGGCGACGATCGGGCTGGTCGAGTTGACGCCGCCGACCTCCATGCACGCGACGTGCGTCGGGGTGACGCCGAGGTGGGTGGCCAGGCTGCGGATCGCCTCGGCGAACTGTGCGCCGGACGGCAGCTTCTCGACCATGACGGTCGGTGCGCCGATCATCGCGACGTTGAGCACGACGGCGTCGTCGGGCAGGTCCTCGACCTGGACGACCGGCACCGGGCCGTGCTCGCGGACCGCGGCCTCGGCGAGCAGGCGGCCGATGTACGGGTCACCGCCGCCGCCGGTGCCGAGCACGGCGGCACCGCGGGCGAGGGCGGAGCAGTCCTCGCCGATCTCGGTTATCAGGCGGACGGTGGGCGTCGTCGGACGCGTGTCCGCACCCGGGCCCGTGACCGTCGTGGTCATCGGACCAGCGCCCCGAGCGCGAGGTCACCGACGGCCTTGGCGCGGATGCGTGTGGCGTTGCCGGGCAGGTACGGGATCGGGACCTCGTCGAAGTCCACGATCGCGACGCTGGACGGGTCCGCGCCGGCGGCGACGGCACGGTCGACCGCTTCCTGCCGAGCCTCGTCGACCACGGCGGAGCGCTTGCCGTCGCTGATGGCGTAGACCTTGTCGACCTCGCCCGAGACCTGGGCGATCGCGGCGCCGATGGCGTTGGCCACGGAGTAGTGCTCGGGCCGGTGCACGGTGCCGAGTCCGGGCAGGGTGTCCGGCAGCAGCACGGAGCCGCCGCCGACGGCGACCACCGGGAGCGGGTCCGACGAGGTGCGCATGCGCTCCACGACGTCGGCGACGCGCTCGGCGATCACCGCGAGGGCTCGCTCGGCGACCTCGGCCGGCACCCCGGCGACACGCGAGGCGTCCCCGATCGCACCCCGACCGCCGCGGACGGCCACGTCGGTCGCGGTCAGGGTGTCGCCACCGAAGACGAGCCCCTCCTCGGTGAGCCGGTAGCCGACCGAGTCCGGTCCGACCAGGGCGCCGTCCGCGCGGACGCGGGAGCCACCCCCGATGCCGATCGACAGCACGTCGGGCATCCGGAAGTTCGTGCGGATGCCGGCGACGGCGACCTCGCCGGTGGCCTCGCGCGGGAACCCACCGGTCAGCACGCCGACGTCGCTCGTGGTGCCGCCGACGTCGACGACCGCGCAGGTGTCGAAGCCGGACAGCACGGCCGCGCCGCGCATCGAGTTCGTCGGTCCGGAGGCGAAGGTGGCGACCGGGTACCGACGGGCGTACTCGACGTCCATGAGCGTGCCGTCGTTCTGGCTGAGGAACAGGGGCGCGTCGATGCCGCTGCCGGCGACGGAACCGGACAGCCCGTCGACGATGCGCTCGGCGAGCTCACGCAGCGCGGCGTTGATGATCGTGGCGTTCTCGCGCTCGAGCAGGCCGATCCGGCCGATCTCGCTCGAGAGCGAGAACGCGACGTCCGGGCCGAGCTCGGCGGCCATGATCTCCTGTGCCCGCTGCTCGAACTCGTCGTTGATCGGCGAGAACACCGACGAGATCGCGATCGAGCGGATGCCGGCGGCGCCGATCGCCTCGGCGTGCCGCTTCAGCTCGTCCGGGTCGAGCTCCGAGATGACCCGGCCGTCGAACTCGTGGCCGCCGTGTGCCAGGAAGGCCCGACCCTGCACGGCACCGACCAGGTGCTCGGGCCAGTCGGTGAACGGCGGCAGGGATGCGGTCGCCGGCAGGCCGAGGCGGACGGCCGCGGTGGGGGCGAGCCCGCGGGCCTCGATGAGTGCGTTGATGAAGTGCGTGGTGCCGATCATCACGCCGTCGATGTCCGCCGAGGTGAAGTCGCGCTGCTCGCGCAGGCCGGCCAGTGCGGCGACGATCCCGGAGGTGACGTCCTGGCTGGTCGACCGCTTCACGGCCGCGGCGACCGTGCTGCCGTCCATCAGGACGGCGTCCGTGTTCGTGCCGCCGACGTCGATGCCGATGCGCATGGGGTTCCCTTCGGGGTGGTGCGTGCTGGTGGTGCGTGCTGGTGGTGCGTGCTCGAGTGGTGCTGGAGCGGGGGGCGGGCCGACCGTGCCGTGTCCGGATCAGGGAGCCGCGGCACGGTCGGCGGCCAGGTGGCGGTCGGCGAGGGAGCTGCCGACCGCCGGCTTCAGGGCGCCGGTGCGGGTGCCGGAGCGGTCGCCGGGGCCTCGCTGGTCGTGCCGCCGTCGACCGCTGCCGGTGCCTGTTCGGTGCGGCTGATCCCGACCCCGCGGACCCAGCCGGCCTTGCCGGCGATCACGTAGAGCACGAAGGCGATGACGACCGAGTTGATCGACGGGATGCCGACGGCGACGAAGTACCCGACCAGTGCGGCGACCGCCCAGATGACGAGCGTCGCGGGGACCCAGGTCGGGCTCGTCGCCGGGAGGCCCTCGCTCTCGCTGAGCTCGCGGCGCCAGCGCTTCACGACGAAGTACTCGGCGACCATGATCCCGGCGATCGGCGGGAACACGACGCCCAGCACGATGAGGAACGGGGTGAAGGCGTCGAGGAACCCGACCGCGGCGAGCACCGACCCGACGACACCCAGCACGAGGGTGACGACGCCGCGGTTCACCTTGCGGCGGAACACCACGTCGATGAAGTTCGTGACGCCGAGGCTCGAGCTGTAGATGTTCCAGTCGTTGATCTTGAACGTGCCGAGCAGGATCACGAGGATGCCGACCCAGCCGACGCTCGACGTGATGACGCGGGTGATGTCGGACGACCCGACGGCGTGGGCGAGCAGGACACCCGCGAGCCCGATGACGTACTCCCCCAGGGTGACGCCGAGCGCGGTCTGCTTCACGACGTCGCCGACCGAGCGGTTGAAGCGCGTCATGTCCGGCGTGATGACGGCGCCGACGATGAAGCCGCCCGCCACGAGCGTGGTGCCGGCGACGAAGCTCAGCTCGGGGCCGGCCGGGGCCTTCGCGGCGAGCTCGGCGATCGAGTGCCGGCTCAGCTCGACCGTGACCGCCCAGCCGACCAGGATCAGGAACAGCGGCACCGTGATGTTCGCGAGCCACTGCATCGAGTGGAAGCCGCGGAGCACGATCGCGGTGACCAGCAGGCCGAACACGAGCGACCACGCCCATGCCGGCAGGACCGGCAGGATCGCGACGAGGCCGGCGGCGGAGACACCCGACTGGATGCCGAACCAGCCGATCAGGCTCAGGCCGATGGCAAGCCCGACCAGTGCCGAACCGGCCTTGCCGAACCCGGTCCACCGGGCGATGACGGACGTGTTGAGACCTTCGCGCATGCCGATGATGCCCACGAAGACCGACACGATCTCCAGGATCACGGCGCCGAGGGTGATGGCCCAGAACGCCTGCCAGAAGCCCATGCCGAAACCGAGCGTGGCGCCGAGCAGGAACTGGGACAGTGCGGAGATCTGTCCGAACCGCTGCACTGCGACCTGGAACCAGCCGTAGCGGGCGGAGGCGGGGACACGGGACAGGGAGTGGTCGTCGACGACGACCGACGGGGCTGGTGGTGCTGACGCTGCACTGGCCATCGGATGCTCCTGGGGGGAAGGGGTGCCGGCCGGGGCGACCGGGTTGGAGCAACCGTAGTGACGGCACAGGAGCGAGAGAACGTGCAGGATGTCGTTTCGAGCACGTGAATCAGTGCACGGTGCACAGCGGCATGGCTGAGAGAGCGACGAGGGCCCGTCAGAGATCCGGGAACGACGAAGGCCCCGCCGCAGTGCGACGGGGCCTTCTCAGATGTGCGCTCGAAGGGACTCGAACCCCCAACCTTCTGATCCGTAGTCAGATGCTCTATCCATTGAGCTACGAGCGCATCCGGTCTTGCGACCGATGCTGGCCTTGCGGCCGTGGAAGACTCTACAACAGGTGCGGCGCGGAACGCCAATCGAGCCGCGCCGCACGGAGTCCTCGGCGTGTCGCGCGGCTCAGACCACGGTCGGCTCCTCGTCGAACACCTCGGCGAGGAACACCTGCAGCGCCTGCCACGAGCGACGGTCGGCGCGCTCCTGGTACTGCGCCCCGTGGTCCGGCGCGTCGGTGCCCGGCACCGCGAACGCGTGCATCGCACCCGAGTAGGTCACCACCTGCCAGTCGACCGACGGCACGGCACGCATCTCGTCCTGCCACTCGGCGACCTTCGTGTCCGGCACCATCGGGTCCGCTCCCCCGGTGAGCACGAGGAGCTTCGCCCGGATCGCGGACGCGTCGGACGGCTCGTGCACGATCAATCCGCCGTGGAACGACACCGCACCGGCCAGGTCGACACCGGTGCGCGCGAGCTCGATCGCACCGGACCCGCCGAAGCAGTACCCCATGACGACGATGCGCGAGTGGTCGACGTCGGGGTCCTCGCGCAGCCGGTCGAGCCCGGCGGTCAGCCGTGCGCGGAACAGCGGCAGGTCCTGGTAGTACGAACCCGCGACCTCGCCGGCGGTGTCGTCGCCGGGGCGGACGCCCTCGCCGTAGACGTCGGCACCGAACGCGACGTAGCCGAGCCGGGCGAGCATGGTCACCCGGGCCTCGACGTGCTCGTTGACGCCGTGCCAGTCGTGGATCACGAGGACCGCGGGTCGGGGGCCCGACACGGCGTGGTCCTTCGCCAGCACACCGAGGAGTGCGGTGCCCTCGTGGTCGTAGCGGACGGGTTCGACGCGGACGTCGGAGCCGGCGGGAGCGGGGACGGTGGACAGGACGTCGTCGGTGGTCTTCACGTCACCGGACGCTACGCCGCGCGACCGGCGGACGGACGGGAGGTGCGTGGCGGGCCCGCCACGCGCCTCCCGTCGGCCACCTGGCCAGCAGGCCGACGCGGCGTCAGCAGTCGATGTTGTCCCAGCTGTCGGGACCGGCCGAGCCGGCCGCGTACTCGTCGAGCGGCGCCTTCCCGTCGCGCCACGCCTGCAGGAACGGCTCGACGACCTTCCAGCCCTGTACGGCACTGTCGCCGCGCACCGACAGGGTCGCGTCCCCCTCGAGCACGCCGGCGAGGACCTCGCCGTAGGCGCTGAGCCGACCCGGGTTGAAGGTCACCGACAGGGCCGTGTGGTCGATCGTGTACGGGTCGCCCGGGCCGTTCACGTTGAGCTCGAGCTGCATCTCGTCGGGGGCGATCCAGATCCGCAGCTTGTCCGGCCGCTCGGCACCGGCCAGGCCGTTCGGCACGTGCGGCGAGTCCTTGAAGGTGATGACGATCTCGCGCCGCTGCTGCTCGAGCGCCTTGCCGGAGCGCAGTGTGAAGGGCACGCCGGCCCACCGCCAGTTCGCGACCTCGAGGGTCAGCTGCGCGAGGGTCTCGGTGCCGAGCGACGGGTCCACGCCGTCCTCGTCGACGTAGGACGGCAGTTCGCGGTCGCCGATCGTCCCCGCCGTGTACCGCGCTCGCTTGCCGGCGGCGACGACGTCCCCGCCCCACGGCCGTACGGCGCGGAGCACGAGCTCCTTCTGCGTACGGAGGTCGTCGGCGTCGATGGACGCCGGGGCCTCCATCGCGACGACGGCCATCACCTGCAGCAGGTGGCTCTGGATCATGTCGACCAGCGCACCGGCCTTGTCGTAGTAGCGCGCTCGGCCCTCCAGCCCGAGGGTCTCGTCGTAGACGATGTCGACGCGGTCGACGTGCGCCGACGAGAGCAGCGGCTCGATGATGCGGTTCGCGAAGCGCAGTCCGAGCAGGTTGAGGACCGTGGAGCGACCGAGGAAGTGGTCGACGCGGTGGATCCGCTCCTCGGGCAGGAACGAGTGCAACACGTCGTTGAGGTGCTCGGCGCTCTCGGCGTCGGTGCCGAACGGCTTCTCGAGCGCGAGGCGTGTGCCCGACGGCAGGTCGAGGCCCTTCAGGACGGCGCAGCTCTGCTCGGTCACGGCCGGCGGGAGCGCGAAGTAGATCGCCGGGTCGTGGTCGCACGCGTCGAGCAGTGCCTCGAGGTCGTCGGCGTCGGTGACGTCCGCCTTGCGGTAGGTCGAGGCCTCGATGACCTCGACGAGCCGCCTGCTGAGCTTCTCGCCGCCGTCGTGGGCGCCCTCGTCCTCCTCGTTCTTCGACGCCTGCGCGTTCTCGAACGACGTGCGCACCTGCGCCTTCCAGTCCGCGTCCGAGATGTCCTCGACACCCGCGCCGACGAGCTGGACGTCCCAGTCGTCCTTGACCTCGAGGAGGGTGGCGAGACCGGGCAGCAGCAGGCGCTTGGACAGGTCGCCGCTGGCTCCGAGGATGAGCAGGCTGGTCTGGAGGCTCGACATGCCCCCGACGGTACTCACGCGTTCCGGCACGCGGCCGGGTTGCGTCGGTACGGTGGGGCGAGTCCGGCGCGAGGGAGCACCATGAGCAGTGGGTACGGAGGGCGGCGCATCCGCGTCGCCGTGGTCGGCACCGGGATGATCGCCGGGGTGCACGCCCGGGCCGCACGAGCCGCGGGCGCCGAGGTCGTCGGGGTGCTCGGGCGGACGCCGTCCCGCTCGGAGCAGGTCGCCGCACAGCTCGACGTGCCCCGCGGCTACGCGTCGCTCGACGAGGTGATCGCCGACGCCCCCGACGTCGTGCACGTCTGCACGCCGAACGACCAGCACCACCCGCAGTCGATGGCGGTGATCCGTGCCGGCATCAACGTCGTGTGCGAGAAGCCCCTCGCGATCAGCGCCGAGCAGGCCGCCGAGCTCGTGGCCGCCGCCGACGAGGCCGGCGTGGTCGCCACCGTGCCGTTCGTGTACCGCTACCACCCGGCGGTCCGCGAGATCCGGGGGCGCATCGCCGCCGGCGAGCTCGGACGACTGCTCGCCGTGCACGGCCACTACCTGCAGGACTGGATGCTCGACGAGGACGCCTCGAGCTGGCGCGTCGACGCGGGCGCCGGCGGGGTGTCCCGCGCGTTCGCAGACATCGGCTCGCACTGGTGCGACCTGGTCGAGTTCGTCACGGGAGAGCCGTTCCGGTCGGTGAGCGCGGCGACCGACATCGTCTACCCGACCCGCCCGGCGGCGTCCGGCCCGTCGTTCTCCGGCTCGCCGGACCCCGACCCGGTCGCCGACTCCGGGCGGCGGGACGAGGTGACGACCGAGGACACCGCGGTCGCCACCTTCCGCTCGGCCGCCGGACGGATCGGCAACGTCGTCATCTCGCAGGTCGCGGCGGGACGGAAGAACCGGCTGTGGTTCGAGGTGGACGGCACCCTCGGTTCGGCGGCGTTCGACCAGGAGCAGCCCGAGACCGCGTGGTTCGGCAACGAGCGCGGCGCGCAGATCGTCGTCCGCGACCCGTCGCAGGGCGTGCCGGACCAGCGGCGCCTGGCGGTCGTGCCGGCCGGGCACCCGCAGGGGTACCTCGACGCCTTCGCGGCCTTCGTCGCCGACACCTACGCCGCGGTCCGTGCCGAGGGCGACCGGTCGGCCTGGCCCGAGGGACTCCCGACCTTCGCCGACGGCGCCCGGGCGGCGTCCGTGATCGAGACCGTCGTGGCCAGCGCCGCCGACGGCACCTGGCGCCCCATCCCCTGACCGTCCGCACCGGGACCTGAGCGCGTACAGGAACGGCCGAGCACGGTGGGTGCATGAGCACGACCGTGAGCGACTTCGTCATCGACCGCATCAAGGCATGGGGCGTCTCGCGCGTCTTCGGCTACCCGGGCGACGGGATCGGCGCGTTCGACGGGGCGCTCGGCAAGGCCGACGGCAGCGAACGCGAGCTCGAGTACGTCCGCCCGACGCACGAGGAGATCGCCGCGCTGATGGCGACCGCGCACGCGAAGTTCACCGGCGAGGTCGGGGTCTGCGTCGCGACCTCGAGCCCCGGCGCGTTCCACCTGCTCAACGGCCTGTACGACGCGCAGATGGACAACCAGCCGGTCGTCGCGATCGTCGGGCAGCAGGGCCTGGCATCGATCGGGTCGTTCACCCAGCAGGAGTCGAACCTCGAGCGTGTGTTCGCCGACGTCGCCTGCTACGTGGAGACCGTCGCCACGCCGGACGCGGTCGGCGTCGTGGTCGACACGGCGTTCCGCACCGCGATGCTCCGGAAGCAGCCGGCGGTCGTCGTGCTCCCCCACGACGTGCAGGCGATGGCGTACGAGGCCCCGGCCGCCGAGCACTGGGTGTCCCGGTCGAGCGACGTCGCCCCGTCGACCCGCATCGTCCCGCCGCAGGACCAGATCGCCCGCTTCGCCGAGATCCTGAACGCCGGGGAGCGCGTGACGTTCCTGGTGGGCGCCGGTGCGCGCGGCGCCACGGACCTGGTGCTCGAGGCCGCCGAGAAGACCGGTGCGGGCATCATCACGGCGCTCCGCGGCAAGGACGTCGTGCCCTCCGACGTGCCGTACCACACGCAGCAGGTCGGGCTCCTCGGCTCGCGCCCGAGCCTGACGCAGATCAAGGAGTGCGACACGATCGTGCTCCTCGGCTCGAACTACCCCTACGGCGAGTACCTGCCGGCCTCCGGCCAGGCGCGCGGGGTGCAGGTCGACATCAAGCCCGAGCAGATGGGCCTGCGGTACCCGACGGAGCTCAACCTCTGGGGCGACGTCGGCGCGACGCTCGAGGCGGTCATGCCGCTGCTGCGGGACAAGCAGGACACTGCGTGGCAGGAGAAGCTCGCCGGCGAGATGCGCGAGTGGGAGGCGGAGATGCACCGCCAGGCCGAGGTCGCGTACGACGACGGCGTCAACCCGCGTCGCGTCATCCGCGCCGTGAACGAGCGGCTGCCGGAGGGCGTCACCGTCACCTGCGACGCCGGGACCACGGCCGACTGGTACGGCCACCACATCCGGCTCCGCCGCGGCATGCACGGCGACATGTCGGGCCGACTGGCGACGATGCTCGCCGCGATGCCGTACGCCGTCACCGCCAAGTTCGCCTTCCCGGACGCCCCGGCGGTCTGCACCATCGGCGACGGCGCCTTCCAGATGCTCGGCATGAACGAGCTCATCACCGTGAAGAAGTACATGGCCCAGTGGCCGAACCAGCAGCTCGTCATCGTCGTCATGCACAACGACGACCTCGGCCAGGTCTCGTGGGAGATGCGGACCGAGGACGGCAACCCGATGTGGTCCGGCTCACAGGACGTCGAGTCGATGGACTACGCCGGGTACGCGCGGCTGCTCGGCTTCGAGGGCATCGCGGTCCGCGCTGACGGCGAAGTCGAGGCGGCGGTCGAGCGGGCGTTCGCGAACCCGGGCGTGACGCTCATCGACGCCTACGTCAGCCGCAACGTGCCGCCGCTGCCGCCGCACATCACCGCCGAGTACGCCGTCAACACCGCGAAGAGCCTGCTCAAGGGCGACCCGGCGGAGCTCGGCGTCATCAAGGACTCGGCGAAGGCGATGGCGGCCGAGGCGGTCGAACGGGTCAAGGGCGCACTCGGGCGCGACTGACGCCGTGACTGCGTCGACGCCTGTCCCCCGAACGGGAGGAACGTCCCCCGTGGTGTGAACAACGCGTGACGTGTTGCGGCAACACCTGGCGCGTTGCCTGTGCGGTTTCGTAGGTTCGGCGCCGATGAACGCTCACACTCCCCCGCGTCGCCGGCGCCTGGCCGGGGCCGCCGCCCTGGTCGCCGCCGGCGTCCTCACCGCCCTGACAGTCCCGTCCGCCGCCCTCGCCGCCGAGGGCGACACGACGATCGACCTGTACAACGTCAACGACTTCCACGGCCGCATCGCGAAGTCGATCTCCCAGACCGACGGCAAGCCGACCCCGCGCGACGGCGACGCCGCCGGCGCGGCCACCCTCGCCGGAGCGCTCGAGCAGCTGCGCGGCGCCGACCCCTCGACGTCCGCCTTCGTCAGCTCCGGCGACAACATCGGTGGTTCGACCTTCGAGTCCTTCATCCAGGACGACCAGCCGACCATCGACGTCCTCAACCAGATGGACCTGTCGGTCAGCGCCATCGGCAACCACGAGCTCGACAAGGGCCAGGACGACCTGCGCGACCGCGTGATCGGCGGCCAGGGCGAGGGCGTCCGTGCGGCACAGTGGGACTACGTCTCCGCGAACATCCTCGACTCGACGACGGGCAAGCCCGCGTTCCAGCCGTACTCGATCCAGGAGATCAGCGGCAAGCGTGTCGGCTTCATCGGCGCGACGGTCGATCTGGTCGGCCAGGGCCTCGTCGCCCCGGACGGCATCGCGGGCCTCGAGATGGGCGACATCACGACCGAGGTGAACAAGGTCGCCGCCCAGCTCACCGACGGTGACACGGCGAACGACGAGGCCGACGTGCTCGTGCTGCTCGTGCACGACGGCGCGGAGTCGCCCACGCCGGTCACGCCGTCGTCCAGCACGGACTTCGCCCGCGCGGTCTACGGCGTCACCCCGAAGGTCTCGGCGATCCTCTCCGCGCACACCCACCAGACGTACGCGTACTCGGTCGTCCCGACCGGCGGCACCGTCGCCCGTCCGGTGATCCAGACCGGCTCGTACGGCTTCAACCTCGGCCACGTGCGACTCACGGTCGCCGCGGACGGTACCGTGACCGCAGCGGCGCCCGAGAACCTGCGCCTGGTCGACGGCACGTACACGCCGGACCCCGCCGTCCAGGCGACCGTCGACGCCGCCGTGAAGGAGGCCGACCGTCTCGGCGCCGTCGAGCTCGGCACGGTGAACCGTGACCTCGAGCGCGCCGTGCAGTCGCCGAACGCAGAAGGACTGCGCAGCGAGAACCGGGGCGGCGAGTCCACCCTCGGCAACTTCGTCGCCGAGGTCCAGCGCGACCAGACCCAGCGCCAGGGCTCGCAGATCGCCTTCATGAACCCGGGCGGCCTCCGCGCCGACATCGCCTCCGGTGCGGTCACCTACAAGGAGGCCGCGGTCGTCCAGCCGTTCGCGAACACGCTCGTCGTGCTCGACCTGACCGGCGACCAGGTCCGCCGCGCCCTCGAGCAGCAGTGGCAGCCGACCACCGCGAGCCGCCCGTTCCTCAAGCTCGGCGCCTCCGCCGGCTTCAGCTACACGTACGACCCGCTGGCCTCGGCCGGCGAGCGCATCACGAGCATGACGCTCGACGGCCAGCCGATCGAGGCCGACCGCACCTACAAGGTCACGGTGAACTCGTTCCTCGCGACCGGCGGCGACAACTTCGGCGCCTTCACGGAGGCAGCCGCCAAGCAGGACAGCGGCATGGTCGACCTCGAGGCGCAGGTCCAGTACTTCCGCGCGCACCCGACCGTCGCCGTCCAGGAGGACCAGCGGTCCGTCGGCGTCCGGGTCTCCGAGGCACCGACCGGCGGCTTCGGCCCCGGTGACGCCGTCCGCATCGACCTGTCGTCCCTGACCTTCAGCAACGCGGCCGACCAGGGCGGCACCGTCTCGGTCAGCGCCGGCGGTCAGGAGCTCGCGACCGCCGACGTCGACACCACGGTCGTGGACACCACCGACGAGCAGGGTCGCGCGACCCTCGAGTTCACCGTGCCGGGTGCGCCCGACGCGAACACGGAGCCGACCGCCCCGACGACCGCTGCCCGGGTCGCCGCCCTCGCCGCGCCGACCGCCACGACCGACGAGCCGCTCGTCCTCACCCTGCCGAACGGGCAGACCGTGACCCTCGCGGTCACGATCCCGGTCGAGGCGGCCGTCGAGCCGGAGCCGGGCACCGGCGCGCCGACCGACCCGGGCACCCCCGGCACCGGCCTGCCGGGCAGCGGTTCCGGAGCCGGTACCGGCACCGGCGTCGCGGACGCCGGTCGACCGGGTGCCGCCCGCGGCGACCTGGCGTTCACCGGCGCGGACCTGGTGCTCCCGGGCATCGCCGCCGGCGTCCTGCTGCTCGCCGGAGCCGTGGCACTCGTGCTCGCACGCCGGAAGCGCACCGTCGAGGACGGGCCGGTCCTGACGGACTGACACCGCGCCTCCCGGCCGCGCGACGGGCCGCCCCACCAGGTGGGGCGGCCCGTTCCACTGTCCGATCCCGGACGGCCACTGCCCCACGCCGGCCTCGCGAGGTACGCTCCCCCTGTCGCACCGCGATGCGCCGTGCCGGGTCGTCCCCCAGGGGGCGGACGGTGGTTCCGTCCGCCGGACTCCGCGGCGCGGGTGCTCTCCGTCTCCAGGGAAACGACGGAGGGCACCCACCTCCTGCCTGCGGCGGATCAGTGGAAGAGCTGCTCCCCGATGTACGAGCCCTTCCGCGGCGCAGGCGGCACGGCGAAGACACCGGACCCGATGTGGGACACGTACTCGTTCAACCGGTCGGACGCCCCGAGCTTCCGCTGCAGACGCGTGAAGTGCTCCGGGTCGTTCACGTACGCCGCGAAGAGGAGTCCGGCGTCGAGCTGGCCGTACTGGTTCAGCCCGTCCGTGTAGTTGTACCCGCGCCGCAGGATCTTCACGCCACCGTTGTTCTCGTGCGCCGCGAGGGCGACGTGCGAGCGCGCGTCGATCGCGGTCCCGCCTTCGGTGCCGTGCGGCGCCCGGGCGTGGAAGTCCGGCGTCGTGTGCTCGGTCCCGCCGGACAGGGGCGCCCCCTCGACCTTCGTCCGGCCGAACACCCGCTGCTGGTCGCTGACGACGTCGGCGTCCCAGGTCTCCAGGTTCATCCGGATCTTCCGCACCACCTGGTAGGTGCCGCCGGCCATCCACCCGGCGTCGTCGTCGAGCCACACGAAGCGGTCGTACTCGGCGTCGGTGGTCACGTTGCGCGTGCCGTCCTTGAAGCCCATCAGGTTGCGCGGCGTCGACTGCGTGGGACCGGCCGAGGCGCGACCGAAGCCGATCACGGTCCAGCGCACGGTCGCGGTGCCACGGGCCATCCGCGCCAGGTCGCGCACCGCGTGGTACGCCACCTGCGGGTCGTCGGCGCAGGCCTGCAGCGACAGGTCTCCACCGGTCAGCTGCTCGTCGAGGCTGTCACTGGGCAGCGTGGGGATCGCGGCCAGGTGCGCCGGACGCTTCGCGGCGAGGCCGAAGCGCTCGTCGAACACCCCGGGGCCGAGCCCGACGGTGACGGTGAGCGAGGCCGGACCGAGGTCGAGCGCCTCGCCGGTGTCGGCACCGACGCCGTCGCCGTGCGCGGGTTCCACGCTGCCGATCGTCCGGCCGGCCTGCAGCTGCGCGATCGCGGCCGACCAGCGGGCGAGCAGGACCTGCAGCTCGGTCGCGGTCGAGGCGGTCAGGTCGAACACCATGACGACGCAGTGCCGCTGCGGGGTCGTGCGGATGCCGCCCTGGGGCTGCCGGGCGGCGGTCGCGTAGAACGGGACCGCCTGCGACAGGTCGATCGACTCGTCGCCGTTCGCCGCAGCCGTGAACGGGTCGACCCCGGTCGCGGCCGCCGACCCGGCGACGCCCGCGACGGCTCCGACGCCCGCACCGGCGGCCGCGAGCCCGGCGCCGATCAGCCCGCGACGGGAGAACCGGGAGTCGGTCACGCCGTCGCGACCTTCTCGGCGAGGCGCGACAGCGGGTCCTGCAGTGCCTGGACCTGCTGCGAGATGCGGTTGGCGTCCTCCGCCTTCGCGGCGTCGTCCCACGTGGCGAAGCCGCCGAGCGAGTCCGCGTCGCGGAACCCGTCCATCAACGTGTTCGTGGTGTCGAACTGGGTCGCGATCTGCTTCGTCAGCGCCGGGTCGACCTTCGTCAGGCCGGGCTTGAGGTACGCGAAGGCCTGCCGGGCGCCCTCGACGTTCGCGGCGAGGTCGACGAGGTCGATGTGGCTGTACGCCTCCTCCTCCCCGGTGATCTTGTTCGACTGGACCTCCTCGAGCAGCCCGGCCGCGCCGTTCGCCAGGTCCTCGGGCTTGTACTCGATCGACGGCACGCGCTTCGCGAGGAGCTCGACGTCGGCGGTCAGTGCGGCCGCGGTCTCCTTCGTCGACGCGGTGATCGCGCCGGCCTGGAACAGGTCCTTCTCGACGGCGTGGAAGCCGCTCCAGCCGACGGCGTCGTCGAGGTTCGACGCGCGCATGTCGATCAGGTAGTCGAGGTTGCCGGCGTTGTCGGTGGCCGAGAAGCCCTGCTTCACGAAGCCGTCGACGTCGCTCTCGACGTGCTCGTAGAACGGACGGGCCGCCGCGTAGTCGCGCTTCGCCGCCTCCAGGTCGCCGGCGTCGACGTCGTGCTGCAGCTGCTGCACGGCCGCCACCATGTCGGTGACCTGGCCGTCGACGTAGGTCGCGTAGCCCTTCGCGCCGTCGGCGAGCAGGGTGGCCGCGCTGCTGTTCGCGGTCGACGCGGCCTTGCCGGTCACGGTGAAGTCGGTGAGCTCGTGCTCGGCACCCGGGCAGTACACCTGGTACTCCCCACCGCTCAGCGTGGCCGTGAAGCGGACGGCGTCGAGCCCGGGGGCGAGGTTCTCCTTCTCGCCCAGGATGCGCTGGTCCTGCAGGAGCTCCACCTCGGTGATGGCGGTGGACGACTCGTTGTGCACGGTGAACGTGACGGGGCCCGCGGGGACCTTCGTGGTCGACACGGCGCAGGCGTCGGACCCGTCGTTCGTCAGGGTGATGGTGACGCGGGAGACCTTCCCGGTGCCGCTCGAGGCGTCGTCGGCGGGCGATCCGGCAGAACAGCCGGTCAGCGCGAGGGCGGTGGCGGTGCCGAGGGCGCCGAGGACGATCAGGGGGCGGGCGGCCAGGGGGTGGGCGGCGCGGGTGCGGGCGGTCCTACCGAACGGCATGGTCGAGGCTCCTTGCAGGGACGTCGGCGGGCGGTCCGCGCGACGGGTCGGTTCCGGGGGTGGTGGTCGGTGGGGCGACCGCACGACGGCGGTCGCGGAGGGCGAGCAGCGCCTGGGCGGCCGCGGCGAACAGGAGCACGACCGGCAGCCAGGTGTCCCAGAGCCGCAGCTCGGCAGCGCGGGTGTGCGCGGCTGCCAGGTCCGCGGCCGCGCGGTCGACATGGTCCGTCGGCACCGCCCACACCGTGCGTTCCAGCGTGGTGGTCCGGGCGGCCGGGAGGCCCCCACCGCTCAGCGTGAGCACGTCGCGTTCCGAGCGGGTCGCGTCCAGGACGCCCCCACCGACGGTGGTCAGGGCGACGGTGTCGCGGACGGTCCACCGGGCCGCGAACGGCCCGGGGTTCGTGCTCGGCGAGATGCCGACGGGGACCCGACCGAACAGGCCGACGAGGTCGTCGAGCGTCAGCGAGGTCGGACGCCCGGTCGCCGAGACGTCCTCGGTGACCTGCCAGCGGTCGGCTGCGGTGCCGGAGCGGGTCACGCGGCGGTGGGCCGACGCGGGGAGGGTGGTGCGCGCCTCCCGGCCGGTGCCGGTGACGTGCAGGACGGCGGCCGCACCGTCGACGTCGGCCGTGACGGAGCGTGCGTCGCCGGAGACCGTGGTCGTGCGCGGCAGGTCGACGCCCGTGCTGGGGACGGCCAGGGCCAGGACGACCGCCGTGGCCGCGAGCCCGGCGGCGACCGCAGCACGGACCAGCGGGATGCGGGCGACCGACGGTCGCCAGCGGCGCGGCCAGACCGCGATCGCCAGGACGGGCACGACGTAGAGGAGCCAGCCGGTCACCTCGATCACGCGCGGGTCGGCGGGGATGCCGAGCACGCCGGTGACCAGGGCGCCGCGGAGCGACCCGTTCGGGGCGAGCCAGCCGAGGTCGACGGTGCGCTGCTGGCCGACGACGATCCAGCCGGCCTCGTGCGCGTGCCGCAGCGCCGTCAGCACGAGGCCGCCGGCGACGAAGACGAGGAAGACGCCGGTGCCGGTGAAGAACCGGCCGAGGTCGAGGCGGACGCCACCGGTGTAGATGCCGTACCCGATCGCCACCGCGACGGCGATGCCGACGACCGCGCCGAGGGCGGCCGAGCCGGTGTCGGACGACGCCTGGAAGGTCGCGAGGAGGAAGACCGAGGTCTCGAAGCCCTCCTTGAGGACGGCGAGGAACGCCATGCCGGCGAGGGCCCACGCCGTGCCGCGCCCGAGCGCGGCCGAGGCGCTGGCTTGCAGGTCCCGCGACAGCGTGCGCGCGTGGGTGCGCATCCAGACGATCATCCCGGTGACGAAGACCACCGCGACGGCGCCGATGATCGTCTCCATGCCCTCCTGCTGGGCCTGCGGCAGGGCCTGCTCGACGAGCTGCAGCCCGAAGCCGACCGCGATGCTCAGCGCGACGGCGAGCCCGACGCCGGCCCACATCGGGGCGAGGGGCGCGCGGTTGCGACGGAGGAACGCGGCGATGATGCCGACGATGAGCGTCGCTTCGAGGCCTTCGCGGAGGCCGATGACGAGGGTGGCGATCATGGCGAAGGTGAGGCTAACCTAACCAGCACTCGGCTCGCCACTCCTGCGACGTGGGGTTTGATTGTTCTCATGAACGTGCTGACCCCGGAGGCCCTGGCGTCGGTCACCAACGTGCTCGACCTCGCGGGCGTGTTCGCCTCGGCACTGCTGGGCGGATCCCTCGCGCGCACGATGGACTTCGACCTGTTCGGGTTCCTCGTGGTCGGCTTCGTCTCTGGGCTCGGCGGCGGCATGCTCCGCGACACCCTGCTGCAGAACGGCCCGCCGGTCGCGCTCGTCGACCCGCTGTACCTGCCGGTGGCGATCGCCGGCGCGCTGGTCGCGTTCCTCGTGTCGTTCTCCGAGCTCACGTGGGACCGGCTCTTCACCGTGCTCGACGCCGCCGTCATCGGGTTCTGGTCCGTGGTCGGGGTGCAGCGGACCTTCGACGCCGGGCTCGGCTGGCCCGCCGCCATCATCATGGGCACCATCACCGCGGTCGGTGGTGGGGCGATGCGCGACCTGCTGCTCCGGCGTGTGCCCGCGGTGTTCGGCGGGAACGCGCTGTACGCGACCGTGGCCGTCGCGGCGTCCGCGGTGATGGTGGTGGCCTCGTACCTCGGGTCGCCGTCGATCGGGATCATCGCCGCGATCGTGCTGTCGCTCGGACTCCGGTACGGCGCCGTCAAGCGCGGGTGGGGCCTGCCGAACGGCCGCGAGTGGCAGCCGAAGTCGACGCTCGGCGCACTGCTGCAGCGCGGACGGCGGCTCCGGCCGGACGCGATCCGGCTGCTCCGTCGCCCCGGACGGCGGACCGGCCGCGGAGCCGTCCGCAGCGAGCGGGGCACCCCCGACGACACCTGAGCAGCCCGCGGCGGCGGTTCCGTCGGCGGTCTCGCCGGTGGCTCCGCCGCGGTGACGTCCATCCGTCCCCGGAGCGCGGGACCGGGGTCATCGGGGCCCCTGCGCGGTATCATCGCTACCGCCGGGTATCGACCCGGTGACCACCGTCCTCGACGCACCGACACGACCCGAACGTGGCGGTCCACCGAGCGACGGGGCCGGGGGCCCCGCTGGTGCCGCGCGTGATCACGACGCGCGGCGCGGCAGGACCTCGAGGGTCGCACCGGACCGGGTGCGGCACGGCCCGTGCGCCACCGACGCGCGGGGATCGACAGGACGGCGCACCACCGTCCACGACGACGATCACGGACCAGGACCCATGCGCGAGGACGCCTCATCCCCCAGTCCCAGGACACCCCGCTCCGAGGTGCGCGAACGACTGCTCGTCGCCGGTGCGGACGTGTTCGCCGAGTCCGGCGTGCACGGCGCCCGGCTCGACGACGTCGCCGCTCGCGCCGGCTTCAGCAAGGGGGCCGTCTACTCGAACTTCTCGTCGAAGCAGGACCTCGTCGCCCAGGTCATGCAGCGCTCGACGAACCGGATCCTCGCGGCGCTGCAGGAGGTCGTGCGCGAGGACGTCGACGCCGCGAGCATCGCCGACGTCGTCCGGGCGGCCTTCGGGCGGTACGACCAGGGTCGGCAGTTCGCGCTCGTCTCCGAGCTCCGCGGGTACGCCCTGCGGCACCCCGAGTTCATGCCCGAGTTCGTCCGGCAGCGCCGCGAGCTGCAGGACGGTGTGCTCGAGCTGGTCCGGACGTGGTTCGGGGCGCACCCGGAGGTCGAGCCGGGCATGCCGCTCGAGGACTTCGCCGTGCTGCTCGTCGGCGCCAACGTGGGGATCGTGTTCGACGGGCCGGCGCTGCCCGGGGTGAACCCGGGCGACGTCATCGCGAGCCTGGTGGACGCGGTGGTGCGCCCGCGGCGCTGACGCGCGGCGCCGCGCGGCGGCTCCGCCGACCCTCGTGCGACCAGGCGGACGAGGGCAGCAGGCTCGGCGGGAACAGGCGCGACCGGGCCACGCGCGCCCGCGGGACGGACGCGTCGAGGGCGACCCGAGCCTCCAGGACGGCCCGTCGGAGCGCTTCGGTGTCCACACCAGCCGCGCCCTCCGCGGCGAAGCGCTCGAGGTCGACCGCGTCCACGATGCTCGTCAGGTGCGGGAGGACGGTGGCGGGCACGATCCCGGCGAGACGCCCGAGCACGGCGCGCGCCGTCCGGGCTGCGGCGGCGGCGTCACCCGGCGGTGCGAGCCCCGGTGCGTACCCGTGGTCGGCGACGTCGTCGAGCACCTCACGCCAGGCCTGCAGGGCGGGCGAGCGTCCGGCGCGGACAGCGGCGAGCCGACGACGTCGGCGGACGACCCGGACGACGCCGGGCGCGACGAGCACGGCGAGCAGGAGCAGCAGACCGACGGCCAGGCCGGCGGCACCCGGGCCGGCGGAGCCGCCCGTCGAGGCGGCCGCTCCCGGCTCGGTCGAGGCCGAGGGGGTCGGGGTCGGCGAGGCCTCGGCGGGAGCCGTCTCGCCCGGGGCCGGCAGCGGTGTCTCCGACGGCGCCGGAGCCGGGGCCGCCGACGACTCGGTGCCCGCCTGGGCAGCGGCGTCCGAGCTCGGGGTCGGTTCGAAGGACACCCATCCGGCGCCACGGATGTACAGCTCGGGCCACGAGTGCAGCTGGCGGTTCGAGACCGTGTACTCGCCGTCCTCGGTCTGGTCGCTGCTGGCCCGGTACCCGACCGCGATGCGTGACGGGATCCCGAGCGTGCGGGCCATCACCGCCATCGACGACGCGAAGTGCACGCAGTACCCCTGCCGGACCCGCAGGAACGTGTCGATCACGTCCATGCTGTCGCCGTCGTAGCCCTGCTCGACCGGGGCGGTCTCCGAGTAGGTGAACAGGTCGCTCCGGAACCACTGCTCCAGGGCACGTGCCCGGGCGTAGTCGTTCGGCAGGCCACCGGCCACCCGCTGCGCGGCCTGCCGGATGTCTCGCGGCAGGTCCTTCGGCAACGCCAGGTCGGTACGGAGCTGGGCGTCGCTCGGCGCGGTGAAGCCCCGACCGTCGGTGCGCCCGAGGATCCCGCTCGCGGCGATCGCGTCGAGGTACTCACCCGACCAGGTGGAGGCGCCGAACACCTGGTACGTCGAACCGCGCTGGGTCACGGGGCCGGTCGACCGGACGGTGTTCGAGTCCCCCATCCAGCGCCACTGCGACAGGTCGAGGTTCGTCGACTGCGACTCGACCGACGCGGCTCCGCCGGGCACGGGCAGGTAGTTGCTCGACAGCCCGGTGATCTGCACCGTCAGGTCGCCACGGCTCGCCAGGCGGGGGTTGATGCCGACCGCCCACTGCTGCCGGTCCGCGGTCGCCGCGTCGCTGGCGTCGGTGACCGTCGGCACCCAGTCGCCGGTGCCGAACTCGTCGAGGTCGGCGAGCTTGAGGTACTCCGGCTGCCCGTCGGCGGTGCGGTAGCGGAACACCTCGAGCTCGTTCGGCTGGCGCAGGTCACGGCCGAGTTCGAGCAGGGTGCCGGGGCGACCGGGCTGGATCGGGGCCTGCAGCGCACCGGTGACCCCGGACAGCCAGCTGGCGTTGATCGGGACGAGCACCGGGAGCCCGACGGCGACGACGAGCCCGATGGCACCCACCACGGCGGCGGGGAACGCCCGTTGCACCGGTCGGACGGACAGCCACAGGAGCCCGAGGAACGCGACGCCCACCAGGACGACCAGCACGGGCGACGCGGGCTCCCCCGTCACGACACCGGGCACGATGAGCACGACGAGCGCGGGCACGGCGGCGAGCGCGACGGTCGGGGCGATCGCCGCGAGGAACAGGGACACCCCGGCGACCCAACCGATCGCGATCGTCACGATCAGCCGGATCGCGTCGCTCTGCGGCAGCGGCGCGGGGTTGAGCCGGATGGCGGCGAGCGCTTCGCCGAGGGCGCCCTCGCGGTCGAGCCAGCCGAGCGGGTGCACGTCGTTCGCGACGGCGGCGACGCAGGACCCGACGACCAGTGCGACGACCAGGGCGATGAAGCGCACGCCCGGCGCGCGTCGGCGGACGGCGAGCACGACGGCGACGAGCACCGCGGCGAAGACGACACCGGACACCCACCAGGCGGTGCCCTGCACGAGCGGTCGCATCGAGAGCGCCGCGATCAGCACGGGCAGCGGCGCGAGTGCGACGACCCACGGGGCCGGGGCGTCGGACCGCTCGGCCGGACGTCCGGGGCGGTCGGAGCCGGCGGGCGTGCGGGAGCGGTCGGCGATCGCGGTCCCGCCCGCCGGGTGTCCCCCGCTCACCGGGCGCTCCCCTGCGACCGGGTACCGGCGACCGGCACGACGAGGGTCCGCCAGCCGGCGCGGTCGAGGATGCCGCGCACCACGGGGTCCGGCGGCACGATCGTGGCGAGGATGCCGCGGCTCGATCCGCTCGTCGCGGCGACGAGCTCGGCGGCCTGCTCGGCGGTGCACCGGCCGGTGACGACGGCGGTCATGCCGTGGACGTCGCGGCCGTGGACCTCGGGCAGGACCTCGGTGACGGGACGGGCGTCCGAGCGGACCCGGACGTCGGCGAGCCCGACCAGCACGTCGGTCAGGCTGCCCACGTCGCCGGTGTGCCGATCGGCCCGCGGGGTGTCGTCGCTCACGAGCACCACGCGCGAGGTCCGCGCACTGAGTGCCCGGGCGACGCTCGCGGCGACGACGACCGCGTGTTCGAACGCGGCGTCGCCACCGAGGTCGCTGAGCTCGGCGAGGTCGTCGCGGCCGAGCGCCTGGTAGGACTCGCGTCGGACGTCGATCGCGATGACGGCCTCCGGCGGTTGCGCCTGGGTGGTCTGGCGGACGTGGAGCTCACCGCGTCGGGCGCTCTGGGCCCAGTGCACGCGACGGATCGGGTCGCCCTGTCGGTAGGGCCGGAGCTCACTGTCGTCGGCGGAGCCGCCCTGGCCGACACGCCCCTCGTCCGCCGACACGGCACCCGCGAGCGCCCCGGTGTCGATCGCGCCGAGCGTGGTGGAGGCGGGCACGACCACGAGCTCCTCGGCGGGGACGACCGGGCGGTCGATGCGCAGCAGCCCGAACGGGTCCTCGACGCGGATGGTCACCGGGCCGACCAGGGTGCGCCCGCGGTGCATCGCCAGGGCCTCGACGTCGAGCACCGCCGGCGGCTCGTTCGGACCGACCAACGCGTACGTCTCGGCGTCGGACACGCTGGCGAGGGCGTCTTCGAGCTGCTCGCGCACGAGCAGCGTCGTCCGCGGGCCGATCGGCAACGAGGTCCCCCGCAGCGTGATCCGTTCACGGTGGACCTCACCGACCTGCACGACCGCACGGGCCGTCGACCGGGTGGCCCGCAGCGGCGCGGCGACGACGAGCGCCATCACGATCCCGAGCACGAGCAGCACGAGCAGCAGGAGCCCGGCGGAGACGGCGATGCTCGTGGTGGCGACGAGACCGCCGCCGACCAGGGCGACGCCCGACCCGAGCACCGTCCACCCCCGGGCGGTCGGCCGCGGGAACGGCGTGCGCCGGAGCATCGCTGCACCGCGTCGGCCGGTCCGGAGCACCCACGACCGAACCGCTCCGGCGCGCAGCGCGGTCGTCGAGGGCCCTCCGCCGTCGGGCATCAGGAGCGGACGGCGGCCGAGGCGAAGGGCACGGCGGTGTCGGACACGATCCGCACGACCACGTCGCGCGCGGTGTCCTCGGCGCCCCCACCGAGTCCGCGGGCGACCGGGACGAGCCGGTGGGACAGGATCAGCGGGGCGAGGTGGGCGACGTCGTCGGGCGTGACGAACGGGCGGCCGAGCAGCGCGGCGTGGGCACGGGCGGCCTGGGCCAGGTGGAGGGTCGCGCGGGGGCTCGCGCCGAGCACGAGGTCCGGGTGCGACCGGGTCGCACGGACGATCGCGACGATGTAGGCCTCGACGTCGGGGGCCAGGTGCACCCCGCGCACCGCGTGCACGATCGCCCGCAGCGTCTGGACGTCGACGATCGGTCGGAGCGACGACAGCGGGTCACGGGTCCCGCGCGCGGCGAGCATCCGGCGCTCGGCGTCGGCGCTCGGGTACCCCATCGCGATGCGGGCCATGAAGCGGTCGCGCTGGGCCTCGGGCAGCGGGTAGGTGCCCTCCATGTCGATCGGGTTCTGCGTGGCCACGATCATGAACGGCGACTCGAGCGGCCGCGTCACGCCGTCGACGGTGACCTGCGCCTCGGCCATCGCCTCGAGCAGGGCCGACTGGGTCTTCGGGCTCGTGCGGTTGATCTCGTCGCCGATGACGACGTTGGCGAACACCGGTCCGGGCGAGAACCGGAAGGTGCCCGACGACTGGTCGTAGATGTTCACGCCGGTGACGTCGGAGGGCAGCATGTCCGACGTGAACTGGATGCGGTTCACCGTCCCGCCGACCGTGGCACCGAGCGCCTTCGCGAGCACGGTCTTGCCCACGCCCGGGACGTCCTCGACGAGCAGGTGCCCCTCGGCGAGCATCACCGTGAAGGCCGTGCGGATCGCGTCGACCTTGCCGTCCACCACGGTGGAGACGGCCGCGACGACGTCGTCGCCCACCGCCCGCACGTGCTCGATCGGGAAGGCTCGGTCGGTCTGGTCCGGCACGCAGGCCTCCTCGTCTCGGGACAGGTGTCGTGCATGCTACAACGGCGCGGTGACAGGCACCGGAGGATGCGTCACCGATCATCCGGAAGGCACACACGGGCGCTGTCTCGCGGCGGACGGGAGGCGCGTAGGGGCTCCGTCGGGGATCCCGCTCTCGTCCCGCCCAGCGCAGGACCCTGACCACCGGCTCCGATCCGGTGCGTTGCGTCGCCACCCGTTGCCCAGGCGCACTCCGCTCCCGCCGCGGCCGCGTTCCCGGTCAGGCGCGCTCGAGAACAAGCGGAAGGATGAGCACGACGCAGTAGACGGCGAGACACGTCCAGGACAGAGCCGCAACGATCCTGAGCCGCATCGGGTGCTCGTCCCCGTCACCACCCGCCTTCGCCACCCTGAGCAGCAGCTGCGGCACGACCGGCAGCCAGAAGAACCAGGCTGCCACCAGCGACGGGGATGCGGTTCTCCGTGGACTGACCTCTCCGAGCGCTTCATCTGCCCGCTCGACTGCGCGATCGAGACGACGGGCAGCGAACACGATGACCACTCCGACCACTCCGTCCCCCTGCCCGCGCACGGAGACGAGCGCGATCAGGGCCGGCGGGCCGAGGAACACGACGATGCATCCGACCAACTGTCCGTACGCATCGCCGAGGTCAGCGGCGTCTCTCGACGTCGCGAGTGCCAACCAGGTCGTCCCGCCGTACACCACGAGGATCAGCACCGGCATGACGATCACCATCACGCCGTCGAGCACCTGTCTGCGGGCCACGGCCACGACCGCGGAGATCGTGGTGAAGAAGCAGCCGATCGTCACGGAGAGTGCGACCAGTGCGAACCCGATGATGAGTCGCGGGCGCTCCTGTCCGGCGACCAGCCACCAGACGAGCCAACACGCCACACTGACCAAGCCGATGAGCAGGACCGCCCGAAGGTATGCCGCACGTTCCCCACCGGAGGGAAGCCGTCCCCGTGCTTCGACCGCCGCTGTCAGGTTCCGCTGCTGGACAGCACGCCGGAGAATCGGGTCGTCTGGGAGCTCGGCAGCGACGAAGGTCTCTGCTGATATGACCGCGAGCACGATGCTCGCGCCTACCGGCCCGAGGATCCGGAGCAGATCGATCTCGTCGCCGGGGCGAGCGAACCACCACAAGCAGAGGTAGCACAGCCAGAACGCGGACATGCCCGCAACGACCGCCAGGAATGCGACGGTCCGCCGACGACCAGCTTCAGCCGCGTCGATCTGCTCGGTGAGATCGCTCTCCTTGTTGAGCGACCGGACACTGACCTGCAACGCGAAGAGCAAACCGCTCAACAGAGCGTATGCGGCCATGACGTTCGCACCCGAGGTCGGTTCGGTCCGCACCGCACCTCCGATCGGACCCTGCGCTGCCCCGGCGCTGAACTCGTTGAAAGCGAGCAGCAGTCCGATGAACAACGCCACGCCGAGCGAGATCACGGCTTGCTTGACCACGACCGATCTGACGCGAGCCGCATGATCGTCCGCACCCCTGACGAGATCGGCTGCGGCGCCGTCTCGGTCAGGGCGTGACCTCTCCGAGCCGAGCAGTCGACGTGCAGTCCCCAGCATGCGCACGGGTCGATGCTAACCGGCTGCCACCGAAGGGGGATGAGACCACGAAGGACCGGCCGCGGGCTCGGCCGTCCGCATCTCCTCCCGACTCACCGAGGGAGTGGCCCCGTCGTCAGCGACCAGAGCGCCACGCCGTGCAGTCCGAGTCGCTGTGCCAGCGTGACGCGCGCCCGGTAGGAGCGCGCGTCCGACCAGTGCAGCTCGCGGCCGTCACCGAGGGTCGCCGACCACTCCCCTGCCCGTTCCGACCACCGCGCGGCACGGCCGGCCAGGGCTCGGGCGTGCGCCGGCGACACCTGCCCGGCGTCCGGTCCGCCCCACAGGTACCCGTACCCGGCGGCGCCGAGGTCGATGCGGTCGGCGTCCAGCCCCTCGTGCTCGGCCGCCTCGACGACCCGCTGTGCCCACGGCAGGGCCCCGATCGTGCCGGGCGCGCTCCAGGGACCGTGCTGGTCGTAGGTCATCAGCACGAACCGGTCGACGTGCTCCGCGAGCCGACCGAGGTCGTACCCGGTGTCCCGGAAGCCCGCCGCCGAGGTGGACGCCATCACCGCCATCGACACCGGGGCTCCGGCGCCGAGCTCGTCGTGCACCGCGTCGTCGAGTGCAGCCGCGAAGGCGACGAGTCCCGCGCGGTCACGGTCGCGCAGCGATTCGAGGTCGATCTGCACGCCGGCGCAGTCGTGGTCGTGCGCCAGCGCCGCCAGCTCCCGGGCGACCCGTTCGCGGGCGACCGGGTCGGCCAGCAGCGCCGAGGCGGTCTCCGGCGAGAAGTCCGCGAGCGTCTCGGAGTAGTTGCTGACGAGGAGCTCCGGTCGAGCACCCCCGCGGGCCGCAGCACGGGCGAGTCGGTCGACGCCGTCGGGCAGTGGTGCGAGACCCTGCCCGTCCGCGGTGAGCGTGACACCGTCGATGCCGATCGTGCCCGCCCGCTCGGCGGCGGCGCGCACCCGCGTGGCGGCCGTCGGCGATCCCGGCTCGACGTACGCCTCGACCGCGGGACCGTGGGCAGCGGACGTGTCGGCGCAGCCGGTGAGCGCGGTGGCGGTCACGACCAGGGCGACGACGACGACGGAGCGGGCGGACGAGCGGAGCACGGGCCAACGGTAACGGGCAGACCGAGACACCGCCGAGGCACCGCGCTCGCCGGGAGCTCGGGCGCACCGTGCCGGAACGACAGAACCCCCGCCGGTGGCGGGGGTTCTGTGTGGTGCGGAGACGGAGGGATTTGAACCCTCGGTCCCCTCAAAGGGGACTCCACCTTAGCAGGGTGGTGCACTCGGCCGGACTATGCGACGTCTCCGTGCGCTCTCGCGAGCGCGTGTCCCACCATACAGGAGGACGAGCGTCCTCTCGACCTCACGCGACGACACGGTCACGTCGGCTCGATCGCCGGGTCCCCTGAAGTGGGGACAGGTGGGGGTTGTCGGGTCGTACCCCGACGCCTAGCATCGACGGGACGCGGACATCACGTTCCGGGGGCATCACCTCCCCTGTCGCCGCGACACAGCACCAGACACCATCCCCCCTTCTGCCGAGCCGACGCACTCGATCGCGGCGGCCCGGACGGGGACGGTCGAGGGGCGCGGACCCGGTCCGCGCCCCCGCTCTGGGCGCTCGTCACCGTGTGCTGCCCTCGCCACACCTCAGGCAGCCGAGCGGAACCGGTCCGGCAACGCGATGAGGTCCTCGGCCAACCCCAGGAGCTCGGACGCACACAGGTTGAGCTGTCCTCGCTCCGCCGCAGCGGCAGCCCGCTCGACCTGCTGCACCCGAGCGCGCCGCCCGACGACGGCGTCGATCCCGTTCGCCACGGCGACGTCGTCGGTGAAGAACGTGTCGAGTACGGCCCGCTGCGCCGCGAGCCAGTCGGCACTGACGATCGCACCACGCCGTCGCAGGTACCAGGCGCCGAGCTCGACGAGCGCCCCGGCCTCGGTCAGGCAGGACCGGAGCACGTGCGCATCGAAGGGCTCGTCGACACCCTGGCACCCGGGCGCGGGATCGGCGATCATCGCCCGAGCGACCCGGAGCCGCTCGACCATCTGACCGACGGACCAGGGCGCGACGACGACCCCGACGTAGCGCTGCACGCTGACGAGCCGCAGCGACTCGAGCGGGACGAGCGCTTCGCGCACAGGTGTCCGCGAGACCTGCATGTCGCGGGCGATGTCGTCGAGCCGGAGCCGCTGCCCCCGCCGGTAGACCCCGCGCAGGACGTTCTCGAGCAGCTTGAGGAAGACGGCGTCCCGCAGCAGGCTGCGCCGGATGCCGTTCGGGTCGGGGACCCGGTCGTTCCCCGAGGACGATGACCGATCCATCGCCCCAGGGTCACGCACGACGACCACCGGGGGTTCCGGGGGTGGGCGACCGGTGGAACGATCCGGTCGGTGTCGGGATGTGGAGGAGTGACATGCCGAGACCCTCCCAGCGGGAGGGCCTCGGCGCTAAACATCACGTATACGAAATCTTACTTCTTGGACTCGCCGGTGAGCACGGACAGCGGTTGGGTGATGTCCTCGAGTCCCTTGCGCGCCGCGTCGACCCCGAAGATCAACGCCACGATCCCGCCGGCGATCATCACCGCCGAACCGAGCAGGTACCCCCAGAAGAGCGGTTCGCGCGACGACCCGTCCCCGATGAACGCGCCGTAGATCGCGGGCGCGACCGCACCGAAGATCTGCGCCAGCGCGAAGAAGTACGAGATCGCCTGCGACCGCAGCTCGAGCGGGAAGATCTCGCTCACGGTGAGGTACGCGCTCGACGCCCCGGCCGAGGCGAAGAAGAAGGAGACGCACCAGAACACGACCTGCACGGTGGCGCTGATCGCATCCGCACGGAACAGGAACGCCGAGGTCGCCAGGACGAGCCCGGACACCAGGTACGTCAGGAAGATCATCTGCCGCCGACCCCAGGTGTCGAAGAAGCGGCCGAGCAGGATCGGCCCCAGCAGGTTGCCGATGGCGAACGGGAAGAAGTAGACGGCCGTCTCGGCGGTCTTCAGGCCGAAGAAGTTCGTGAGCACCAGGGCGTACGTGAAGAAGATCGCGTTGTAGAGGAACGCCTGCGTGATCATCATCGTCGCGCCCACCAGGGTGCGGGTCGGGTACTGCTTGAGCAGCACCTTGGCGATCGTCAGGAACCCGACCTTGTCGAGCGGCGTGACGGTCATGGCCTTCGACTGGTCGACGTCGGGCAGCCGGTGCCCGGTCGACTTCTCGACCGAGGCCTCGATCTCGGAGACCGTGCGCTCGGCCTCCTCCTCGCGCCCGTGCGTCATGAGCCACCGTGGGCTCTCCGGGATGTGCCGCCGCAGGAAGATGATCGCGATGCCGAGCACCGGGCCGAGGAAGAACCCGATGCGCCACCCGATGTTCTCGGCGAAGATCGACGTGTCGAGCAGGTAGATGTTGGCGAAGGCGCCGAGCGCGGCACCACCCCAGTACGTGCCGTTGATCGCGATGTCCACGTGACCGCGGTACTTCGACGGGATGAGCTCGTCGATCGCCGAGTTGATCGCCGCGTACTCACCGCCGATGCCGAGGCCCGCGACGAACCGGAACGCCGCGAGGAACCAGAAGTCCTGCGCCAGGCCCGCGATGCCCGAGCCGATCAGGTAGATCGCCAGTGTGAGGATGAAGAGCTTCCGACGCCCGAGGCGGTCCGACATGCGCCCGAAGACGAGCGCTCCGACGACCTGTCCGACCAGGTAGATGGTCCCGAGCAGGGTGACCTGCTGCGTCGACAGGTCGAGGTCTGCCTGGAAGCCGGCGTTCGACACGATCTGGATCTCGAGTCCGTCGAGGATCCACGAGACCCCCAACCCGACCACGACGCTCCAGTGGAACCGTGTCCACGGCAGTCTGTCCATCCTGGCGGGGACCAGGCTCTTGATCGCCCCGTTCGTCGTACTGCTCACGAGAGCGGACCGTACTCCGGAGATTCCAGGCTGGTTCCCAGTGCGAGCGCAGCTTTACGTCCTCACAGATTCAGGATGTCGTGCGAGGCAGGCGTCCGCCTCGGTACCGTGGCGAGCGTGCCCCTGCAGAACTCGACCGACCGCATCCTGACCACGCACACCGGGTCCCTCCCGCGGACGCCCGAGCTGACCGCGCTGCTCGTCGCCCGCGACCAGGGGAAGCCGTACGACGAACAGGCGCTCCGTGACGAGACCGCCGCCGTCCTCGCGCGGACCGTCGACGCGCAGCTCGACGCCGGGATCGACGTCGTGAACGACGGCGAGGTCCCGCGCGTCGGCTTCTCCACGTACATCCGCGAGCGGCTGTCCGGCTTCGGCGGGTCAGGGCACCGCAAGCCCACGCTCGACAGCGTGAAGTTCCCGGAGTACGCGGCGTTCCAGGCCCGGCAGATCGACGAGGGCGCCGAGTTCGCGCGGGTGTGGGACACCCCGCTCGCCCAGGGCCTGCTCGAGTACGACCAGGAGCGCGCCGGCATCCGCGAGGACCTCGACGGCTTCGAGCGCGAACTCGCCCGCAACGCCGCCGCCGGGCGCATCCCGGCGGGCACCTTCATCTCGGCCGCGACACCCGGCATCGTCGCGACGACCCTGCTGCTCGACGACGAGAACCCGCACTACCGCGACCACCGCGAGTACGTCTTCGCCCTGGCCGAACAGCTCCGCGTCGAGTACGAGGAGATCGTCGCGCGGGGGCACGTCCTGCAGCTCGACGCCCCCGACCTCGCCATGGAGCGGGTCATCCACTTCGGCGACGCGTCGCTCGACGAGTTCCTCGCCGCCGTGGACCTGCACGTCGACGCGCTCAACCACGCGCTGCGGAACATCCCGAAGGAACGGACGCGACTGCACGTCTGCTACGGCAACTGGCAGGGCCCGCACCAGGACGACGTGCCGGTCGACGTGCTGCTCCCCCACCTGTACCGGGCGGAGGTCGGGTCCTTCAGCATCCCGTTCGGCAACCCTCGGCACGCGCACGAGTTCCCGGCGTTCAGCGACCTGCCGCTGCCCGACGGCGCGGTGCTCGTGCCCGGCGTGATCGACGTGACGACGAACTACCTGGAACACCCGCAGCTCGTCGCGAACCGGATCGTCGAGGCCGCGGAGGCCGTCGGCGACCCCACGCGGATCGTCGCGGGGACGGACTGCGGCCTGGCCACGTTCGCGAGCTACGAGTTCGTCGCTTCGGACGTCGCCTGGGCGAAGCTGCGCGTGCTCGCCGAGGGCGCCGAGATCGCGTCGCGCCGCCTGTTCGGCTGACGTCCGCATGTCGGTGCGCGGGCGTAGCGTGCGGACCGTGACCCGACCTGACATCCACACGGTCGGCGAGCTCCGCGCTGCTGGACACGTCCAGAAGTCGGTCCGCGCCGAGATCCGCGACAACCTCCTCCAGGCCCTGCGTGAGGGCCGCGACCCCTGGCCCGGCCTGCACGGGTTCGAGACGACCGTCATCCCCCAGCTCGAACGCGCGCTCATCGCCGGGCACGACGTCGTGCTGCTCGGCGAACGCGGGCAGGGGAAGACCCGTCTGCTCCGCACCCTGCAGGGACTGCTCGACGAGTGGACCCCGGTCATCACCGGGTCCGAGCTCGGCGAGCACCCGTTCGAACCGATCACGACGGCGAGCATCCGTCGCGCCGAGGAGCTCGGCGACGCCCTGCCGGTCTCGTGGGTCCACCGCGACGAGCGCTACGTCGAGAAGCTCGCGACACCGGACACCAGCGTCGCCGACCTGATCGGCGACGTCGACCCGATGAAGGTCGCAGAAGGGCGCAGCCTCGGCGACCCCGAGACCATCCACTTCGGACTGATCCCCCGCGGGCACCGCGGCATCGTCGCGATCAACGAGCTCCCCGACCTCGCGGAGCGCATCCAGGTCGCGATGCTCAACGTGATGGAGGAACGGGACGTGCAGATCCGCGGCTACGTGCTGCGCCTGCCGCTCGACGTGCTCGTCGTCGCGAGCGCCAACCCCGAGGACTACACGAACCGCGGCCGGATCATCACGCCGCTGAAGGACCGCTTCGGCGCCGAGATCCGCACGCACTACCCGATCGAGCTCGCCGACGAGGTCGCGGTCATCCGGCAGGAGGCCCAGCTCACCGCCGAGGTCCCCGACGCCCTGATCGAGATCCTCGCCCGGTTCACCCGTGCCCTCCGGCAGTCCAGCGCCGTCGACCAGCGCAGCGGCGTCAGCGCGCGCTTCGCCATCGCCGGGGCCGAGACGATCTCCGCCGCCGCCGTGCACCGCGCGGCGCGGCAGGGCGAGGAGCACCCCGTCGCCCGGCCGATCGACCTCGAGACCGCGGTCGACGTCCTCGGCGGCAAGATCGAGTTCGAGAACGGCGAAGAGGACCGTGCCGACGAGGTCCTCGAGCACCTGCTCCGCACCGCGACCGCCGAGACCGTCCGCTCGCGGTTCCGCGGCATCGACTTCGGCGTCCTCGTCGAGGCGCTCGACGGCGGCACGATGGTGACCACCGGCGAGCAGGTCAGCGCCCGGGCGTTCCTCGAGGGACTGCCCTCGATCGGCGAGTCGGACGTCTACGACCAGGTCTGCGAACGGCTCGGTGCGACGGATGACGGCGAACGGGCCGGCGCGATCGAGCTCGCACTCGAGGGGCTCTTCCTCGCTCGACGCATCAGCAAGGAGTCGGGGGGCGGCGAGGCCGTCTATGGCTAGTCGGCAGAACCGCCGCCTGACCCGCGACGCCCGGTACGGGAAGACCGCCTCCTACGGGAAGTACGGGGGCGGACCGGATCCGCTCGCGCCCCCGGTCGACCTGTCCGAGGCGCTCGACGCCATCGGCGAGGACGTCATGGGCGGCACCTCGCCCGAGCGCGCCCTCCGCGAGTTCCTCCGGCGCGGCGGCCAGACCCAGCGCGGGCTCGACGACCTGATGCGTCGCGTCGCCGAGCGACGGCGCGAGCTCACCAGCCGGAACAACCTCGACGGCACCCTGCAGCAGGTCAAGGAGCTCCTCGACGAGGCCCTGCTCGCCGAGCGCGGTGAGCTCGCCCGGAACGTCGACCTCGACGACGGCGACCGTGCCCTGGCCGAGATGCAGCTCGACAGCCTGCCGCCGTCGCCCGCGAGCGCCGTGCAGGAGCTGAACGGCTACGACTGGAAGAGCCCGACCGCCCGGCAGAAGTACGACGAGATCAAGGACCTGCTCGGGCGCGAGGTGCTCGACCAGCGGTTCGCCGGCATGAAGCAGGCGCTCGAGAACGCGAGCGACGACGACCGCGCGGCCGTGTCCGACATGATGCGCGACCTCAACCAGCTGCTCGAGGACCACCGGCGGGGCGCCGACACGCAGGAGCAGTTCGACGCCTTCATGGCGCAGCACGGGCAGCACTTCCCGTCCGACCCGGAGAACGTCGAGGAGCTGCTCGACGACCTCGCCGCACGAGCTGCTGCCGCCCAGCGGATGCGGAACTCGATGACGCAGGAGCAGCGCGACGAGCTCGACGCCCTGGCACAGCAGGCGTTCGGTTCGCCGGACCTGATGGGCCAGCTCGGGCAGCTCGACGACAACCTCCGTGCGCTCCGTCCCGGCGAGGACTGGGGCGGCTCGGAGCGGATGGACGGCGAGCAGGGCCTCGGGCTCGGCGACGGCACCGGTGTCTTCCAGGACATCGCCGACCTCGATGCCCTGGCCGAGCAGCTCGCGCAGTCCGGTCCGGGTTCCGACCTGGCCGACCTCGACCTCGATGCCCTGCAGCGTCAGCTCGGGGACGAGGCAACGGTCGACGCCCGGACCCTGCAGCGGTTGGAGCAGGCCCTCCGGGACTCCGGGGCCCTGCAGCGCGGGGCGGACGGGCAGCTCCGCCTGAGCCCGAAGGCGATGCGGCAGCTCGGCAAGAGCCTGCTCAAGGACGTGGCCGAGCGGATGTCGGGGCGCCAGGGTGCCCGCGACCTCCGTCGGTCCGGCGCGTCCGGTGAGCCCTCCGGTGCGACGCGTCCGTGGGCGTTCGGCGACACCGAACCGTGGGACCTCCCCCGGTCGATCACGAACGCCCTGGTCCGGACAGCGGCCGACGGACGGACCGGCGCGGGCGTCCGCCTCACGATCGACGACGTCGAGGTGCAGGAGACCGAGGCCCGCACACAGGCCTGTGTCGCGCTGCTCGTCGACACGTCGTTCTCGATGGCGATGGAGGACCGCTGGGTCCCGATGAAGCGCACCGCCCTCGCGCTCCACACCCTCGTCAGCACCCGGTTCCGCGGGGACGACCTGCAGCTCATCGCCTTCGGTCGCGAAGCCGAGGTGATGGACGTCGACCAGCTCGTCGGCCTGGACGCGCAGTGGGACAAGGGCACGAACCTGCACCACGCCCTGCTGCTGGCGAACCGGCACTTCCGGAAGCACCCGACGGCCCAGCCCGTGCTGCTGGTCGTGACCGACGGCGAGCCGACGTCGCACCTCGAGCCGAACGGGCAGGTCTGGTTCGGCTACCCACCCGACCCGGTGACGATCGCGCTGACCGTCCGCGAGCTCGAGAACGCCGGACGGCTCGGCGCGCAGACGACGTTCTTCCGGCTCGGTGACGACCCCGGGTTGGCGCGGTTCGTCGACGCGATGGCCCGGCGGGTGGACGGCTCGGTCGTTGCACCGGAGAACGACGACCTCGGGGCCGCCGTGGTCGGGTCGTACCTCGGAGCCCGACGCGGGGGCGCGTCCCTGTTCGGCGACGACTGGACGGGCTGAACGTTCCGCAACACGCAACGTCGGCGTCACTGCGCAGCGCGGTGCCGCGGCGCGCAGACGGCAACGTTGCGTCCCGCGGGAGGGACGTCAGAAGAGCGGCCAGGGGACGGCGGGGCCGTTCCCGGGCGGCGGCGGGAACATCCCGACCGCGCGCAGGGCGGCGCAACGGGCCCGCAGGTTGTCGATCTCCCCACGGGTCAGGTGCTCGGCCAGCGCGACGCCGAGGTCGCCCCGGAGCGCCTCGGACACGCGGTCGAGCCCCTCGAGCTCGTCGGGGTCGAGCGGTTCCCCGATCCAGCCCCACAGGACCGTGCGGAGCTTGTGGTCCACGTGGAAGGTCAGCCCGTGGTCGACGCCGTACCGGTGCCCGTCGGGCATGGCGAGCACGTGCCCGCCCTTGCGGTCGGCGTTGTTCACCACCACGTCGAACACGGCCATCCGGCGGAGCGCCGCGGTGTCCTCGTGCACGAGCGTTACCGGCTGGTCGTGCTCGTCGATCGCCTCGAGCACGGGCAGCCACGGGGTGCCCTCGGCGTCGGCCTCGTCGGTCGGCACCAGGTCGACGGCGTCCTGCTCCGGGTCGACGTCCTGCCAGCGCTGGACCATGCCGGGGCCGAACGGGCCGTCGCCGAGCCACGTGGGCGGCACGACCCCCCACCCGAAGGCCTCGGAGACCAGGTGTGCGGCCACTTCGCGGCCCGCGAGGGTGCCGTCCGGGAAGTCCCACAGCGGTCGTTCGCCGCCGACGGGCTTGTACACGACGGACTCGCCGTCGAGGTCCGCGAGGAAGGTGGCGTTCGACGCCTCGCGGATGCGCGCCCGGATCGTCAGCGGGCCGTCGTACCGGGGTGCAGCGTCGCTCATGCGGCGGGGCTCATTCCTCGGGGCTCACGCGTCGCCGGGGCGTCGACCTGCCGCGACGACCTCGCGCGTGCGTTCGACGAAGGCCCGGGCGCTGCCGACGGGGATCTTCACCTGGAAGACCTCGGCCGGCTCGGGCATCTCGACGACGGCCTCGACCTCGTCACCGTCCTCGTTCGTCTCGGTGACGATCTCGAGTTCGTCCTCGATCGGGTACGCCTCGATGACCACCTGCGCGGTCGCCGGGTCGAACCCCAGGCTCAGGGCACCCGCACGGAACTCGGGCTCCACCGGCTGGTCGAGCGGGGCGGCGTCGCGGAGCTCGGACGGCGCCGCCGGCGGGACGCTGAAGCGGTTGTCCTCGACCGTCGCGACCTCGTCGAGGAGCTCGGCGACCTTGTCCGCGAGCACCGCCGACTGCTCCTTCTCGAGGGCGACGCTGGTCACCCGCTTGCCGTCGCGCGCCTGCAGGTAGAAGGCGCGCTCGCCCGGGCGGCCGACCGTCCCGACGACGAGACGTTCCGGCCAGTCGAAGCCGTGCACGATGGTGGGCATGACCCGATTGTAGGAGCGTGCGGCTCCGTCCGTTCAGGGTCGAGCGGTCCCCGGCCGACCGTCGCCCGCCCCGTCGGACGAGCGCGTCCCGTCGTGCCCGGCTCCGCCGCCGACCGCGGCGTCGCCCGAGGGGGCCGGCGCCGCAGCGAGCCACGACAGGTCGCCCGAGTCGGTGTTCGTCGCGACGACCTCGGGCCGGTGCTCGCCGTAGCGGACGACCGACACCGACGCCGGGCCGACGGCGATCCGCTGGAACAGGTCGAGGTGCATGCCGAGGGCGTCGGCGAGGACGGACTTCACGATGTCGCCGTGGCTCACCGCGACCCAGACGGCGGTCGGACCGTGCTCGGCCTCGACCTCGGCGTCGATGCGGCGGATCGCGGCGACGGCACGGGACTGCATGGTCTGCATGGACTCGCCACCGGGGAACACCACGGCGCTCGGGTTCGCCTGGACCGTTCGCCACAACGGCTCCTTCGCCAGGTCCGTGAGCTTGCGGCCCTGCCAGTCGCCGTAGTCGGCCTCCGTGATCGCCCGTTCGACGCGCACGTCGGGGCTGCCCTGCTGGCGGGCGAGCAGGGCACGGGCGGTCTGCCGGCAGCGCTCGAGCGGGCTCGTGACGAGCGCGGCGAGGGGGATCGGCGCGATGCGCTCGGCCGTGCGGTCGGCCTGCTCGCGGCCGACCCGGTCGAGGGCGACCCCGGCGGTGCGACCCGCCAGGACGCCGGTCGCGTTCGCGGTGGTGCGTCCGTGCCGGACGAGGAGGACGGTCGCCATGCGGTCGATCCTAGGCACCCGGGCCGACGGTGCGCGAAGCGGATGGCGGACAGTGGTCGGCGCCGCGCCGGTCATGCACGAAGATGGTCCGGTGCTCGTCTCCATCGTCTACATGAGCCGCTCGGCGGTGCCCTTCGACGACGATGCACTCGCCGAGCTCCTGCGCGAGTCACGGCTGCGGAACGAGGCGCTCGGGGTGTCCGGGCTGCTCGTGGCGAAGGGCGGGCGGTTCATGCAGCTGCTCGAGGGCCCGGCGTGGAGCGTGGACGACCGCTTCGGTGCGATCGCGCGCGACCCCCGTCACGACGGCGTGAAGTCGCTGGTCCGCGAGGACATCGAGCGCCGACGGTTCGACGGCTGGTCGATGGCCTACCGGTCGCTCGACGACACCGACGTCGCGACCGAGGACGGCTTCAGCCCGTTCCTGTCCGGCACGATGGACTTCGCTCCCGAGTTCGACGGCACGAGCGCCGCGTGGCTGCTCAAGTGGTTCCGCGACCGCGAGCTCACCGACCGCTGACGCCGCCCGCTGACTCCGGCCGCTGACGCCGGCGGCATGCCCGGCAGCTGACCCGGTTCAGTCCGTCGTCGCGAACGTGTCCGCGACGACCCCGAGCAACCGCGCCCGGTGCGCCGGGGCGGCGGTCGCCTGCACGACCATCCGCCACATCACCGCGACGGCGGGGTCGAGGTCCGCGCGACCGCTCCGCACCTCGGCGACCAGCTGCACGCCCGTGAAGTACGGCACGACCGACCCGCCGAGCTCCTCCGGGGTGAGGTCCGTCTCCAGTTCCCCGCTTCCGATCGCGAACCGGAACACGTCGACGATCCCGCCGATCCACTGCTCGTAGAACGACGACGTCGCGCCGGAGAACTCGCCGCGTTCGAGCGACAGCCGGATGCCGGCACGGACGATCGGGTCGGTGCGGAGCAGGTCCGCGATCTGCTTCGACGCACCGATCAGCGCGGCCGTCGGCGAGGTGGTGTCGTGGCTCACCTCGGCGAAGGTCCGCGCGTTCTGCTCGTCGATCACGCCGAGGGCGAGTGCGAGCTTCGTCGGGAAGTGGAAGTGCAGCGTCCCCTGTGCGACGCCGGCGCGCCGTGCGACGGCGGCGATCGACGTGGCGGCGAAGCCGACACGGTCGAACTCCTCCGCCGCGGCCACCAGGACCTGCTCGCGTTTCCCCACGTGACCAGTGTCACGGACGGGAGGCACGGTGCGGGCGTGCACCGTGCCTCCAGTCCGAGGGTGGTCGCGCTGGGTCGTCGGGAACGACGGCTAGGCGGCGTGACGGGCCAGGGTCATCCGCTCCTCGGGCACGTCCTGCAGGTCGCGTCCGCGGAACCAGCGGAGCAGCCAGTCGGCCGGCGAGCCGGCCAGGCCGGCCGGCAGACCGGAGCGCTCGGTGAGGAAGGTGTTGAAGCCGGGCTCGTCGCGGACCTCGACGTCCGAGGGGTTGCCGAAGGCCATCGACCAGCCGTCGAAGCGGCGGGTGTCGATGTCCTCGCGGGAGAGCGACTTGACGTCGTGGTGGCGGGTGTCGCGCTCGATCGCGGCGAAGCGGTCCTCGACGCTCCAGGACGGACCCTCGAGCACCTGCATGAAGCGGCCGCCCTTCGCGAGCAGGAGTCCGGAGACGCCGAGCGCGTCGTTGCGCAGGCGGGCTTCACGGAGCATGGCGACCAGCTGGTCGTCGGTCATCTCGTCGACGGCGACGGACATGTACACGAGGGAGGTGAGTTGCGTCATCGGCGCCAGTCTGTGTCCTGCTCGGGCGGAGGGTCAACGCGGTCGTGGGCCCCCCCCCACCCGGGGGGGGGGGGGGGCGCCCCGCGGGGGGGGGGGGGGCCGCCCGCGCCGCCCGGAGCGCCCCCCCCGAGCAAAGAACGAACACAACAAAAACCAACACCCCCTCAACCCACCAG
>NZ_JBEPMD010000019.1:0-59466 GCF_040545555.1 Curtobacterium oceanosedimentum
GCCGGCGCCCCCCCCCTCGCCGCCCCCCGGGCGCCGGGGGGCCGGGGCGCGCAACCCCCCCCGCCACCCCCCCCCCCCCCCGCCGGGGGGGGGGGGGGGGGCCCCGCGGCCCCCGCGCCTCCCGTCCGTCTCGACCCGCGGAACGCAACGAAGGCGGCTCCCCGCAGTGGTGCATCACTGCGGGGAGCCGCCTTCGTTGCGTCTTGCGGAACCCCTACGCGGGCTGCGCCGTCGTGTGCAGCGGCACGATCACGCCGTGCGACTCGCGCAGGACGTCGAGGGTGCGCTGGACCTCGTCCGCGCGCTCCTCGGTGCTCCAGCCCAGGGTGTCCGCGAGCACGTCGGCCAGCTCGTCGAGCAGGTCGATCGTGACACCGCCGACGAAGGCGAGGTTCGTGCGACGGAGCACCACGTCGACCAGGTGGACCGCCTGCTCGTGCTGCGCGAAGTACGCGACCTCGGCACGGGTGAGCGAGGGGTCGGACTCGAGCGGCTCGACCGGGCCGTCGGTGAGGACGTCCACGACCTCGGCGGCACGGGTGCCGTAGCGCTCGAGCAGCCCCTCGACGACGGACTCGTCGAGGCCGTCGCGGTGGGACTTGATCCACAGGGCGCGCTGCGCGTCGGTCGTCGGGAAGTCCTTGCCGCCGCCGATCGCCATGCCGGTCGTGTCGACCTTCCGGGCGATGCCGAGCTTCGTGGTGACGTCGCTCGACAGGTGCGCGGCCAGGGCGCGGAACGTCGTCCACTTGCCGCCGACCAGGCTCAGCACCGTGGTGCCGGGCAGCCCGGCGATCGGGGTGTCGACGATCCGGTAGTCGCGGGAGACGAAGCCGGGGGCGGTGTCCTCGTGGCGGGGGAGCGGGCGGATGCCCGAGTAGCTGTAGACGATGTGGTCGCGGGTGACCTCGATCTGCGGGAAGACGTGCTTCACCAGCCCGAAGAAGTAGTCGATCTCCTCCTCGGTCGTGGTCACCGGCTTCGACGGGTCCGCGTCGATGTCCGTCGTCCCGATGAGCACCCGGCCCTTGAGCGGGTAGATGAGGACGATGCGGCCGTCGTTGTTCTCGAAGAACAGCTCGCGGCCCTTGGTCGCCTCGAGCAGCTCGTCGTTCTTGACGACGATGTGCGAGCCCTTCGTGCCGCCCATGAACTTCGTCTCGCCGCCGAACGCCTGGTTCGTCAGGTCGGTCCAGGGGCCGGAGGCGTTCACGACGACGTCAGCGGTGAACACGAAGTCCTCGCCGGTCTCGCGGTCGCGGAGCACGACGCCGCCGTCGCGGGTGCCGGCTGCCTCGACGTAGTTGACGGCACGGGCGGTCGCGGCGCTGCCGGTGCCCTGCGCCGCGGCGAGGCCGTCCTTCAGCACGTCGAGCGCGAGGCGCTCCGGCTCGTGCACGGAGGCGTCGTAGTAGGTGCCCGTGTACTTCAGGTCCTTGTTGAGCGCCGGCATGTCGGCGAGCGCCGCCTTCTTCGTCAGGAAGCGGTGCTTCGGCACCGATCCGCCGTCACGCGAGAAGGAGTCGTAGATCGTCATGCCGATCTTGATGAGCGCGGCGCCGCGCTCCTTGGTCGAACGCTGCTTGTGGGTGAGCATGCGCAGCGGGGCGTTCATGATGCCGGAGAAGGTCGAGAAGATCGGCATCGTCGTCTGCAGCGGCTTGACGTAGTGCGGGGCGATGCGGATCAGGCCGTTGCGCTCCTGCACACTCTCGCGCACCAGGCGGAACTCGCCGTTCTCCAGGTAGCGGATGCCGCCGTGGATCATGTGGCTCGACGCGGCCGAGGCGCCGCCGGCGTAGTCGCCGCGCTCGACGAGCACGACGTCGACGCCCTGCAGGGCGAGGTCGCGGAAGGTGGCGATGCCGTTGATGCCGCCACCGACGATGAGGACCTGTGCGTTCGGGCGCTCGGTGAGCGCGCTGACCGTCTTCCGGGGCTGCGTCTTCTTCGACATGGTGCGTCGCTTCCTTGGTCGGTTCCGTGGGACGCCTTCGATGGTGCTCCTGGGTGAGAGGGCGGGCAACTTGCGTGCACGAACGTGCAGCACACGTGTCGGTCGCGTCGTCGGGGCGGCTCCCGACGCCGCTGCGGGGGCGGGGGCGACGGCCGGGAGGCGCGACAGGGGTTGCAGAGGCCGTGCACGTCCGTGCATGCTCGGTTCCGTGACTGACGCAGCGCAGCCGATGCGAACGCAGCAGGCGCTGCGAGCCGCGCACCTGTACTACCTGCAGGACCTGACGATGGACGCCATCGCGGACGAGCTCGGGACCTCGCGGTCCTCGGTGTCCCGGTTGCTGAAGTACGCCAGGGACACCGGGCTGGTGGACATCCAGATCCGTTCGCCGCTCGACCAGGCGGCCGCGCTCAGCCGGAACATCCGCGCACGGTTCGGGGTGCACGCGCACGTCGTCCCGGTACCGGACCACACGAGCGACGTCGACCGGCTCGAGCGCGTCGCCCTGTCCGCCGCGCGCATCCTGACGCAGTACGTCGAGTCGAACATGGTGATCGGCATCTCGTGGGGATCGACCGTCAGCGCCGTGAGCCGCTACCTCGTGCCCAAGACGACGCACGGGTCCACGGTCGTGCAGATCAACGGCGCCGCGAACACCCGGACCACCGGCATCGTCTACGCGTCGGAGATCCTCCGTCGCTTCGGTGAGGCGTACGGCGCGTTCGTGCAGCAGTTCCCCGTCCCGGCGTTCTTCGACGACCCGGCGACGAAGGAGGCCCTGTTCCGCGAGCGGTCGATCCGTCGCGTGCTCGACCTGCACGAACGCATGGACCTCGTCGTGTTCGGCGTCGGAGCGCCGCAGGCGCCGGTGCCCTCGCACGTCTACTCGGGCGGGTACCTCGACCCCTCGGACCGTGACGAGCTGTCCGAGGCCGGCGTCGTCGGGGACGTCTCGACCGTGTTCTACCGCGCGGACGGGTCCTGGAAGGACATCGGGGTGAACGCCCGGGCCGGGGCGCCGGACCTCGACACGATCAAGCGGGCGCCGCGGCGGGTGTGCGTGGTGGCCGGGCGGTCGAAGGCCGCGTCACTGAAGGGCGCGCTCGCGGCCGGCCTGGTCACCGACCTCATCCTGGACGAGAGCGTCGGACAGGCGATCCTGCAGCCCTGACCGCAGTGCGTGCGTGCGGAGCCCGCGCGGTGCCTGCGCGGTGCCTGGGTCAGGTGCCGACCTTCTTTGTCGGTGGTCCCCAGTACGTTCTCGTGCATGGTGCCTTCCCACGAGAACCCCGGCCAGGTGGAGTCCGACGGCGCCGTCCTGTCGGCACCTGCGACCGCGACGGACGGCCGTTCCTTCCGACGCATCGCCGGCACCGACGTCGACGAAGCGCTGTCGTTCTTCACGGGCGACTACGACTTCCGCGCCCCTCGGGTCCGGCGGACCCGGCAGCGCCCGCAGTGGGACTTCGCGGGGGTGAGCGACGACCTGATGTCGCTGCGGACGTCACGGTTCATGGTCGACCTGCGCACCGAGAGCGTCGTCGACGACCAGGTCATCGTCGCGTGGCTGCGATCCGGCTCCAGCACCCTCACCTTCGGCGGTCGGAGCGTCGACTTCGAGGCCGGCGTGCCGGTGGTGCTGCCCGACGCCTACGAACTGCACCACCGCGACATCGGGTTGAACCTCGTGCAGCTCGACCGTGCCCACGTCCGAGCACTCGTGGGCGATGACGACCTCACGTTCGACGCGATGCACCGGCCGACCGCCGAGGGCATCAACGCGTGGCAGTCGGTCGTCCGTGCGCACTCGTCCACCTGGTTGCGCAGCGACCACGACCTCACTCCGGCGGCACGGCGCAGCATCGTCGACGCCTTCGCGACGGCGGCGGTCGAGGCCTTCCCGCACCGCGAGCGGTGGCAGTCGACGGTGACCGGCAACGGTCCGGAGCACGCCCGACTGCGGCTGGCGCTCGAGTACGTGCACGCCCACGCGCGGGACGCCATCGGGACCGCCGAGATCGCCGCGGCCGCGGGGCTCAGCCCGCGTGGACTCCAGCAGTCGCTCCGGCGACACCTCGACCAGACGCCGGGAGACCTGCTGCGCAGCGTGCGCCTCGACGGCGCACGGGGGGACCTGCTCCACGGTGACCGCGACGACACCAGCGTGGCGGACATCGCCCGGGCCTGGGGCTTCGGACACCTCGGACGGTTCTCGGCGACCTACCGCGCACGCTTCGGCGAACTGCCGAGCGAATCGCTCCGGACGCGCTGACCGAGCGGTCGCGGGAGCGGCGTGAGCCGAATCTCGCGCAATCGAACGGGCGTCCGTCGCGCAGATGTTCGGTCGGAATGCACGCGGAACGAACTCCGGCGCATCGTGGAGGTGTCCTGCACCACCCACGAAGGAGTCCGTGATGCTGATCGGCGTCCCCACCGAAGTCAAGAACAACGAGTACCGCGTCGCGGCCACACCGGCGGGTGTGGGTGAACTCGCCCTGCACGGACACCGCGTGCTCGTGCAGGCCGGCGCCGGAGCAGGATCGTCCTTCTCGGACGACGAGTACCGGGCTGCGGGGGCCACCGTCGTCGACACCGCCGCCGAGGTCTGGGAGCAGGCGGAGCTCGTCCTCAAGGTGAAGGAGCCGGTCGCCTCCGAGTACGGCTCGATCCGTCCGGGACAGGTGCTCTTCACCTACCTGCACCTGGCGGCCGACCGCCCGCTCACCGACGCGCTCGTCGCCTCCGGAGCGACCGCGATCGCCTACGAGACGGTGCAGCTGCCCGACCGGTCGCTGCCGCTGCTCTCCCCGATGTCGGAGATCGCCGGGCGGCTCTCCGTGCAGGTCGGTGCCGACCAGCTCATGCGCACGAAGGGCGGCCGCGGGCTGCTGCTCGGGGGCGTGCCGGGGACGCCGCGCGGTCGCGTCGTCGTCATCGGCGGCGGTGTGGCGGGGGAGCACGCCGCCACGATGGCGCTCGGGCTCGGCGCCGAGGTCACCGTGTTCGACATCAGCCTGCCGCGGCTGCGTGCGCTCGACGCCCGCTTCGACGGGCGGATCACGACGCTGCGGTCGTCCTCGCACGCGATCGCCGACACGCTGCGTGACGCGGACCTCGTCATCGGCTCGGTGCTCATCCCGGGTGCCTCGGCGCCGAAGCTCGTGACCGACGCCATGGTCGCGGACATGCGGCAGGGGTCGGTGCTCGTCGACATCGCGATCGACCAGGGCGGCTGCTTCGAGGGCTCGCGGCCGACGACCCACGACGACCCGACGTTCGCCGTGCACGACGCCGTCTACTACTGCGTCGCGAACATGCCCGGAGCGGTCCCGCGTACCAGCACGATCTCGCTGACGAACGCGACGCTGCCGTACGCCCTCGCGATCGCCGATCAGGGGTGGGAGCAGGCGACCTCGGCGGACCCGGCGCTCGCGAAGGGCGTGAACGTGCACGCCGGCCGGGTCGTGAACGAGGCCGTCGCCGCCGCGCACGGCCTGGCGGCCGCCGCGCGCTGACGCGCGCCGCCGCGCGCCCGCCCGCGCTGGACCGAGACTCGGCGTGGGCGACGGTTCTCGCGCCGGAGGCCGCGAGAACTGTCGGTGGGGCCGAGTCTCGCCGCGCGGCCTCGGGCGGCCCGCGCTGTGCCCCGGGACGGTTCCGCGAAGGCGACAGTCCTCCGCCGATGTTCGGCGGAGGACTGTCGCTTTCGCGGAAGTGACCGGCGGCGCTGGCGGGGCTACGCCGCGCGGGCGGCGGCGCCGCCGGCCGCGCCGCGGGCGCCGCGGGACCGCGCGGCCCAGCCGACCCGGGCGCGCACCACGAGGGTGACGACGACCGCTGCGGCGACGGCGACGACCGCCGTCACGGCCGTGGGCACGGACACGAGCGGACCGTCGAGCCTCCCGACCGCGACCCATGCGAGACCCCAGGACAGCGCTGCGGTCGGTGCGAGTCGTCCGCCGCCCCAGATCGCGAGCAGCACCCCGACGAGCCCGGCAACCGCGGCGACGACCACGCCCCAGGTGTCCTGACCGAGTCCGAAGCCCCGGAAGCCGGCGGCCGTCAGCACCGCAGCGGTGTTCGCCGCCGTCGCGACGCACACCCAGCCGAGGTAGAGCCCGAACGTGCCGTCGGTCACGATCGCCTCGACCGTGCCCGAGGGCCGGGTCCGCCGGAGCACCGCGAACGCCCAGATCAGGACGCCCAGCAGCGCGAGGATGATCGGCTCGCTCGCCCACAGGAACCCGAACTGCACGGACAGGATCCACGCGGCGTTGAGCAGCAGGGACAGCACCGCGGGGACGAACAGACGATCGTGACGCTCGTCGTCGGCGGTCCGGAAGAACTGCCGCACCGTGTAGGCGATGAGACCGACGTAGACGACGCTCCAGATGGAGAACGCCGGGCCGGCCGGTGCGATCGCGGTCGACGACGCCGAGAGCGCACCGCCCGCCGCCTCGGCGATGGGGGTCCCACCGGCTGCACCCGAGCCGACGAAGGCGCCGACCACTGCCACGACGGCGCTCACGGCGACCGCGATGCGCTTCCATATCTTCTTCATGTCCGCTCCGTTCGTCAGCATGCTGATGACCTGCACGGTAGGCCCGACGGGCACTGCCGGTCGCAGCGGGCGTCCAGGTGACCGGGGGACGAGTCGTCCAGCGGGTGCGTACGGTGGCCTCGTGACCGTCGAGCTCAACACCGTCTACGTCGACCGCATCGCCCCGATCGCCTGCCCGTCCCTCGACGACACCTTCCGGATGATCGGCGACCAGGGCGCGAGCGCGTGCATCGTGCTGCACCGCCCGGACGCCGAGGAGCTCGGGGACGTCGCGGTCGCCCTCGGCCTGCACGAGCTCGCGGTCGAGGACGCCGCCGAGGGACACCAGCGCCCGAAGCTCGAACGCTACGGCTCGACGCTCTTCACCGTGCTGAAGCCGGCGGTGTACCACGACGGTCCGGAAGAGGTCGAGTTCGGGGAGGTGCACGCCTTCGTCGGGCAGGACTTCTTCCTGGCGGTGGTCCCGGCGGACCCGCGCGGACCACAGGCCGTCCCGCACGCGCTCCGACGACTCAGCGGCAAGCCGGCCCTGGTCACCGCCGGTCCGCAGGCGCAGCTCTGGGCGCTGATGGACTCGATCGTCGACGGCTACGCGCCGGTGATCGACGGACTCGAGGAGGACATCAACCAGATCGAGGACCAGCTGTTCTCCGGCGTGGCCGGGGTGTCGCGGCGCATCTACGAGCTGTTCGGCGAGGTCGTCGACTTCCAGCGCGCCGCCCGACCGCTCATCGGCATCATCGAGAACCTGCACCGCGGCGCGGAGAAGTACCACCTGCCCGTGGAACTGCAGCGCCGGTTCCGCGACGTCCTCGACCACGTGATCCGCACGGTCGAGCGCCTCGACACCTTCCGTCAGCTGCTGCAGAACGCCCTGACGGTCGACTCGACCCTCGCGGCGCAGAAGCAGAACGACGACACCAAGCGCATCTCGGGCTGGGCGGCGATCCTGTTCGCGCCGACGCTCATCGCGGCGATCTACGGCATGAACTTCACGCACATGCCCGAGCTGTCGTGGACGTGGGGGTACCCGCTGTCGATCGTCGCGATGATCGCCTTCGCCGCGATCCTGTTCGTCGTCTTCAAGGTGAAACGCTGGTTCTGACGGCCCCGCGCCGCTGACGGGTGGGCCCGGCCGACGCCCCGGTTCCACCGACCCGCGCGCGTCGTGTTGCGCGGGACACGGCGCGACGGCCAGGCTCGTCGTGCCCCCGACGCGCAGGCGTCGACGACGCCGACCGGAGCAACGATGCCCACCACCACGAACGACCTCGTCCACCTGACCGCCGGTGGGGTGTCCGTCGTCCTGGACTGCCGCGACGGCGCACTGCCCGCGATCGTCCACTGGGGCGCCGCCCTCGGCACGCTGGCCCACGACGAGCTCGTCGCGCTCGCCGACGCCGACGTCGCCCCGGTCGCGAACAACGAGGCCGACGTGCCCGTCCGCCTCGCCCTGCTGCCGGAGCCCCACCGCGGCTGGACCGGCCGTCCCGGGCTCTCCGGTCACCGCGACGGCCGCGACTGGTCGCCGGCGTTCACGGTCACGGCGCTGCACGTCGACGACACGCGCCTGACGGCCGAGGCCGAGGACACGACCGCGGGGCTCGCCGTCCGGATCACCTTCGAGGTGCTCGTGTCCGGCCTGGTCCGCACCCGAGCCGCCGTGACGAACACCGCCGCCGGCACGTACACGGTCGACGACCTGACCGTCGCGCTCCCCGTGCCGTCCCGCGCCCGCGAGGTCCTCGACTTCGCCGGCCGCTGGGGCAAGGAACGCACCCCGCAGCGCCGCGAACTCGTCGTCGGCACGCACGAGCGTGACAGCCGCAAGGGTCGGACCGGCGCGGACGCCGCGACCGTCCTCAGCGTGGGGGAACCCGGCTTCGGCTTCGCGCACGGCGAGGTGTGGGGCGTGCACACGGCGTGGAGCGGGAACCACCGCCACTTCGCCGAGCGCCTGGCCACCGGGCGCCAGGTCGTCGGCGGCGGCGAGCTCCTGCTGCCCGGCGAGGTCCGGCTCGAGACCGGTGAGACGTACGAGGGCCCCTGGCTGTACGGCGCGTGGGGGGAGGGCCTCGACGACCAGGCGCGACGGTTCCACCGCTGGCTCCGCAGCCGCCCGCAGCACCCGACGAGCCCCCGGCCGGTCACGATCAACGTCTGGGAGGCGGTCTACTTCGACCACGACCTCGCCCGGCTCACCGACCTGGCCGAGCGCGCCGCCCGCCTCGGCGTCGAGCGGTACGTCCTCGACGACGGCTGGTTCCGCGGCCGCCGCGACGACCACGCGGGCCTCGGCGACTGGTACGTCGACGAGGACGTCTGGCCGGACGGCCTCGGTCCGATCGTCGACCGCGTCCGGGCGCTCGGCATGGAGTTCGGCCTCTGGTTCGAGCCCGAGATGGTGAACGAGGACAGCGACCTCGCCCGCGCGCACCCGGAGTGGATCATGCAGGCCGACGGGCGGCTGCCGGTGCGCTCCCGCGACCAGCAGGTGCTCAACCTCGCGATCCCCGAGGCGTACGCGTACGTGCTCGAGCGGATGACGGCGATCATCGGCGAGTACGGCGTCGACTACGTCAAGTGGGACCACAACCGCGACCTCGTCGAGGCCGGCTTCCCGGGCGGCGGGGCCGCCGTGCACGAGCAGACCCTGGCGACGTACCGGCTGATGGCGACGCTCAAGGAGCGCTTCCCGCAGCTCGAGATCGAGTCGTGCTCGTCCGGCGGCGCCCGCGTCGACCTCGCGGTGCTCGAGCACACCGACCGCGTCTGGGTGTCGGACGACATCGACCCCTCCGAGCGCCAGCAGATGCACCGGTGGACGCAGCAGCTCCTGCCGCCGGAGCTCCTCGGCGCCCACGTCGCGAGCGGCGTGAACCACACGACGGGACGCTTCCACGACGTGTCCTTCCGCGCCGGCACTGCCCTGATCGGGCACTTCGGCATCGAGTGGGACCTCGCGCAAGCCACCGAGGACGAGGAACGCACGCTGGCGTCGTGGATCGCACTGCACAAGGAGTGGCGCGCACTGCTGCACACGGGGCTGCTCGTCCGCGTCGACGAGGTCGACCCGACGCGCCTGGTGTACGGGGTCGTCGCCGAGGACCGCCGTGACGCCGTCTTCTTCGTCGCGAGCACCGGTCGGTCCGAGGTGTCCGGCGTCGGCCGCGTCGTCCTCCGCGACCTCGACCCGGACACGCGCTACCGCGTGGACCCCGTCCTGGTCGGCGACGACCACGACGTGCGCGCCCCCGAGTGGTGGTCCGGTGACCGCGTCTTCAGCGGTCGCGTGCTCGAGCAGGTCGGCCTGCAGCCGCCGCTCCTCCCGTCGGACCGGGTGGTCCCCTTCCGCGTGACGGCCGTCTGACCGCGACGGGACCAGCAGACGGACGGGAGGCCCGTGGCGGCCCCGCCACGGGGCCTCCCGTCCGTCCACAGGCGCGGTCGGCGGTCCGTGGGCCGGTCCCGATCGCCGCTAGGCTTCCGGTCATGCCGCAGACCGGAACCGCGACACGCACGACCACGCCGGTCTGGGCCCTCAAGCTCGCCGTCATCACCGCGCTCGTCGGCATCGCCGGCGGTGCGGCGGGCATCTCCGTGTGGCTCGCCCTGCAGGCGATCCAGTTCGTCGCCTTCGGGTACCCGTTCGGTGGGCACCTCGAGGCCGCGGACGCGCCCTCCGGGCTCAACCGCTTCCTCGCGCTCGCCGCGGCCGGTGTCCTGACGGGTGTGGCCTGGTGGGCGCTCCGGCGGTGGGCGAAGCCCGTCGTCTCGGTGACGGGAGCCGTCGACGGCAAGCGGATGCCCGCCGTCGCCACGGTCGCGAACGCCGCGGTGCAGATCCTCGCGGTCGGCCTGGGGGCGTCGATCGGGAAGGAGGTGGCGCCCCGCGAGATCGGCGCGTGGCTGTCGCAGCTCGTCACCGCGCGTGCCGGGCTGACCGGGCGCGAGACGCGGATCCTCGTCGCCTGCGGTGCCGCCGCGGGTCTGGCGGCGGTGTACGACGTGCCGCTCGGCGGTGCGCTCTTCGCGGTCGAGGTGCTGCTCGGCGAGCTGACGTTCGCCACGGCGTTGCCCGCCTTCGCGACGAGCGCGATCGCCGCGTTCACGGCGCGGCTCGTGATCCCCGACGAGGTGCTCTACCACGTGCCCGCGATGCACCTGTCACCGTCGCTGCTGGTGTGGGCGATCATCGTCGGGCCGCTGCTCGGGTTCGCCGGGGTCGGGTTCGTGAAGCTCACGAACCGGCTGCAGGGCATGGCGCCGAAGGGGTGGCACCTGCTCGTCGTGCTGCCCGTCGTGTTCGCCATGGTCGGGCTCATCGCGGTGCCGTTCCCGCAGATCCTCGGCAACGGCCGCGCCCTCGGGCTCGTCGCGATGAACGCGACCACTTCGTCACCGGAGATCGCGGGGCTCTCACCGATCGTGTTCCTGCTGCTCCTCGGCATCATCCGGACCATCACCACCTCGGCGACGATCGGGGCGGGTGCGGTCGGCGGCACGCTGACGCCGTCGATCGCCATCGGATCCGCGTTCGGGGGAGCCCTCGGTGGCCTCTGGGTGTTGCTCTGGCCGGCCGACGGGTCGAGCCTGGCGGCCTTCGCGTTCGTCGGTGCCGCGGCCTTCCTCGCGACCACGATGCGAGCACCGTTCACCGCGCTCGTGCTCGTCGTCGAGTTCACGCAGGAGGGCACCGACATCCTCATCCCGTCGCTCCTGGCGGTCACGGGCTCGGTCGCGGTCTCCTACGTGCTCGCCCGGCGACGCAGCGCGCAGATGGTCTGACGCGCCCCGGACACCCGTCCAGCGCGCGCCTACCATCGGCGGCAGGTCGGGGCGACGGGCCCCGCGCGAGGTGAGGAGCCGTCCATGGCAGGGTTCGACGACATCACGAAGAAGGCGCAGGAGTTCCTGAAGGACGGCAAGGTCCAGGACGCCCTGAAGAGCGAGAAGGCCGAGGGCGTCAGCGACAAGGTCCTCGGTGGTGTCGCCGACGCGGTGAAGAAGGCCACCGGCGGCAAGTACGACGACAAGATCGACAACGCCCGCGACGCGGCCGACAAGCGGATCGGCAACGAGTAGCGGCTGGTCCGCCCGGGCTCGGTCCGCCGGCCCGACGGGCTGCGTCGGTTTGTCCGCTGCAGGCGATTGGACGCGCGGGGCGGGACGGACCACGATTGACCGCGTGACCGTGCTCGCCCCGAACCAGCCGCTGACCGACTCCGAGGTCGCCGCGATCAAGCGGGACTTCCCGATCCTCCAGCAGGAGGTGAACGGGCACCCGCTCGCGTACCTCGACTCCGGCGCGACGGCCGAGCGGCCGCGCCGGGTGCTCGACGCCGAGCGGCGGTTCCTCGAGCACGACAACGCAGCCGTGCACCGCGGCGCGCACACGCTCGCGGCGCTGAGCACCGACGCCTACGAGGACGCCCGCGCCACGGTCGCCGGGTTCGTCGGCGCGGCCTCGCCGTCCGAGGTCGTCTGGACGGCGAACGCCACCGACGCGCTGAACCTCGTCGCGTACGGCATCGCCAACGCCAGCCGGGGGCGCGGGGGAGCGGCGGCCGAGCGCTTCCGCATCGGTCCCGGTGACGAGGTCCTGGTGACCGAGGCCGAGCACCACGCGAACCTCGTGCCGTGGCAGGAGCTCGCCGCGCTCACCGGTGCGACGCTCCGCTGGGTGCCGGTCGCCGACGACGGCACCTGGACCGCCGAGGACGCCGTCGCGCGCATCACCGAGCACACGAAGGTGGTCGCGTTCGCGCACGTCTCGAACGTCACCGGCATGGTCGCGCCCGTCGCCGCCGTGGTCGCAGCCGCCCGCGCGCACGGCGCCCTCGTCGTCCTCGACGCGTGCCAGTCCGCGCCGCACCGACCCCTCGACGTGCAGCAGCTCGGCGTCGACTTCGCCGCGTTCTCCGGGCACAAGATGCTCGGGCCGAACGGCATCGGCGTCCTGTGGGGTCGGGGCGAGCTCCTCGACGCCCTGCCGCCGTTCCGCACCGGTGGGTCGATGATCACCACCGTGACGATGGAGGCGTCGGAGTACATGCCGGCGCCCGAGCGCTTCGAGGCCGGCACGCAGCCGGTGTCCCAGGCGGTCGCACTCGCCGAGGCGGTCCGCTACCTGCAGGGCATCGGCATGGAACGCGTCCGCGCCCACGAGGAGCACCTCGCGCAGCGCATGCTCGACGGTCTGGCGGCGGTGCCGGGCATCCGGGTCGTCGGCCCGCCCGCCGGGGTGCCGCGCTCCGGACTCGTGTCCTTCGACGTCGACGGGGTGCACGCCCACGACGTCTCGCAGTACCTCGACGCGCAGGGCATCGCCGTCCGGTCCGGGCACCACTGCGCGCAGCCGCTGCACCGTCGGCTCGGGCTGGCCGCCACGAGCCGCGCGAGCACCTACGTGTACACGACCGAGCAGGACGTCGACCGCTTCCTGACCGCCGTGGGCGAGGTCCGCGGGTACTTCGGAGCGGCCTCGTGAACGGCCTCGACTCGCTCTACCAGCAGGTCATCCTCGACCACGCGAAGGCCCGGCACGGGGACCTCGTGCTCGACGACGCCGATGCGTCCCACTTCGAGCGGAACCCGACCTGCGGCGACGAGATCACCGTCAGCGTCCGCCTCGAGCCCGGCACGGACCGCATCGCTGCGATCGGCTGGCAGGGCGACGGGTGCTCGATCTCGATGGCGTCCGCGTCGGTGCTCACCGACATGGCCGTCGGCCGGACCGTCCCGGAGCTGCTCGAGCTCACGTCGGCGTTCCGGGACATGATGCGCTCGCGCGGCGCGGGGGAGCCGGACGAGGACGTCCTCGAGGACCTCGTGGCGTTCCACGGCGTCTCGAAGTTCGTCATGCGCGTGAAGTGCGGGATGCTCGCGTGGGTCGCCGCCGAGGCAGCAGCACGCGAGGCCACTGCGGTCTGAGCGGTCGCGGTCAGGCCGGCGGCGCAGCACCGACATGGGCGAGCACGACCGGATCGGTGCACCCGCGCGCGAAGCCCGCGATGCGCCGGTCGATGTCGCGCTGCAGGACGAGCACGCCGATGCGCTCGGCCAACGGCGCGAGCCAGGCGGGTCGGCACGTGAAGTTGTAGCGCCAGACGGCGAGCGTCCTGCCGGCGTCGCCCTCCACGGGTGTGAAGCGCCATCCGCCGCCCATCTTCTCGAAGAACCACGAGCCCTTCGTCATCTTCATGCCGACGTTCGACGGCGGGTTGTACGAGACGTACTCGCTCTCCATCCGCAGGCCCGTCCGCTGCACCGTGAAGGTCCGGACGCCCTTCGCCGGCGCGTCGGCGCCGATGAGGTGCTGCCGGCGGATGAAGGGGTCCCAGCGCTTCCGGACCGGTCCCTGCACCTGCGACACGGCGAAGGCGACCTCGACGGGGACCGGGACGACGCAGCGGGACTCGACGACGGGCACGTCGCCATGCTGCCACGCGAGGTCACCTCACGAACCTGCCGTCGGCCTCCGCGGCGGCGTCACACGGCGTCACCTCACGTGACGTGTCCGGCTGCTGGACGTAGCTTCGCCGCGTGACCTCGACGAACGAGACCCGGCAGATCCGCTTCAACGCGTTCGACATGAACTGCGTCGCGCACCAGTCCTCCGGGCTGTGGCGCCACCCTCGCGACCATTCGCGGCACTACAAGGACCTGTCGTACTGGACGGACCTGGCGCAGCTGCTCGAGCGCGGGCGCTTCGACGGCATCTTCATCGCCGACGTCCTCGGCACGTACGACGTGTACGGCGGGACGAACGAGGCGGCGCTCCGCACCGGGTCGCAGGTGCCGGTGAACGACCCCATCCTGCTCGTGTCCGCGATGGCCGCCGTGACCGAGCACCTCGGGTTCGGCATCACCGCCGGCACCGCCTACGAGCACCCGTACCCGTTCGCTCGGCGCATCTCGACGCTCGACCACCTGACGAAGGGCCGCATCGGCTGGAACGTCGTCACCGGGTACCTGCCGAGTGCCGCGCGCAACATGGGGCACACCGACCAGCTCTCGCACGACGACCGCTACGACGTGGCGGACGAGTACCTCGAGGTGCTCTACAAGCTGTGGGAGGGCTCGTGGGAGGACGACGCGGTCGTCGAGGACCGCGAGACCGGCGTCTTCACCGACCCGGCCAAGGTGCACCCGATCGAGCACCACGGCACGCACTTCGACGTCCCCGGTATCCACCTGTCCGAGCCCTCGGTGCAGCGCAGCCCGGTCGTCTACCAGGCGGGCGCCTCGCCCCGCGGCATCCGCTTCGCCGCCGAGAACGCCGAGGCGGTCTTCGTCGGCGCACCGACGGTCCCGCAGCTCGCCGCGACCGTCGGCAAGATCCGTGGCGCCCTGGAGGCTGCTGGTCGCGACCGCTACGCCGCCCGCGTCTACACGCTGCTCACCGTCATCACCGACGAGACCGACGAGGCAGCCCAGGCCAAGTACCGCGAGTACCGGTCGTACGCGTCGGCCGAGGGTGCGCTCGTGCTGAACTCCGGCTGGATGGGGGTGGACCTGTCGCAGTACGACCTGGACGAGCCGCTCGGCAACATCGAGTCGAACGCGATCCAGTCGGCGGCGGCGAACCTGTCCGCGGCGACGGGGGAGGACGGTTCGAACTGGACGGTCCGGGACATCGCCGAGCACACCGCGATCGGCGGCCTCGGACCGGTGGCGGTCGGGTCCGGCGCGACGATCGCCCAGCAGCTGATCGACATCCAGGAGCAGACCGACGTCGACGGGTTCAACCTCGCCTACGCGGTGACCCCTGGCACGTGGGAGGACGTCATCGAGTTCGTCGTGCCCGAGCTCCGCGCCCGTGGGGCCTACCCCGAGGAGTACGTCGAGGGATCCCTGCGCCACAAGTTGCACGGCCGCGGCGACCGGCTGCCCGACGAGCACCGCGGCGCGCAGTACCGCGTCGGCGCACGGGCGACCGTCTGACCGACCCCGGCGGGTGCGACGTAGGGTGGTCCGGTGATCGGGTCGTCCTTCGTCGTGCGCACCGCGGACGACGAGTCGACCGCGGATGCCTGCGTCGCGCTCTGGGTCGCCGCCGTGGCGGACCGCGACGGCGTGCCGGCGTCGGACGCCGTCCGTGCCCGTGCACACGAGAAGTTCGCTGCGGAGCGGGTCGCCCTGGTGGTCGCCGACGACGGCGGGGACCCGCTCGGGTTCGCCCTGGTCACCGCCCCCGGGTCCGGTGGGACGCCGAGCGATGCCGCGTACCTCAGCCTGCTCGCGGTCGCGCCGTCGGCGCAGGGCCACGGCCTCGGACGCCGACTGCTCGCCGCCGCGGTGGACGCCGCAGCGGCCGCCGGGCACGACCGGTGCGAGCTGCACGCGCTGGACGACAACGCGCCGGCCCTCGCGCTCTACACGAGCGCTGGGTTCCGGCCGGTCGGCGAGCCGTTCCCGCACGCGCTCAACGGTCGCCCGACCCGTGTCTGGCAGGCGGACGTCGCCCGGTGAGGTGAGGCTCACCTCACCATGAAAGCCCTGATCAGGCTTGCCTCACCTTGCTGGCGCGATTCGCTCTGCAGTGGTTCGATGGCCGTCATGTCGACCGCATCGGACCTCTCGCTCCCCACCTCCGAGCACGACGACGCCACCAGCGCCGCACGGCTCAACTGGCTCCGCGCCGGACTGCTCGGCGCGAACGACGGCATCGTGTCCGTCGCCGCCGTGCTCGTCGGGGTCGCCGGAGCCGGTGCGGGCACGGGGCCCGTCGTCGCTGCGGGTACCGCGGCGCTCGTCGGCGGGGCGATCTCGATGGCCCTCGGCGAGTACATCTCGGTGAGCGGCGCCCGGGATGCCCAGCGCACCGGGCAGGCCGCGGAGCAGGCGAAGCTCGAGGCCGACGCGGAGGACGCCCCGGCACTCGCGGCGCACTACCGGTCGCTCGGGGTCGAGGACTCGGTGGCGGACGCCGTCGCCCGCGAGCTCGCGCGACCCGAGGTCCGACGCCGTCGAGCCGAGGCCGCACTCCGGGATGCCGAGGACGAGGTCGTCAGCCCCTGGCGGGCCGCGTGGGTGTCGGCTGCGACGTTCTCCGTCGGTGCGCTCCTGCCGTTCCTCGCGATGCTGCTCGCGCCGGAGTCCGCGAGCATCGCCGTCACGGTGACGGCCTCGCTCGTGGCGCTCGCGCTGACCGGGACCACGGGTGCGGTGCTCGGCGGCGCCCGTCGGGGTCGTGCGGCGCTGCGTGTCGTCGTCGGTGGGGCGCTCGCGCTGGCGGCGACGTACGTGGCCGGAGCGCTGCTCGGGACGCACGCGCTCTGACCGGACGACGAGTTCGCGATGCGGTTCCCCGAAGGAGACGGTTCGGGCCCGAGCAGCGTGCGCCTCGGGAAGGTTGCCTGGGTACGGCAACCCCTGGAACCGGTCCTCTGCTCACGTCGGTGGTGACCGGACGAAGGCAGTCGGATGGGTCAGCGGGTCGGGGGCAGGGTGTGGGTGACGAGGCTCGACACTTCCTGGGCCGCCCGGTCCGCAGCCTCGGGGTCGGCAGCGCCGGTGATGACGAGCGCGAGCACGACGGGGGCCGCGTCCCCCGACGCACGGTAGGGCACCTCGAGCGTGCTGACCTCGACGAGGCTGCCGGCTCGGCTCCTGTCGCTGACCCCGGCCACTTCCCACGGTGCGTCGGTGCCGGCCGCGGTCGCAGGGGATCCCGCACCGTTGAGCAGGATGTTCCGCAACGTGCCGCGACGATCCGGGGCAAGCGTCTCGCCGTACACCGCGTCGTCGAGCAGGGTCGCGAAGTGCCGCGCTGACGGCCCGGCAGGATGCTGACCGAGGAGCACGTCAGCGCGTTGCCGGAGGGCATCGTCGCCGCCGAGCCAGGTCACGAGCGTCTGCTGCGCTTCCGGCGCGCTGGTCTGCACGGCAGCGCTGACGGCATCCAGGAGCGTCGCGGAGCCTCCCGGCTCGGCCGTGGTTCGTGAAGAGGCAGGAGGTGCTGCGAGTTGGTCATCGGAGGCGTCGGCGAGGACGAGCACGCCCGCGGTGAAGGCGTGCAAGTCGAGCGGAACGGCTTCGGTCGCCCTGAAGCCCAGGTGGTGGCCGTCACCGGTGTCGATGGCATCGACCCGTACGTCGAGGTCGTGCTCCCGCTCGTAGGCGGACAGACGGTCGGAGAACTCTGCGGGCGTGATCGCCTCCGGAGCCCGAGAGGCGGTCGCGGTCTCGTGCGGTGCGGCCGGTTCCGGGAACGCGGAACACCCGGCGAGGGACACGCTCACGGTGACCAACACCGCCGAGGAGGTGATCGAACGGGCGGTGGGGCGGCGGAACGGGCGGAGCACGGAACAACGGTACGGTGACGCAGATGGCTGTCTGCACGCGTGGCTCCCTGGGTCGCGGGATCAGTCGAATGCTCGCCGTCGCGGTGTCGGGCCTGGTCTTGAGCGGTTGCGCGCAAGCGTCGACCACCGTCACGGTCGCACCGAGCTCGAAGGCGGAACCGGGTGCAGCAGCGTCAGCTGACGAGGTACCGGTCCTGACAGCGCCGTCGTCGACGGCACGCCCGATGTCGTCCACGGAGCGGGCGTTGGCTGCGTTGGAGCAGGCCGAGCGGGCAACGATCAGCACCTGCGTGATGCGTGGCACGACCGGTGCCGTCTCGACCTACAGGGGAGCGGAGGAGATGCCGGCGGACGCTCTCCTCGCAGTGATCCTTCCCGTGGTCGCTGCCCGGAACGACGACCCGGGTGCGACGAAGCTGCCGATCGCGCAGGATCGCGCCGGCGTCGACGCCCAGGTCCACCGACTCGGTGGTCAGAGCGGTGTTGCGGCTGGCCTCACCGCGTTGGACGATCGCGTCACGACGACGAGCACGACGACCGCCCGGCAGGCCTGCACCGACATCGACGCTGCGCTCCTCGGTGATGTCCTCGATGAGCGGTCGAACAGTTCGTACCGGGAAGCGCTCCTCTCAGCAGCCAGCCGTGGGACTGCCGAGTCCTTCCGCGCATCGGTGCCGGATGGATGGACCACCGCGGGGACGGTGCTCGTGAGCGGAACCACCGCAGGAGCGGTAGCGGTGCTCAGCGGAGTCCACTGGTCCACGGTCATCACCGTCTTCGTCACCGGCGCAGCGGACCCGGCCGATGTGGTCAGCCGCGCGACCCAGATCGCGCTCAACGCGTGACGCAGCGTCCGGCGCGCTGCCGTGCCGATCGTTGCTGCGGTCTCGACTGCGCTCGCGAAGCCGTCTCAGCGCCGCGATGGTCGAACCGTGCAGCGGACCGCGCCGGTACCGCGAGCCGTTCCGATACCTTGCGTTCCTGGTGAACGATCGCCTACCGGGCAGGCGCGTCGGGCAACGACACGGCGAACTTGAAGCCGACGTGGGAGTCGATGAAACCGAGACGTCGGTAGAAGCGGTGCGCGTCGGTACGCGCAGCGTCGGAGGTCAGCTGCACCAGCGGGGTCTCGAGTTCGATCGCGGCCTGCTCGACGACCCATCGCATCAGGGTCGTTCCGACGCCCGAGGACCGCTGTGTGCCGGCGACGCGGACTGCCTCGACCAGCAGCCGGGCACTGCCTCGTCGTGCCATCCCGGGGATGACCGTCAGCTGCAGCGTGCCGATGACGGCTGCGAGCTCGTCCTCCACGACGAGCACATCGTTGTTCGAGTCGCCGATGATGCGCTGCAGCGCTTCCGCGTAGGCCACCTCGTCCGCAGGGCTCCCGACGTCGCCACGCCCGGCGCTGATCGGATCGTCCGACAGGAGCCGGATGATCGGGTGCAGGTCCGCGGCTGTGGCCCGTCGGAGCAGCAGCTCGCGGTCGCCGGAGCTGATGGTGGCGGGGAGGGCCAATTCAGAGATCACACCGCATTGTCGCTGGCGGAGTCCCATGGCTCGAGCCGAGACGTGTCCGCTCGTCGATGGTCCGTGGGCGCCCGACGCGTCCGGTCAGCGCGGAGACTGCGCCCTCCCTGTGATCGGTTCGCAGCGATCGGCTTCCGGATCAACCTCTGGAGGGACCCGCTGAGCGAACAATCCGGGCAGGATCGCTCGAGTGTCTGACGATCCCTTCGGAGAGGTACCCGCCCTACCCGTTGCCCTCGTGGTCGGCGTCGTCGCCTTCCTCATCCAACTGCTGGTCTTGCTGCCGAGCCGGCGCTTCACCTGGCCCCGAGGCGCTGTGGCGGCCGCACTCGCGGTCTACGTCGCCGGCATCTTCGCGAACACGGTCCTCCCGATCTTCCTCGACCGGCCTCCGCAGCTGCAGCCGTGGACGCCGAAGCTGGCCCTGATCCCGTTCTCCGACTACGAGGTCATGGACGCGGTCACCAACGTGATCGTGTTCGCCCCGTTGGGCATCCTGATCCCGCTCCTGATGCGCCGACCGTCCTGGGCGAAGGTGGTCCTCACCGCCGCGGCGGTCAGTCTCGCGATCGAGCTCCTGCAGATCGTCACGGACGGGCTCTTCGGAGGAGGCCACGTCGCGGACGTCAACGACTTCCTCTGGAACACCCTCGGCGGGGCCGTCGGCTACCCCATCTTCGTCGTGCTGTCTCGCACGCCGGGCCTGTCGCGTCTCGTCGAGCTCTTCCGCTGGCACCCTGCCACGAGGACCACGTGCGCCTGAACCAGGCAGGAGATGATCGTCAGCCTCTGGGGAGCACGGGACTCCGCGGGCCTCTAGGCAGACCATCCCCTGCCGGTCGATGTTGCGCCGGGATCAGCCTCGATCGCCGCCCTGTGCCACTGCGGCAGAGTGGGTGCATGGTCAGTGCAGCGCCCAACACGATCCACTTCCATCGCAAGCACCACAAAGCGGTCATGTCCGGCGAGAAGGTCACCACAGTTCGGTGGAACGAGGACGTACCGGTGGGAGCAGCCGTGTTCGTCTTCGACGAGCACCCGACGGCAAGACCGATCCCCGGCACCGTGATCGCCGTGCGCCGGTACCGGCTCGACGCCCTCACTGCCGAACAAGCTCACCAGCCGTCGGAAACCGACATGCAGCTCTTCGCGCAGCAGCTGCGCGAGAACTACTATCCGGACATGCCTTCCGACGCAGTCGTCGAGGTTGCTCAACTCGCCGTCAAGACGTCCCGCTAGCCGATCCCTCACCGGACGACCGCCAAGCGGAAGCGGTCGGCCTGCAGGCTCACGTTGACTGCTGGACGGCGCAGCGCGCCTCAGAACTACGGGTCCCGACCACCTCGCCTCACGTCTGTCGAGGTCCGACGGCTCGCCCTCCCGGCGACCCGTCGGTCAGCGTACGGGTGCGAAGTCGATCCGGTCGTGCCGCTCGGCGGCGAAGTGCCGGCCGGGGTACCTGAGGCCGCCGAAGTACATGTTCGTGTGCGCGACGATCTGCTCCGCACTGATGTGGACACCGCCGTGCTCCGCGTCCGTCGTCGTGTGTGCGTCGGACACCAACGTCACGTCGAAGCCGTGCACCGCTGCTGCCTGGGTCGTCGTCCGGATGCAGTGGTCGCTCTGCGCACCGGCGACGACCAGGTGCTGCACGCCCGAGCGCTCCAGGACCTCGAAGAGGTCGGTGTCCGCGAACGCATCCCGGTACTCCTTCTGCACGAGCGGCTCCTCCGGTCGGCGTTCAAGTGGTGCTGCGAGTTCCCAGTCCGGAGAACCCTCGGCGAAATCGCCGTGATCCTGTACCCACACCACCGGTACTCCGCTCGCTCGCGCACGATCGACGAGTCGGGACGTCCGTGCGAGCACGCCGTCGGCATCGAAGCAGTCCCGCACGACGCCTCGCTGCAGGTCGATGACGAGGATCGCGCTCACGGTCGGCATGACGGCATCATGCCACCGAGGAGCAGTGACGATGGTGCTCCGAACGGAGCTCAGCCCGAGCGCCGTTGCCGGTCGATCCGGTACTGCTCGAGCTGGCGAAGGGAAGCGACCGCTGAACGTCGTGCCGGGGTTGCCAGGATGCCCGGAGAGACCCAGAAGGCCGTGAGGGGTGAGATCCGGGGACGACCTCGGGCGTACCAACCGATGAACGGCAACGATGTGACGTCGTCCGCATCGGGCATCGAACGGATCGCGGAGCACGGTATCCGGCGGGACCAGAGCAGGCCGCGAACCAGGAAGTGGTCGTCGAGGGCCACCACACCGAGCCGCAACGCCCGGCCGGTGAGCCAACATCCGATGCTGACACAGACGAGCAGGATCACGGCCGGCAGGAACAGGGGTTGATCGCTGTCCGCCGCATCGACGGCGGCCTTGCTCGCGCAGAGGACGACGGCGGCTCCGATGGCAGCCGAACCGAAGCGCACCGCCGGAGGTCCCAGAACGATCACCCGCCGATCATGGCACCGCCCGGGCGGCTGGTGGTGCGAGAGTTCATTCATGACGAAGCGCGCTCGACGGCCTGCGGACGCTGTCGGAGGCCCGACCGCGGGAGCCCGGGTCACCTCCGGCCGCTTCGCGGTGCGTCCCGGCACCTTCAACCTCGCAGGCGAGCTGTTCACGCCTGCGGGTGTCCGGCTGACCCGCCGTGAGACGGACGTCAGCGAGGAGACCGCGGCTGCGCTGGTGCGCGCCGGTGCCGAGGTTGTGTACGAGGCATGCGGCTGCGGGGGCGGCGGGCCGTGCAAGCCCCTCTGGACCGAGCCTGCCGGGGCCACGGCGATCGCGAAGACCACGCTCCCGACCGTGCAGTCCCGCCCGACGGCTCCCACCTGGATCGACGTGTGGGCGGGTGACGGAGCAACTGCGGTCTTCTGTCACGGCGACATCACCTGGGGGCCGATGCTGCCCTGAGCTGTCGACGGCGTCCGCTGCGAGCGCGATCCGGAGACCACTCCGGCGCTGTCTCGATCGCCACACGCACAGGCCGGCTGCGGGCAGCGACACGCATGCCCCGCTCCGTGCGCGCCCTACACTGCACGCACGCCCCCTCCCGGTGTCGGCGTCACCCCGATGATTCGAAGGACGGTCCCGTCATGGGCATGTTCGCCACGTTCACCTACGCCGAACAGCGATGGGTCGTCGACGAGGAGGAGGAAGCCATCGACGGGAGCACCCAGCCCGAGCCCTTCCTCTCCGCGACCGTCCACGACAGCGACGTGTGCACCGTGGTGTACGGGCCCGGACCGGCCACCGGAGGGTTGGTCTACCTCGGGTTCCAACCGCGCGACTACTTCGACGACCCTGACGAGAGCGACGACGTCGACCTGGACGTCCAAGCCGAAGGACTGGCGAGGTGGGCCGCAGCAGCGACTGGTGAATCGGTGTCAGCGGACGCGATCCGGCCGCTCCTGGCGGAGGCCGTCGTCGAGGAGCCGACTGACGACTTCGTCGAGGAGACCCTCGAGGAACTCGTCACCCTGCTCGGTCTGCCCGTCCCAGGAGAACTCGTCCGAGAAGACTGACGAGCCCTCCCGCCACCCGCCGGCCGGGTCGCGTCCGGACTCCCTAGAGTGGGCCGCAGGGGGCACGGCGTCCCGGGCGGAGGAACAGTCATGCGCGTAGCGATCACCGGCGGCACCGGCTTCGTGGGACGACACCTCGCGGAGCGGTACCCAGCCGACGACGTGGTGGTGGTCTCCCGTCGGACCGGCGTCGAGATCGACGACGTCGACGCCCTCACCGACGCCTTCGCCGGGGTCGACGCGGTCGCCCACTGCGCCGGCATCAACCGCGAGATCGGCGACCAGTCCTTCGAACGCGTGCACGTCCGCGGCACCGCCGCCGTGCTCGAAGCAGCCCACCGCGCCGGGGTGCAGCGCGTCGTGCTCCTGAGCTTCCTGCGGGCCCGTCCGGGCACGGGTTCCCCGTACCACGAGACGAAGTGGGCGGCGGAGGAGATGGTCCGGTCGTCCGGGCTCGACTACACGGTGCTCAAGGCCGGGATGATCTACGGGCACGGGGACCACCTCGTCGACCACCTCAGCCACACCGTGCAGACCGTGCCGCTGTTCGCCTCCGTGGGGTTCCGCGAGAAGACGATCAGCCCCATCCCCGTCGCCGAGCTCGTGGACGTGCTCGTCGGCGCGCTCGAGGGACGGCTGTCCCGCCGGACGGTGGCGGTCCGCGGGGGGCGAGGCGCTGCTGCTCAGCGAGGCCGTGCGCCGGGTCGCACGGGTCGTGGGTCGCCCGGTGCGGGTGTTCCCGGCGCCGGTGTGGGCGCACCGGCTGCTCGGACAGGTGACCGAGTGGACCATGCGCGTGCCGCTCGTCGCGAAGGCGCAGGTGCGGATGCTCGCCGAGGGGGTCACCGAGGCGACGCAGCCGGCCGGGGAGCTCCCCGCGGACCTCGCGCCGACGGCCCGTTTCGACGACGAGCACATCCGGGCGGCGCTCCCGCCCCGGGGCGGCTTCACCTGGCGGGACCTGCGGCTGCCGGGACGCCGATGACCCGGTGAGCACTCGGCCCTGACATCCGACTGCTCCGATCCGGAACGCTCGTTCCAGCACGTCCACCGCGTCACACGACCGTTACACGAGGGAAACGGGCGGCGCGAACAGCCTCCATAGCGTCGTCCACGAGCGGGGACCCCCGCCGCCCACTCCCACGGAGGACGCCTTGGTCACAGAGATCGCGACCCCGGTCGCCGCGCCCCACGCCCCCCGCACGACCTCGTCGGCAGCCGCCGGCGCGGGCGTCGTCAAGCCCGGGTACGACCCGGCGCTCACCAACGAGGACCTCGCACCGCTGCGTGAGCAGCGCTGGACGAGCTACAACATCTTCGCCTTCTGGATGTCCGACGTGCACTCGGTCGGCGGCTACGTCACCGCCGGGTCGCTCTTCGCGCTCGGCATCGCGAGCTGGCAGGTGCTCGTCGCCCTGGTCGTCGGCATCCTCGTCGTGCAGGTCTTCGCGAACCTCGTCGCGAAGCCGTCCCAGCGGACCGGGGTGCCGTACCCGGTCATCAACCGCGCAGTGTTCGGCGTCATCGGGGCCAACGTGCCCGCCGTGATCCGCGGCCTCATCGCGACGGCCTGGTACGGCGTGCAGACCTTCCTCGCGGCCCAGTCGCTCAACATCGTGTTCCTGAAGTTCGTCCCGGGTTCGGCTGCGCTGCTCGACCACTCGTTCCTCGGGCTCTCCGCGCTCGGCTGGATCTCCTACGGCATCCTCTGGGTCGCGCAGGCCGCGCTGTTCTCGATGGGCATGGAGGCGATCCGCCGCTTCATCGACTTCGCCGGCCCGGCCGTCTACGTCGTGATGATCGCGCTCGCCGTGTACCTGGTCGCGAAGGCCGGCATCGGCAACATCTCGCTGACCCTGCACACGGGCGCGCCGATGTCGTTCGGTGCGTCCGTCCCGGTCATGCTCTCGGCCGTCGCGATCGTCGTCAGCTACTTCTCCGGTCCGATGCTGAACTTCGGCGACTTCTCGCGCTACGGCCGCTCGTTCCGGTCGGTGAAGCGCGGCAACTTCTGGGGCCTGCCGGTCAACTTCCTGTTCTTCTCGGTGCTCACCGTGCTCTGCGCGAGCGCGACGGTCCCGGTCTTCGGCAAGCTCATCACCGACCCGATCGAGACGGTCCAGGCGATCGACGCACCGTTCGCGATCCTGCTCGGCGGCCTCACGTTCGTCACCGCGACGGTCGGCATCAACATCGTCGCGAACTTCATCAGCCCCGCGTTCGACTTCTCGAACGTCGCCCCGCGGAAGATCAGCTGGCGGACGGGCGGCATGATCGCCGCCGTCGGCTCCGTGCTGCTGACGCCGTGGAACTGGTACGGCAACGACCAGGCGATCCTCTACACGCTCGGCATCCTCGGCGCCCTGATCGGCCCGCTGTTCGGGATCCTGATCGCCGGCTACTACCTGGTGGCGAAGCAGCGGGTCGCGGTCGACGACATGTACTCGAAGGAGCCGACCGCCCGGTACTGGTACCGCGCCGGTTGGAACCCGAACGCGATGTGGACCCTGCTGGTCGCCGGCGCCGTGTCGGTCGCGAGCGCGGTCCTGCCGCCGGCCACGGGCGTCCTGCCCTGGGTGAGCAACTACAGCTGGTTCATCGGCTGCGGCCTCGGGCTGGTCGTCTTCTGGGCGCTCGAGCGTCGGTCGCCCCGCATGCCCGTGCTGGCCGCGGACGACCCGACGGTCGACGACGGCGCTGCCGCCGGTCGCGACTGAGCCGTCCGCCACACCCCGCTCAGCGGCACCGGCCGGGAGGCGCGACCCGCCTCCCGGCCGGATCGTCGCCTCCGCGGCCACTCCGTTCCACCCCCGTCCCAGCCCCGCCCGAGAGGTCCCGCTTGCGCATCCGCGTCGTCAACCCCAACACCACCGCGTCGATGACCGCCGCGATCGGCCGCGCCGCTACCGCCGTCGCCGGACCCGGCACCGTCGTCGAGGCGGTGACGCCCACGACCGGTCCGGCCTCGATCGAGAGCCACTACGAGGAGGCCCTCGCGGTCCCCGGGCTCCTGGAACAGATCGCGCTCGGTGAGCAGCAGAGGGTCGACGCGTACGTCGTCGCGTGTTTCGGGGACCCGGGGCTCGACGCGGCGCGGGAGCTCGCCGCCGGCCCGGTGATCGGGATCGCCGAGGCCGGCTACCACGCGGCCGCGATGCTCGGGCGACGGTTCGGCGTCGTCACCACCCTGGCCCGCACGACCGGACGGGCGTGGGAGCTGGCGGAGCGCTACGGGTTCGCGTCCCTGGTGACCGAGATCCGTGCCTGCGAGGTGCCCGTGCTGCAGCTCGACGACCCGACGTCCGGGGCACGCGAGCTCGTCGTCGAGGAGTGCCGCGCCGTGCTCGCCGGCGGCGCCGACGCCGTGGTGCTCGGGTGCGCCGGCATGGCGGAGTTCTGCGCCGAGGTCTCGCGGGAGATCGGGGCGCCGGTGGTCGACGGCGTGGCCGCGGCGACGGTCCTCGCGGAGTCGCTCGTCCGGCTCGGGCTCCGCACCGGCAAGACCGGCGAGTACGCCCCGCCGCCACCGAAGCCGGTGACGGGACTGCTGTCCGGGTTCACGCTGCCGTCGGCCGACGGGGCAGCGAGCCCGGCCCTGGTGACGGGGGTCTCGGCGTGAGCACCGCAGCTCCTGTCGACCTGGTGCTCCGCGGTCGGCAGACGTGGGTCGACGGCGTCCTCCGGCCGGCCGCGGTGGTCGTCCGCGACGGCGTGGTCGACGCGGTCCTGCCGTTCGGTGCGTCGGTCGCGGCCTCGCTCGACCGCACCGTGCCCGACGAGCACGTGCTGCTGCCGGGGCTCGTCGACACCCACGTGCACGTCAACGAACCCGGCCGCACCGAGTGGGAGGGCTTCGCCTCGGCCACGCGGGCGGCGGCCCTCGGCGGCGTGACCACGATCGTCGACATGCCGCTGAACTCGATCCCGGCGACCGTGGACGTCGACGCCCTCGCGGTGAAGCGGGCGAGCGCCGAGGGCCGCGTCGCGGTGGACGTCGGGTTCTGGGGCGGCGCGGTCCCCGCGAACGCCGGAGCACGCGGTCCGCTGCACGATGCCGGGGTCTTCGGGTTCAAGTGCTTCACCGCGCCGAGCGGCGTCGACGAGTTCCCGCACCTCGACCCGGTGCAGCTGCGCACGGCGATCGAGGAGGTCGCCGAGCTCGACGCCCTGCTCATCGTCCACGCCGAGGACCCGGACCACCTCGTGCCGCACGAGACGCTCGGCAGCCACTACGCCGACTTCCTCGCCACCCGTCCGGGCCGTGCCGAGCAGTCCGCCGTCGCGCGGGTCCTCGACGGGGCGCGGACGACGGGTGCCCGCGTGCACGTGCTCCACCTGTCCGACGCGGGGGTGCTCCCGATGATCCGGGCAGCCAAGGCCGACGGCGTGCGGGTGACCGTCGAGACGTGTCCGCACTACCTGGCGTTCGAGGCCGGGTCGATCCCGGACGGTGCGACCGAGTTCAAGTGCTGCCCGCCGATCCGCGACGACGCGAACCGCGACGGGCTCTGGGCGGGGCTGCTCGACGGCACGATCGACTGCGTCGTGTCGGACCACTCGCCGTCCACAGCCGACCTGAAGACCGACGACTGGGGATCGGCGTGGGGCGGGATCGCCGGACTCCAGGTGGGCTTCCGGGCGGTGTGGACCGAGGCGGTGCGCAGGGGGCTGCCGCTCGAGACCGTCCTGCCGTGGTTCACGACCGGACCCGCAGCGATCGTCGGGTTCACGGACCGTGGCCTGATCGCGCCGGGGGCGGTCGCGCACCTCGCGGTCCTCGACCCGGCGGCCGAGCGTGTGGTCGAGGTGTCGGCCCTGGCCCACCGCAACCCGGTGTCCGCGTACGCCGGCCTGCACACGCTCGGGATCGTCACCGAGACCTGGCTCCGCGGGCGACTCGCGGCGACGGCCGACCACGGGGTCACCGCAGTCGACGGTGTCCTGCTCGACCGACCGACGGCACCGCAACACGCACGAAACGAGCGTTCCAGTACAGTCGTCCACGGAACGGAGGCACCATGACCCAGCCAGTGAACCCGCCCGCCCGACTCCTCATGGGGCCGGGACCGATCGACGCGGACCCCCGCGTGCTCCGCGCGCTGTCGACCCCGCTCGTCGGGCAGTACGACCCGTGGATGACCGCGACCATGACCGGTACGCAGGAGCTGTACCGCCGGGTCTTCGGCACGCGGAACGACGCCACCGTGCTCGTCGACGGCACCTCCCGCGCGGGCATCGAGGCGGCGCTGGTGTCGCTGCTCGCCCCTGGTGACCGGGTGCTCGTGCCGGTCTTCGGACGCTTCGGACACCTGCTCGCCGAGATCGCCACCCGTGCCGGTGCCGAGGTGCACACGATCGAGACCGAGTGGGGGCAGGTGTTCCCGCCGTCGGTGATCGAGGACGCGGTCCAGCGGGTCCGGCCGAAGGTCCTGGCGGTCGTGCAGGGCGACACCTCGACGACGATGAACCAGCCGCTCGACGAGCTCGGGGCGATCTGCGAGCGGCACGGCGTGCTGCTGTACACCGACGCCACGGCGAGCATCGGCGGCAACCCGCTCGAGACCGACGGGTGGGGGATCGACGTCGTGAGCGCCGGCCTGCAGAAGTGCCTGGGCGGCCCGTCCGGCAGCGCACCGATCACCCTGTCGCCGCGGGCCGTGGCGGTGCTCGACGGCCGTCGCAGCATCGAGGCCGGCATCCGCGAGGTCGACGACGTCGTGTCCGACGACCCGATCCGATCGAACTACCTCGACCTCGCGATGATCCTCGACTACTGGGGCCCGCGGCGCCTCAACCACCACACCGAGGCGGCATCGATGCTCTACGCCGCGAACGAGTGCGCCCGCATCCTGCTCGAGGAGGGGCGCGAGGCGGTGATCGAGCGCCACGCGACCGCCGGCCGGGCGATGCTCGCCGGGGTCGAGGCGCTCGGGCTGCGCGTCTTCGGCGACGTCGCGCACAAGATGCACAACGTCGTCGCCGTGGAGATCCCGGACGACGTCGTGGGCGACCAGGTCCGCGGCGCGATGCTCGAGGACCACGGCATCGAGATCGGGACGTCCTTCGGACCGCTGCACGGACGGGTCTGGCGCATCGGGACGATGGGCTACAACGCCCGGAAGGACACCGTCGTGCGGACCCTCGCCGCGCTCGAGCACTGCCTGCGCCGCGCCGGACACGCCGTCCCGCAGGGTGCCGGGGTCGACGCCGCACTCGACGTCCACGCCGACCGCGTCACGCCGGTCGGGGCAGCCGCATGACGACGACCGGACCCACGACGGCCGGACCCACGACGGCCGAGGTCCCCGCGGCGCCGACCGCGAGCGCCCGTGCGATCGCCGACGCCGCGACGATCGTGCGGTGGTGCGACACCCTCGCCGGGATCTCCCAGGACGCGGACCGCACCACCCGCGTGTACCTGTCGCCCGAGCACGCCCGGGTGAACGCGGTGGTCGCGGAGTGGATGCAGGACGCCGGACTCCGCACCTGGCAGGACGCCGCGGGCAACCTGCACGGCATCGTCGACGGCGCGACGCCGGACGCCCCCGTGCTGCTGCTCGGGTCGCACCTCGACACCGTGGTCGACGCGGGCCGCTACGACGGCGTCGTCGGCGTCCTCATGGCGATCCGCACCGCGGCCCGACTCGCCGCATCGGGGCCGCTGCCCTTCGCCCTGCAGGTGATCGCGTTCTCCGACGAGGAGGGCACGCGCTTCGGCAAGGCCCTGCTCGGGTCCTCCGCCGTCGCCGGTGTGTGGGACGACGCCTGGTGGGACCTCGAGGACGGTGACGGGATCACGCTCCGGCAGGCGTTCACCGACTTCGGCCTCGACCCCGCCCGCGTGCGCGAGGCGGCGCTGCCCCCGGAGCGGCTCGTCGGGTACCTCGAGGCGCACATCGAGCAGGGCCCGTACCTCGAGCGGGCCGGCCAGGCGCTCGGCGTGGTCACGAGCATCGCGAGCGCCCGGCGGTTCTCCGTCGAGGCGGTCGGTGAGGCCCGGCACGCCGGCGGCACCCCGTACGAGCGGCGCCACGACGCGCTCCTCGCCGCGGCCGAGGCGGCGCTCGCCGTCGAGCGGATCTGCCGCGCCGAGCAGCACGTCGGCACGGTCGGCACGATGTCCGTCGAGCCCGGCGCCGTCAACGTCGTCCCGGGGCTCGCCCGGTTCAGCGTCGACCTGCGCGGGGAGTTCGACGAGGGGCGCGACCGCGTCTGGGAGACGATCACGGCCGCCTTCGACGAGATCGGGGACCGACGGGGCGTGACGGTCTCGCCGACCGAGGTGCACCGCGCGCCGGCGGTGTTCTGTGCTCCGGCGCTGATGGACGCGGTCCGTGCCGGCATCGCCTCGACCGGAGCGGCCGCACCGGCGGAGCTGTTCTCGCGCGCCGGGCACGACGCGATGTCCCTCGGGCTCGTCACCGACGTCGCGATGCTGTTCCTCCGCAACCCGGACGGCATCAGCCACCACCCCGACGAGTTCGTCTCGGAGGACGACGTCGCGCTCGGTCTCGACGCCCTCGCCGTCGCGGTCGAGCGCATCGCCGACGACCGGGCGGAGACGCGGTGAGCGCCGTGCCGGACGTCCGCGCCCGGGTCGACGCGGTCTGGGACCGACTGTCGCCCGCGGAACGCCGGGTCGCCGCGATGGTCCGCCACGACCCGGAGCTGCTGCTCGTCGGCACCTCCGCCGAGCTCGCGGCCGAGTCGGGCACCTCGAAGGCCACGGTCTCGCGGCTCGTCCGCTCCCTCGGGTTCCAGGACGCCGCCGAGGTCCGGCAGGAACTCATGTCCGCCCGGGGCAGCGGGCTGCCGTGGGCGGCCGAGGACGCCGCACACGTCGACCAGCGGGCGGTCGAGGCACGGAACCTCGATGCCGCCTTCGCCTCGCTCGCACGAGCCGACCGTGTCCGGCTCGCACGTCGGATCGTCCGAGCCCGTCGAGTGCTCGTCGTCGGGGAACGCGGTGCGCACCCCGTCGCGATGCAGCTCCGCTCCCAACTGGCCCAGGTGCGTCCGGACGTCCGGATCGGTCCGGCTCCGGGACAGCGATTGGGCGAGGAGGTCGCGGACCTCGACCGGCGGGACCTCGTCGTGCTCGTCACCGTCCGGCGGCACGCGGCGGGTGCCGAGCGGCTCGTGCGACACTGCGTCGCGACCGGTGCCGACGTGGTCGTGCTCGGTGACCCGACGGCGGCGGTGATCGCGGCTCCCGCGGCGACCGCGGTGCTCTGCCCGGTGGACTCCCCGTCGGCGTTCGACTCGATGGCGGCGCTCTTCGCGGTCGTCGCGGCCATCGCGAACGACGTGTACGAGGCCTCCGGGCCGGCAGGGCGTGCCCGGGTGGACGCCGTGGCGGCGGCCTACGACGCGCTCGGGGAGCTCGCCCCCCGCTGACCGTCCCCGTCCCGCTCGAGCTCGTCGCGCAGCGATGCGTTGCGCGCGGCGATCAACCGCGGCAGGTAGCGGGCGAGCGCGACCCGCTCGGCCAGCCAGCCGAGCGGGCCGAGGGGCGCCCGGAAGACGATCTCGTCGACCATCCGCGTGCCGCCGGCCGACGGTCCGAACCGGTGCTCGTGCCGGAACCGGGCGAACGGACCACGCACCTGCTCGTCGACGAAGCGACCCGGAGCCTCCAGGGCGGTGATCCTGCTCGTCATCGACCAGACGATCCCGAAGTGCCGCGCACGCCACGTGACGCTCTCGCCGAGCCCGATGGTGCCGGTCGTCGTCCCGGCGACGGCACGTTCGTCGGTGTCCGCCATCGAGCGTTCGTGCGCGCCGATGTCGAGCGACAGCGCGAAGACGCGCTCCACCGGAGCGGCGATCTCGGTGACGACGCGGAAGGCGACGGTCACGGTGTCGGCCAGTCCGTCGGCGCCGTCCGGTCGTCGTCCCGCAGCACGGCGGCGAGCAGTTGGTCGTGGCGGACCCCGCGGTGGACGACGGCCGAGCGGGACCGGCCCTCGTACCGCATGCCGATCCGTCTGGCCGTCGCGGCCGAGGCCGCGTTCGTCCCGAGTGCGCGCCACTGCACCCGCACCAGACCGAGGCCGATCGGCGGTGCCGCGAAGGCCCACTCGAGCACCCGGGCAGCGGCCTCGGTCACGAACCCGTGCCCACGGCCGTCCGGGTGCAGCGCGTACCCGATCTCGGCCGCACCGTCCACGAAGCCGAACACGCCGACCGTGCCGAGCAGGCGCGGGTCGTCGACCCGTCGGATCCCGAAGTCGTACCGGGTGTCGTCGCGCCAGCCGTCGCCGACCCGCTCGATGAACTGGTGCGCCTCGGCGTGGCCGTACGGCACGGGGACCGGGGTGAAGGCGATCACGTCGGGGTCGTTCGCGTACGCGACGACGTCGTCGGCGTCGGCCGGACCCGGAGCGGAGAGCACGAGCCGGTCGGTGCGGAGCGTCACGGGGTGCACACCGCGAGCCTAGTGATCGTCGGGTCGCACGGTAGCGTCGGCGGCATGACGTTCGACTCCCTCGCCTTCCCGGTCATCGACGGACACAACGACCTGCCCTGGGAACGTCGCGAGTCGCACGACTCCGGGGTCGAGGGCATCGACACCGAGCAGGGGACGCTGCACACCGACCTGCCGAAGCTGCGCGCCGGGGGAGTGGTCGGGCAGTTCTGGTCGGTGTTCGTGCCGTCGGACGACCCCGACCCGGTGCGGACCACCCTGCAGCAGATCGACACCGCGCACCGCATCGTCGCGCGGTACCCCGACGACCTGACGTTCGTCCGCTCCGCCGCCGGACTGCGCGCCGCCGTCGACGCCGGACGGATCGCATCGCTGCTCGGCGCCGAGGGCGGTCACTCGATCGGCGACGACCTCGCCGTCCTCCGGTCCTTCGCCCGGCTCGGTGTGCGGTACATGACGCTGACGCACAACGACGACACGACCTGGGCCGACTCGGCCACCGGCGCGCGGGCACACGGTGGCCTGACCGACCGCGGACGCGAGGTCGTCGCCGAGATGGAACGGATCGGCATGCTCGTCGACCTGTCGCACACCGCTCCGGCGACGATGCGCGACACCCTCGACGTCGCGACGCAGCCGGTCGTCTTCAGCCACTCGTCCACCGTCGCCGTCGACGACCACCCCCGGAACGTGCCCGAGGACGTGCTCGCCCGGACGGCCGACAACGGGGGCGTCGTCATGATCACGTTCGTGCCGAAGTTCGTCTCGCGAGCGTGGGCCGACTGGGAGGAAGCGGGTTCCGAGGGGGAGCCGCCGCTCGTCACGGTGGCGGACGTCGCCGACCACGTCGACCACGCCCGCGAGGTCGCGGGGGCACGGCACATCGGGCTGGGCGGGGACTACGACGGCACCCCGGTGCTGCCGCCGGACCTGCGGGACGTGTCGCGGTACCCCGTGCTCGCCGAGGAGCTGCGCCGTCGCGGCTGGGGCGACGACGACCTGCGGGCGCTCGCCGGGGGCAACGTGCTCCGGGTGCTCGAGGCGACGGACGAGCGGTTCGCGCGGAGCGCCCTGCGCTGAGCCGTGCAGACCCGGTCGGGAGGGCCGCGGCCGGGAGGCGCGGTGTGCGCCCGCCACGTCAACGGGCGTCATCGACAGGGGAACGCCGGGCGCCGTCGCTAGGATCGCGAGCGGACCGCAGCGCCGCCACCGACGGCGCGAGAACTCGACCCGGAGGACGACAACGGATGACCGGCACCATCTACGACAACATCTCGCAGGCGTTCGGCAACACCCCGCTCGTCCGACTCAACCGCCTGCCGAAGGCCGACGGTGCCGAGGTCCTCGCCAAGCTCGAGTTCTACAACCCCGGGTCGAGCGTCAAGGACCGCCTGGGCGTCGCGATCATCGACGCGGCCGAGGAGTCCGGCGAGCTGCGCCCCGGCGGCACGATCGTCGAGGGGTCGTCCGGCAACACCGGCATCGCCCTGGCGCTGGTCGGTGCCGCCCGCGGCTACCGCGTGGTGATCACGATGCCCGAGACGATGAGCGTCGAGCGGCGTGCCCTGATCCGGGCCTTCGGCGCCGAGATCGTCCTGACCCCGGGGTCCGAGGGCATGAAGGGCGCCGTGGCGCGCGCGGGCCAGATCGTCGAGGAGACCCCCGGCGCGATCCTGGCGCACCAGTTCGAGACGCCGGCGAACGCCGCGATCCACCGGAAGACCACGGCGGAGGAGATCCTCCGCGACACCGAGGGTCACGTCGACGTCTTCGTCGCCGGTGTCGGGACCGGCGGCACGATCACGGGTGTCGGGCAGGTGCTCAAGGAGCGGGTGCCGGGCGTGCAGATCGTCGCCGTCGAGCCGAAGGACTCCCCGCTGCTCACCGAGGGGAAGGCCGGCCCGCACAAGATCCAGGGCATCGGCGCCAACTTCGTGCCCGAGGTCCTCGACCGCGACGTCATCGACGAGGTCTTCGACGTCGAGCTCGACGACGCACTCCGGGTCGCCCGCGCGCTCGGCACCGAGGAGGGCATCCTGGCCGGCATCTCGTCCGGCGCGATCATCCACGCCGCCGTCGAGATCGCCGCCCGTCCGGAGAACGCCGGCAAGCGCGTCGTCGCGATCGTGTGCGACACCGGCGAGCGCTACCTGTCCACGCCGCTGTTCGAGGGGCTCACTGCGTGACGCGTGCCGTCCGACGCGGCGTGCTGTGGCGGGTCCGCGAGGACCTCGCCGCAGCACGCCGCGGTGACCCCGCTGCCCGGGGCGACCTGGAGAACGCGGTCGTCTACTCGGGGCTGCACGCGATCTGGACGCACCGGCTGACGCACCGGCTGTGGCTCGCCCGAGGCCTGCCCGGCTCGCGGTTCGCCGCCCGGGCGCTCGCGCAGGTCGCTCGATCGGCCACGGGCATCGAGATCCACCCCGGCGCGCGCATCGGTCGACGCTTCTTCATCGACCACGGCATGGGCGTCGTGATCGGCGAGACCGCGGTGATCGGCGACGACGTGCTGGTCTTCCACGGTGTGACGCTCGGTGGGCGCGGCGGGGAGCACGGCCCGGGTCAGCGACGGCACCCGACCGTGGGCGATCGCGTGGTGCTCGGCGCGGGATCGTCGCTGATCGGCGCGATCACGGTCGGCGCGGACTCGGTCGTCGGTGCGAACACGGTCGTGACGAAGGACGTCCCCGCCGGCTCCGTCGTGACGGGTGTGGCCGGGACCGCGCGACCGAGGTCGGGGCACGAGGGCGTCCCGACGCTCTGACGGCGGTCGGTCGCGACCGGTCGCACGCTGCCGCCGTCGACTGCCCGCCCAGGGTCGACAGTGTGTCGGAGCGGTGCGGCATGCTGGTGGGGTGGACGGCGCAGCACTGCACGAGGTGACCTTCCGGACGGCGCTGGCCCTGCCCGCGGTCGAGGAGACGCAGCCATTCGGCGAGCAGTCCGTCGTGCACAAGGTGGTCGGGCGGATGTTCGTCCTGGCCACGACGCTGCGCGGTGTGCCGATCGTCAACCTCAAGTGCGCGCCGCCGCACGCAGCGGCGCTCGTCCGGGACCACGCGGAGATCACCCCGGGCTGGCACATGGACAAGCGTCACTGGATCACGCTGGCTCCCGGCGACGGACTCGACGAGACGATGGTCGAGGACCTCGTCGCGAACTCGTACGACCTCGTCGTCGCCGGCCTGCCGCGGTCCCGACGGCCGCTCGACCCCGACGTCGGGCGTCGCACCGGCGGGTCAGACGCGGCCGCGCGCGAGCACCTTCGAGACGTCCCGGACGACCTTCGGGGCGAGCCGGTCACCGGAGTCGAGCACCGCGCGGGCCCGCTCGGCTGACAGTCCGGCCGAGATCTCGCCGATCGTGACACCGTGCGCCGGTCGGTACGTCACGACCACATGATCGCCCGCCGCCACCGGACCGCTCCGCAGGACCCGCAGGTACGCTCCCGGGCGGTTCTCCGCGGCGAACCGCTTCACCCACCCGGGGATCCCCATCCGGCGTGCGAAGGTGCCGCAGGGCACCCGCGGGATCGTGACCTCGAGTTCGAGCGTCTCGCCGATGCGCCACCGCTCGCCCGTCACGGCGCCGGTCACGTCGACCCCGTCCGTGCGGAGGTTCTCGCCGAACAGCCCCGGCGGGACGTCGCGACCGAGCAGGTCCGAGAAGTACGCGGCGTCCTCGTCGGCGTAGGCGTACACCGCCTGGTCCTCGCCCCCGTGGTGCTTCCGGTCCGCCTGCACGTCGGCGTGGAGTCCGAGCGGGCGGACGCGGACCGGGCCGTCCACGGGCCGCTTGTCGATCGCCGTGACGCCGATCGTGCCCGAGTCGCGCAGCAGCTGGTCGACGCGGCAGACGGCGGTGACGTGGCTCATGCCCCCATCCTGACGCAGACGGCGACCCGGACGCCGTGATGCGCACGGGGGCGTGACGATCCGGCTCCGGGATCCGTCACACCGGTGGAACCAGAGGAGACCGAGCATGACCGACGCCACCTTCGCCACCGCCGCTGCGCTGCGACGCCCCGGCACGCTCCCGACCCGCTGCCGGGCGACGCGCTCCCCGGCCGCGCACGGTCTCGCGCAGGTGCGCGTGCGGACGCTCGGCGCCCGTCCCGTCGGTCCGCTGCAGGTGATCGCCACGGGCACGGCCGCCACCCGCCCAGACTTCCCCCACCGCTGACCGGTAGAAGGGTCGCGTGCCGTACCAGCCCCTCGCCGACCTCGACGACGCCGTCCTCGCGGACCGCTCGTCCGACGGTGACGTCCGGGCGTTCGAGGTCCTCATCCGGCGGTACACGCCGCTGCTCCGCGCCTACGCCCGGCGCACGCTCGGGTCGACCGACGAGCTCGACGACGTCGTGCAGGAGACCTTCATCACCGCGTGGGGGCGACTCGACGCGCTCGAGGACGGCGCCAAGGTCAAGTCGTGGCTCATGCGGATCCTCAGCCGCAAGTGCATCGACCGCATCCGTGCCCGGCGCGAGCACCTCGACGTCACCGAGATCGAGGTCGCCGCGCCCCGGGACGACGCCCCGGAGCGGGTCGCCGAGGCCCGCTCCCGCGAGGAGGCCGTCGAGACCGCCCTCGCGGAGCTGCCCGAGGCGCAGCGGCGCTGCTGGGTGATGAAGGAGGTGCTCGAGTACCGCTACGAGGCCATCGCCGAGGAACTCGACCTGCCCGTGTCGACGGTGCGGGGACTGCTCTCGCGTGCGAGGAAGAACATGATCCGTCTCATGGAGGCATGGCGATGACCGGACCCGACGACGTGCGGCCCGACGACGTACAGCTCGACACGCTCGAGCCCGAGGACCTCGACGGCCACACCATCGACGACCTCGCCGACTACCTGGACGCCGGGATGCAGCCCGCCGATCCGAGCATCGACGACTCGGCCGCGTGCCAGAACGCCCTCGCCGCCCTGGTCCGGCTCCGGCAGTCGTCCCTCGGGTCGCTCGACGCCGCCGCCGAGCAGGAGGCCCCGGCGGACGAGTCCTGGATCGGCGGTGTCCTGGCGAACATCTCGCTCGAGGCGCGCGCCGGTCGTGACGTCCCGCTCCGCCCGTCGGTCCCGACCGAGCGCCCCGTGATGACCGAGGGGGCGATCCGTTCCCTGGTCCGGACGGCCGGCGACGTCGTGCCCGGTGTCGTCGTCGCGCGGTGCTCGCTGCAGGGCGACGTGACGCTGCTCGACGCACCCGTCCGGGTCCTGGTCGAGCTGGCGGTCCGGGCCGGTACCCCGATCCACCCCGCAGCCGAGCACGTGCGCCAGGCCGTGGCCGGGACCCTGGCCGAGCAGACCGACCTGCGCATCGAGGCGGTCGACGTCCGTGTCCGGGACCTCCTGCCCCCGCTCGCCCCGGGCGACGGGGACGAGACGCCCGGCATCACCGACGAGGAGGCCTCCGCATGAGCCTGGACGACGAGACGGCCGCGGCGATCGAGGCCGCGGTGCTCGCGGCACCCGGGGTGGCCGACCTGTACCGCGCCCGGCCGACGCTCGGCAGCGCGGTCGAGTCCGCCCGACGCATCGCCTCCCGCACGCCGGTCTCCCGGGTCGTGCTCGACGACGACGTCCTGCGCATCGTCGTCGGCACGGACGGCTCGGTCCCCGCGCGCTCGGCGGCGCATGCGGCGCACGACGCAGCACTGCGCGTCGCGGGCGAGCGCGGGCTCGCGCTCGCCCGCGTGGACGTCCGCATCGCGCGCGTCGGCTGACCGGGGACAGACCGCCTGCACGACGGCGACGGGCGACGAGGACGGACCACCTGACGGACGGGAGGCACGGCGCCCGCTGGCACCGTGCCTCCCGTCCGTCCGGTGGCGACCTCCGTCACCCGCTCGCGGCTCAGTAGAAGTTGGTCGCCTGCGAGTGGGCCCACGCCGCGCAGGGCGTCCCGTAGGCCGCACTGATGTACTGCAGCCCCCACGTGATCTGCGTGGTGGCGTTGGTCCGCCAGTCCGCCGCGACGGTGCCCATCTTCGAGCCGGGGAGCGCCTGCGGGATGCCGGTCGCGCCGCCGTTCGGGTTGACGGCCTGGTAGTTCCACCCGGACTCCTTGGTCCAGAGGTTGTCGAGGCACTGGAACTGCGCGGAGCCCCAGCCGTACTGCGACGCCGCCATCGAGGACGCGGTGGCCTTGGCGCCGCCGACGGTGTTCGCAGCGGCCTGGCGCTCGGCTGCGGCGGCGGCCTCCGCCGCTGCGCGCTCGGCTGCGGCCGCGGCTTCGGCCTCGGCCTGCGCCTGCGCTGCCGCCGCTGCCGCCGCGTCGGCGTCCGCCTTGTCCTGCGACGCGCTCGCGTCGGCGACCTGTGTCGCGGCGTCGACGGTCGAGGCGATGCGGGTGGTGATCGCCGAGCCGGACATGCCGCGGTAGTCCGAGAGTGCGGCGACCTGGCGCTCGAGGGCGCGGGTGTCGGTCTTGTCGTTCGCGTCGGCGAGCACGGTGCGGGCGGTCGCGATGGTCGCCGCGGCCTGGGCACGGTCGAGGTCCGACCCGTGCAGCGCGGGGGTGCTCGTGGCGCTCGCGGAGGGGATGCCGATGGCCTCGCCGAGGGCCGGCTGCGTGCCGACCGTGGCGAGACCGCCGACGAGGGCGACGGCTGCCGCTCCGCCGACGACGAGGCCGGACCGGCTGCGGAGTGCACGGCGGACGCGGCGGCTCGGGGTGTCGAGTGCCTGGCGGCGGGTCGTGGGGACCGGGGTCGGGGTGGTCGTGCTGGGTGCTTCGGGGGTGGTTCGCGTCATCGGTTCCGGTGGTCGGCCGGCTGGAGGGCGACTCCCGGGCACGCCGGAGCGGACACGCGAGGGTGGGGAGCGTGCACGGCCGTCGTGGGGGAGCCGCGAGCCGGGGGAGGACCGGACGGTGGTGTGGGGCCCGTCCGTCCGCCGCCGGGCGGCCGGGTGGCCGCCTGCTCGGGCGAAGCCGTCACGATGACGTGTCAGCCTGGACACCGCGTCCAGGAGGACTGGCAGAACCGTCCGTCCACCCCCGTGTAACGGTTCGGTAACGCCCCTGGTGCGATCGTGTCAGCGCTCGGAGATGGGAGCTTCCTGGGTGCGTTCGCCCTGCCCGATGCGCTCGAGCGCCGCGAGGGCTGCGGCGATCGAGTCGACGTCCTCCGCCGGGAGCGCCGCGATGAGCTCGGCGACGATGCCCGTGCGGTCCGCGCGGGCCCGTTCGACGGCGGCGATGCCGGCCGGCGTGGCCGAGACCATGAAGGCTCGACCGTCGCGGGGGTCCGCCTCGCGCTCGATGAACCCGCGCTGTTCGAGCTCGGTCAGGATGCGCGTCATGGTCGGCTTCGTGACCACCTCGATCCGCGACAGGTCGCCCGGGCGCAGGGGTCCCTCGGTCTGGATGGTGGCGAGCGCGGAGACGAGTCCGTAGCCCAGCGAGGCCGAGTCGGTGCGGGCGCGGCGGTTGATGCGCCCGACCGCCGCGGCGAGGCGCGCGGCGATCTCGGTGCGGTCCGGCTGGCGGTGGCGCATGCGGGCTCCCGGGTCGTCGGGTCGAGGCGGTTCGACCGTGGTCGGAGCGATGCTACCGGTGCGCGCACGGCTGTGACCGAGCGCCCCGCGGGAGCCCGGTGCCGGGTACGGGAACGCCCGCCCCGGCACCCGGGACGGGCGATCCTGTACGGACTGACAGGGCCGTTCAGCCCCGGTGGTGCTGCTTCTCGCCCGGGAGCAGGTGGATCGCCTCGGTGGCGAGCTCGGCCGCCACGTTGTCGCCGCTCTCGGTCGCGTCGCGCAGCCGCCGGAAGTCGGCGGTCAGCTGGTCCCAGTCGATGAGCTCGTCGAGGTTCGGCAGACGCAGACGGAAGGCGAGCCCGTCCGTGGTGTCGCGGCACACCCGCTGCAGGTTCTCGTTGCCGCAGGCGTCGACGTAGAGCCCGAAGACGGAGAGGGCGTCGCGGTTGACGGCCGGGACGTCGTGGGCGTCGAGCTCGGCGATCGTCCGGTCGAGCTGCGCCAGGATCTTCTTCCGCGTCGACGCCGTGAGCCGGGGGACGGCCAGGCGGACGACCCCGCCGAACAGCACGCCGAGGGTCTGCATCGCCTCGACGACCTCCTCGGCCTTCGGCGTGGTGACCCGGGTGTACCGGTTCGGCGCCATCTCGATCAGGCCGGCGCGGGCGAGCTGGCTGAGGGCCTCACGGATCGGGGTGCGGGAGACACCCAGCCACGCGATGAGCTCGTCGTCGTTCAGACGCTCGCCGGGCACGAGCGTGCCGTCCATGATCGCGGCGTGGATCTTGTGGCGGACGGTGTCGCGGAGCAGCTGGTGCTCGGTGGGTGCGCTGCTGGGGACCGGCATGCGGGTGTCCTCGTTCTCGGTGGACGGTGTGGGACGCCGGACCGGTCGGTATCGGCGCGTGATCACCGTACCTGATATGTGAGCGGCCGTCCGTCACGCGTCGCCGGGTCCTGACCCGACGTGCTCACGGCTCGTCGAGGAGCCGCACCGTCAGGGGGTCCTCGGTCCCGTCGAACCACCGGTCGAGCACGGCGCGGAACGGGGCCGGGTCCGCCGCGGCCCTGGCGAACAACGTCATCGACGAGCGGGCCTTCATCGCGTCGATCCCGCCGAACAGGTCGTCCGCGCTCCGTGCGGGTGCGGCGGCCGCGGCCCGGGAGACCTCGAGCAGTCGGGGCCCGAGCACGGGGTGCGCCAGGAACGCCCGCGCCTCGGCGAGCCCCTCGACCGCGTACCGCTGCGCCGTCGCACTGCGCCCGAGCCCGGCGAGCTGCGGGAACACGAACCACATCCAGTGCGACCGCTTCCGGCCGGACGCGAGCTCCGCGAGTGCCTGCTCGTGCACACCCTCCTGCGCGCGCACGAAGCGGCCGAGGTCGTACGGGTCCCCGCTCACCGCACGACCTCGCCCCACGCGTAGCGCACCGTCGTGGCGTCGACGACGAGCAGCGAGTCGGGTTCCCGGTCGAACAGCCCGGGCAGGCCCACCGCGTCCGGGAGATCGCCCTCGAGGCGCTCGAGCCGGGCGGCGCGCACGGTCAGCGGCACGTGCTGGCGCTGCCAGAACAGCGTCTGCGCCAGGTGCCGCGCGTGGATCCCCGCCCGTGTGGTCAGCGCGGCGGCGAGCGGAGTCTCGACGACCTCGCCCGCGGTGACCCGGACCAGCGCGTCGTGCCGCGGGCGGGGTCGTGGCGGACGCTGGCTGCGCCCCCGGAGGAGGTCCCGCGCCCACCCCACCGGGTGCGCCGCACGAGCCGGGTGCCGGACGGACCGGTGGTCGAGGGTGTCCCCGCGACGGGTCGCCCGGACGTGGGAGAACGTGTACGGCACGCCGAGCAGCGTGTTCGCGGCGACGATCGCGGGCACGTGGCCGGTGTCCACCGTCCGGTAGACGATGCCGTGGCGCCCCGCCGTGTCGACGGTCGGGATCTCGATCGTGACCTCGGTCATCGAGCCGAGCCGGCGCGAGGGCGGGAAGGGCGGGACCGCCGTCTCGCGGAACACGTAGGCGGTCAGGCCGACCCAGGCGCTGCCGTCGACCACGTCGGGACGGGTGCCGCGCGGGACGAGTCGGGCGAGCGACGCCGGGTCCCGCCGCCAGTGCGCGAACACGATGTCCTCCCAGGCGTGCACGGCGACCGGGCGGTGCACGAGCGGGGCGTCCGCCCGCCGCGCGACCGCGTCGGTCACCGTCGCGGCGCGTGTCGGCCCACGCGCACGGCCCAGGCGACGAGCGGGGCCTGCAGCGGCAACCGCAGGACGCCGACCAGTCGTGCGACGCGACCGGCGCGCGGGCTGTCGAGCAGGTCGGCGGCCATCTTCACGTTCGCGGGGAAGACCGCCGTGAACAGCGCCGCCGCCGCCCACCCGGACGCCCGACGGGTGGCCGGCACGGCGAGCCCCGCGGCGATGCCGAGCTCGGCCACGCCGGAGACGACCGTGGTCAGGCGCGGCGGGAGTCCCTCCGGCACGATCCGGTCGTAGCCGCGCGGACGCAGGAAGTGGGTGACACCGGCTCCGCCGAGGAGCACGGCGAGCAGGGTGGCCGTCCGGGTCGCGCGTCGGGCGCGCTGGCGTCGTCGCATGGCCCCATCGTGCACGCCACCGGCCGAGTGGGTACCGGGTGTCGCTCAGGTCAGCGCGGTCGCGACGAGGTCGAGCACCGCCGTGGCGACGTCGGCCTTGCTGCCCGAGGTCTCCCGCACGACCTCGCCGCCGGGCACGAGCACCTCGATCGCGTTCTCCTCGCGCTCGAAGCCGGCGTCCCACCCGACGTGGTTCACGACGAGCAGGTCGGCCGGCTTCCGGGCGATCTTGGCGCGACCGAGGGCGATCCGGGCCTCGCGGTCGGGTTCGGTCTCCGCCGCGAACCCGACGACGATCTGCCCGGTCCGGCGCGCCCGCACGAGGTCGGCGAGCACGTCCGGGTTGCGGACGAGCTCGAGCGTCATGGTGTCGCCCTGGTCGTCCTTCTTCAGCTTGTCGGGGCGGACCTCGGCCGGTCGGTAGTCGGCGACCGCGGCGGTCATCACCACCACGTCCGCGTCGGCGGCTGCGGCGTGCACGGCGTCGGCGAGTTCCCGGGCCGACCCGACCGGCACCACCGTGGCCCCGAGTCCCGCGGTGAGCCCGGCGTCCACGTTCGCGGCGACGAGCGTGACCGCCGCGCCGCGTCGGACGGCGTCGGCGGCGATCGCGACGCCCTGGCGTCCGCTGGACCGGTTGCCCACGAAGCGCACCGGGTCGAACGGTTCGCGCGTCCCGCCGGCGCTCACGACGACACGCACCCCGGCGAGGTCGCCCTGGTCGCCCCGCGCGCCCGTCGCGACGGCACCGGCACCACCACCTGCCGCGACACCGGCCGGGAGGCCCGCCCCGCCCTGGTCACGTCGGCCCGCCTCCGACGGACGGTCGAGCACCGCCAGCGCCGCGGCCGTGATGTCCTCGGGCTCCGCCATCCGGCCGATCCCGGCGTCGTCGCCCGTCAGCGCACCGACCACCGGGCCGACGAAGTGCACCCCGCGGTCCCGGAGCGTCCGGACGTTCGCCCGCGTCGCCGGGTGCTCCCACATCTGCGGGTGCATCGCGGGGGCGACCACCACGGGTGCCTCGGTCGCGAGCAGGGTCGTCCCGAGCAGGTCCCCGGCCAGGCCGTGCGCCATGCGTGCCAGGGAGTCCGCGGTCGCCGGCGCCACGACCACCAGGTCCGCCCGACGGCCCAGCGCGACGTGACGCACCTCGGCGACGTCGTCCCAGACGCTCGTCGTGACGGGGTTCCGGCTCAGCGCCTCGAGCGTCGGCAGCCCGACGAAGCGGAGCGCCCCCTCGGTCGGGACGACGTGCACGTCGTGGCCGCGCTTGACGAGGTCGCGGACGACCCCCACGGCCTTGTACGCGGCGATGCCCCCGGTGATCCCGACGACGACGGACAGACGGCGACCTGCTGCAGCATCCACGCCGGTCACGCTACCCGGAGCGCCGTGCGAGGATCGAGCCCATGTGCACCGTCGTCGTCCGCGTCGACCCCGCCGCCGAGTGGCCCGTCACCGTGCTGGCGCTCCGCGATGAGTCGCCCGAGCGTCCCTGGGACCCGCCCGCCGCCTGGTGGCCCGAGCTCGACCCGTCCGTCCGCGGCGTCCGTGACCGCTCCGCCGGCGGCGCCTGGCTCGCCGCCTCGGACACCGCGGGACTCGCGGTCGTGCTGAACCGTGCCGAACCCGTGCCGAGCGACGACGGGACGTGGACCACCCGCGGGGTGCTTCCGCTCGACGCCCTGACCGGTGCGGCGCCGGGACCCGACGGCCCGCTCCCGACCACCCGCGCGTTCAACCTGGTGCGGGCCACGGCCGAGGGCGCCGCCGTCGACACGTGGGACGGTACGGCGGTCCGGACGACCGAGCTCGGGCCGGGGGTCCACATGGTCACCCACGGCGCGCCGGACGACCCCGCCGCGCCGCGGATCGGTCGGTGGCTCGAGGCATTCCGCGCCGCTCCGGCACCGGTGGGTCCGCCCGTCCTCGGCCCGGTCGACGAACTCCGGACGGCCGACGACGGCGAGGACGCCGGCGACGGGTGGAGCGGGTGGTTCGGCGTGCTCGCGGAGTCCGCCGCGCTGCCGGCCGACCACCCGGACGCGATCCTCCGCGATGCGGTCGAACCGGACGGGCACGTCGCGACGCTGTCGGTCGTCGCCGCCGCGGTCGCACCCGGTCGGACGGTGCTCCAGCACGCACGGCTCGCCCACCCCGGGCGCCTCGACGGGACGGTCGAGCTGCACCGGGCCTGAGGGACGGTGCTGCCACTGCGGCTCCCGCACCCCGGCGTCGGCCGCTCTCGATCCGGCCCGGCGTCCCCGATGCTGTGAGGAGCAGCAGCGCGCCAGGCGGTCCGGTCGTGGTCCGGCGGCGTACGGTCCCCGTCGTGACCCCGACCACCCGGCCGTCCCCGCGCACCCACGCGGTCGGCGGCGCTCCCGCAGTGCTCCGCCGCCACCGCGGTCGAGCCGTCCTCGCGACGGCGCTCGCCGCCCTCACCGCGCTCGCCCTCGTCGGGTGCAGCGAGGACTCCTCGCTCGCCGCCACGCCGTCGCCGAGCACGACCGGCCGTGCCTGGGACCACGCCCCGGGGGAGCGGATCGTCGTGATCGGCGACTCGGTGAGCGGCGGGCACGGGCTGACACCGGAGCAGTCCTGGCCGGCGCTCCTGGCCCGGACCGAACGGTGGCAGCTGACGAACCTGTCGTGCGACGGCGCCGGCGTGGTGGCCACAGGGAACCAGGACGAGTGCGCCAGCGCGTACCCGGGGCTCGTGAAGCGCGCGGTCGACCTGCGACCCCGGGTCGTGTTCGTGCAGGCGAGCTCGAACGACCTGGGCGAGGACGACGCGCAGGTCACGAGCGCCACCGACCAGCTCGTGGCCCTGGTGCACCGCGACCTGCCCGGGGCCCGGGTGGTGGGCCTGAGCGCGGTCTGGAACGAGCAGGACCCGCCCACGCAGCTCGCGACGATCTCGCACGCCCTGCAGCGGGCGATCCGGCGCGACGGCGGTACCTACGTCGACATCGGGCAGCCGCTGGCCGGACACCCCGAGTGGATGCAGTCCGACGACGTGCACCCGACCGCCCGGGGGCAGCGTGCCCTCGAGGCGGCGGTGATCGACGCGTTCGCGCGGGACCACCTGCGGTTCTGACGGCGACGGAGCCCAGGGCGGGGGAGCCTCCAGGCCGACGACGCCGACGCCGACGCCGACGCCGACGCCGACGCCGGTACCGGTGCCGGTGCCGGTGCCGGTGCCGGCGACCGTGCCGGGCCGTCGGTCAGGCGGGCGCGCGCGTGTCGGTGAGGTCCTCGGCGACCGTCCAGAGCGACCGGGCGAGGTCCGAACTGCGGGCGGACCGCGGCACCGAGACGGTCGTGGTCGGTCCGGTCAATCCGCCGAACCCGGACGGCCCGTAGTACGCGCCACCCACCGCGGCCGGCCCGACGGCTGCGTACAGCAGCGGTTCCGCACCCTGCTCGACCGCCTGGGTGAAGGGGAGCGCGCGGTCGCTCGCGCGCACCGGCCGGTCGCGGCCGAGCGAGCGGCCGGTGGACTGCAGGTTCGTCCGCGTGTACCCGGGGTGCGCCGCGGTGCTGACGAGCGGCCAGTCCCGCTCGACGGACAGGCGGTGCAGGTGCAGGGCGAGCAGCAGGTCGGCGAGCTTCGACTGGGCGTACGCGCGCCAGCCGTTGTAGCCGTGCTCCCACTGCAGGTCGGCGAAGCGGATGCTGCCCGGGATCGCCGCGAGGCTCGACATCGTCGCGACGCGCGGGGGCCGTGGGTCGTCGCTGCCCGAGGCCGTGCCGAGCAAGGTCGGCAGCAGCAGGTTCGTGAGCGCCAGGTGTCCCAGGAAGTTCGTGCCGAACTGCAGCTCGAAGCCGTCCGCGGTCTCGAAGCGCTCGGGCGGGGCCATCACGCCGGCGTTGTTCACCAGCACGTGCAGGGGTCGACCGTCGTCGGCGATGCCCGCGGCGAACCGGCGGACGCTGCCGAGGTCGGCGAGGTCGAGCTCCCGGACCTCGAGGTCGGCGCCCGGGTGCTCCCGTCGGATCTCGGTCGCGGCGTCCTCGCCCTTCGCGGTGGTGCGGACGGCGAGCACGACGCTCGCTCCGGCACCGGCGAGGCGCTTCGCGGTCTCCTTGCCCGTGCCGCTGTTCGCGCCGGTCACGACGATGCGACGGCCGGTCTGGTCGGGGATGTTCGCCATGCGCGGGACCGTACGCGCGGGGGCTGGCCGACTCCTGCGCACCGTGGTAGTTTGATGCAAACGCATCGACCAGGAGGCGCACATGAGCAACGCATTCGGCACCGGCCGTCCCTCGGACGTCCCGCCGCCCGCACCCGAGCGCATCGGTCCGGTGCAGCTCGGCCTCGACACCTTCGGTGACGCCACCGAACTCGCCGACGGCTCGCTGCAGTCCGACGCGCAGAGCATCCGCAACGTCGTCGACCAGGCCGTGCTCGCCGACCAGGTCGGCATCGACTTCATCGGCGTCGGGGAGCACCACCGCGAGGACTTCGTCGTCAGCGCCCCCGAGGTCGTCCTCGCCGCCATCGCCGCCCGCACCTCGTCGATCCGCATGGGTTCCGCCGTCACCGTGCTGTCGTCGGACGACCCGGTCCGCGTGTACGAGCGCTTCGCCACCGTCGACGCGCTGTCCGACGGTCGCGCCGAGGTGATCCTCGGCCGCGGCTCCTTCACCGAGTCCTTCCCGCTGTTCGGCTACGACCTGTCCGACTACGAGGTCCTCTTCGAGGAGAAGCTGCAGCTCTGGAACGCCCTGCGCGGCGGGGACGCCGTCACCTGGTCGGGCACGAAGCGCGCGGCGCTCGTCGACCAGGACGTCTTCCCGAAGCTCGAGCACGGCCCCATCCCCACCTGGATCGGCGTCGGCGGCTCGCCGCAGTCGGTCATCCGTGCGGCCTCGTACGGCCTGCCGCTGTTCCTCGCGATCATCGGCGGGCAGCCCGCCCAGTTCGCCCCGTTCTCGCGGCTGTACCGGCAGGCGCTCACGCAGCTCGAGCTCCCGCAGCAGCCCATCGCCATGCACTCGCCCGGCTTCGTCGCCGAGACCGACGAAGAGGCCGCCGAGCGGTACTGGCCGTACCACAAGGCCGTCACCGACCGCCTGGGCCGCGAGCGCGGCTGGCCGCCCCTCGACACCGCCCAGTACCAGGCCGGTCTGTCCGCCGGTGGGTCGCTGTACGTCGGGTCGCCGGAGACGGTGGCGCGGAAGATCGCGCGCAACATGCGGATCCTCGGCGTCACGCGCTTCGACATGCGCTACGCCACGGGTCGCCTGCCGCACGCGGACATGATGCGGTCGATCGAGCTCTACGGCACGCGCGTCGCACCGCGGGTGCGCGAGCTGCTCGCCGAGCCGGTGCCGGTGCCGTAGGCGGAAGCCGCCTCGGGGCGGGCCGGTGCGGCCGGGAGGCGCGCCCCGCCCCCGCCGCGTCGGCTCACGGCAGCGCCGGGTACCGTCCAGGGCATGTCGCCCCGTCCCAACACCATCGAGCGTCGGTTCCGTGGTCGCATCATGGGCGTCGGCACGACGTCCGGCGTGCGGTTCGTCGTCGGCATGTGGGAGCAGTCGCCGTTCGGAGCCTTCACGGACGTCTTCGTGGAGCAGCCGGACGGGTCGAGCGTGCTCCTCGCTCCGGACGAGATCGTCGCCGCGTACGTCTCCGGTACCTACCGCTTCGACACGGTGTCGGTGGTCGACATCAGCGCCCGCCGCACCGCTCGTGGTCTCGAGCTCGACGCCGGCCCGCTCCGCGCCTCGATCGACGTCGGGGCCATCTCGCCGCTCGGGCGCGTGCTCCGCATCGTGCCGAAGCCGATCGCCCGCGACCCCCGGTGGCTCAGCCTGATCGACCCGGTCGCACGACTGGTCGCTCCCGGCGCGGGCACGGCCGGGACCGCAGGAGGTGGCCGCCGCGAGTACTACGGCGTGACCGGGGCGCACGACGTCACCGCCGTCACGGGGTCGTGGGCGGGGGAGCCGCTGGGGTCCCTGGCTCCGCTCGACCCGCCCGTGGCGTTCGGCTTCGCGTCGATGCCGCGCGTCCCGCAGGTCGTCGACGTCGAGACGACGATCCGCGAGCCCGCCGCCTGACCCACGCCGCTGCCGCTCGCGCCGCGGCGGGCAGGTCCCAGCGACGAGGGGCACACTGGCGGGAACGGAACGCGCCCGGGCAGTGCCCGGCCGGACGTCGAGCACAACGGGGCGCACGACGAACAGGAGCATCATGACCGACACGCAGGCAGACCACCGCGCAGCCATCTCGGACATCGTCCACGGCGCCCGAACCGCCCTGCTCACCACCGTCAGCGACGACGGCAACCTGCACGCCCGACCCCTCGCCGTGCAGGACAAGGCGTTCAACGGGACCCTGCGCTTCCTGGTGCAGGACGGCAGCGAGAAGGTGGAGGACATCGCGCGGAACCCGCACGTCAACGTCGCCATCGAGTCGCAGGGCGGGTACCTGTCGATCGCGGGCACGGCGACGGTCACCCGCGACGAGTCCGTCATCGACGAACTGTGGTCCCCGTTCGCCGAGGCGTGGTTCCCGGACGGCCGGCAGGACCGGACCATCCGACTCCTCACCGTCGAGGGTGACTCGGTCGAGTACTGGACGCAGGACGCCGGCCCGGTCGGCAGCCTCGTGCAGACGCTCAAGGCCGCGATCGGCAAGCAGAGCCAGCCCGACACCGGCCACCACGGCACCGTCGAGCTCTAGCCCGTCCCCCTTCCGCAACACGCAACGTCGGCGGTTGCTCGCAGCGGTACAGCCCTGCGAGCAACCGCCGACGTTGCGTCCCGCGAGCCTTCCGCGCGCGCCGGGGTCAGGGCGGGCCGAGCAGCCAGAGCACGGCGACGAGCACCGGCTGCCCGAGCAGCGCACAGCTCACGAACGTCCAGCGCATCCAGGGCCGGGCGACGAGCTCGGGGGAGCCGAACAGCGGCGCGAGCGGCATGAGGAGCCGCGGGGTCGACGCCATCGGCAGCGACACCGCGAAGACGTAGAGCGCGTACGCGGCGGAGTACAGCACCGTCGTGGAGCCGAGCGCACGGGTCGACCGACGCAGCAGCCAGACCGGGTACGCCACGAGCAGGAACACCACGATGAGGACCCCGCCGACCCCGAGCCACCGGCCCGCGATGAGGAACCAGGGCGTCATCGGCGTGAACTCGACCCGTCCGATGAAGTTGACCCACCAGGACATCTCGGTCTCGAGGTAGGCGTCCGGCCGCCCCGTGACGTGCGCGGCGACGACCGGCCACGCCAGCCCTGCCGCGGCCATCACCACGCCAGCCACGACGACCCGGACGCGTTCCGCCACCGGGAAGGCGTCGAGGGACCGCACGCCCGTGCCGGCCGCGGCCCGCCTGACGCGCAGCCAGCGGACGAGGGCGACGACCCCGAGCAGGAGCGGCAGTGCGAGCGCCCCGGGACGGGTGAACGCCGCGACGACCCCGAGCACCGTCAGGAGGCCGTAGCGGCGGCGTTCGAGGGCGAGCAGCGCGCCGAACGTCAGCGCCAGGAAGGTGCTCTCCGCGTAGCCGACCTGGAGCAGGAACGACAGCGGACCGCACGTGAAGAAGAAGACCGCCCACATGCCCGCCGCGTTCCCGGCACGGTCGCTCACCAGTCGGTGCAGGAGGAACGTCGCGACGAGCCCGGCGGCCAGGGCCACCAGCGGTGCCCCCACCGTGAACGGTACGCCGGTGGAGGCCGTGAGCATCCGGATGGCGAAGGGGAACGCCGGCAGGAAGGCCCAGGCGTTCTGGGCGACGTGCCCGGCGGCGTCGAGGGGCAACGCGGTCGGGTAGCCGTGCACCGAGATGTGCTCGTAGTACTGCCCGTCCCAGGCGGTGAGGAACGACCCGAAGCCGTGCTCGTTCCCCCAGATGGCGTTGTCCGGCATCTGCCGCGCCATCAGCGGGTAGGCGAGCGCCAGCCAGACCGTGGACACGAGACGTCCACCACCCCATACCGCGAGCACCGCGGCCCACACGGGCAGGCTCGTCGCCAGGTCGACGACGCGTCGTCGACCGTTCGCGAGCGTCCCGGTGACGGCGCCGTCCGTGCGGCTCACCGGCCCGCTCCGGCGGGCGCAGGGCTCGTGGTGGGCACGTCCAGAGCGTACCGACCGGCGCCTGGCACCCTCCGGCACGCGGGGGTACGCGGCCACACCGCACCGGACGGGAGGCGCGTCACCCGTTCTGCAGACCGGAACGACCCCGGCGGGTGGTCGGCCACCGTCGCGTGGCCGGTCCTAGCCTGGGGGCTCCTGCCCGACGGACGAGCGCGTTCGCTGCGGGACCGCCGGGGGCAGGTCACGTCCCACGACCCACGAGGAGCCACCGTGCCGAAGACCGCCATCGTCACCGAGAACGCCCCGGCCCCGGCCGGCCCGTACAGCCAGGGGATCGTGGCGAACGGGTTCCTGTACACCGCCGGGTTCGGGCCGCAGGACCCGGCGACCGGGGAGACGGCTGAGGACGTCGCCGGTCAGACCGCGCAGGTGCTGGCCAACGTGGCCGCCGTCCTCGCCGAGCACGGCGCGACCCTCGACGACGTCGTGAAGTCGACGGTCCACCTCGAGCACTCGGACCGCGACTTCGCGGCCTTCAACGACGAGTACGCGAAGCACTTCTCGGAGCCGTACCCGGTCCGCACGACCGTGCAGTCGCACCTGGCCGGGATCCTCGTCGAGATCGACGTCGTCGCGGTGCTGCCCAGCGCCTCCTGACCGGCCGCCGGCGTCCGGGTCCCTGAGCGGAACCTCACGCGGGCCCGTTCCCCCGAGGCGCGCTCCTGCCCGCGCGCCGGATCCCGGTGCCCGGGGTCGCGCCGGTCAGGCGCCCGTCTCGGAGCACCGCGATGCCGGCGACCAGCACGTCGTCCGTCCCGACCGCGGTGGCCGTCGGGTCGTCGTAGGTCGAGCGTGCCGCCACCCGCTCGGGGTCGACCACCGCGAGGTCGGCGACCGCACCGGCACGCACCACCCCGCGGTCGCCGAGCCGCAGGTGCTCGACGGCGGTGGTGGACAGGTGCCGCTGCGCCTCCGACCAGGAGAGCAGCCCGGCGCGCACGAAGTCGCCGAGGTACCGCGCGACCGTGCCTGCTGCGCGAGGGTGCGGGTGCGTGCCGACGTGGATGCCGTCCGAGCCCGCGGTGTGCCCGGGGTGCCGCACGAGCGGTGCGAGGTCGGCGGGGGACCGGGGGTGCGGGACCCGCATGATCGCCGTCACCTGCAGTGCGGAGGCGACGAGCAAGTCGATCGCCAGCTCGACGGGTTCGGTGCAGCGAGCGGCGGCTGCGTCGGTCAGGGTCAGGCCCTGCAGGTCGTGGTGCGCGGGTGACGGCACGTGCGACAGGGTGACCTGGTCGGCCCACCCCGGCCCGAGGTCGGGCCGCGCGGTGACCCGTTCGAGGACGGCCGCGCGGACCCGGTGACGACCGGCGTCGTCGGCGACCGCGCGGGCCAGGTCGTCGGTGCCGGGTCGCGCGAGCGCGGCGGGGAGCAGCAGCATCGACAGGATGGTGCAGCCGCGCGAGTACGGGTAGCTGTCGAAGGTCAGCGGGACGCCGTCCGCCGCCAGGTCGTCGAGCAGGCCGAGGGCGGTGTCGACGGGGGCGTGCAGGTGTGACACGTGCGCCCGGACCCCGCTCGACCGGACGATCGCGGCGACCTCGTCGAGTCCCTCGCCCAGGTTCGCCTCGTACCCGCCGCGGACGTGCGAGACGTAGATCCCGTCGACGGCCGCGACCTCCGCGCAGAGCGCCGCGAGCTCGGCGGTGTCGGCGTACAGCCCCGGCACGTAGTCGAGCCCGGTGGCGAGACCGAGCGCTCCCTCGGCGAGCCCGCGGCGGACGAGCGCGCGCACGGCGTCGGTCTCCTCGGCGCTCGCGGGGCGGTCCTCGTCGCCGAGCACCTCGTGCCGGACCGTCCCCGCCGGCACGAGGGTCGCGACGTTCACGGGCGTCGAGCCGTCGTACGTCGCCAGCAGGCCGGCGATGCCGCCGCCGCGGTACCGGGGGTGCGGACCGTCGATCGCCGCGAAGTACCGCCCCGCCCACGTGCCGTCGCCCGGGGCCGGGCCGACGCCGTCCTGGCCGGTGACGATCGTCGTGACGCCCTGGCGGAGCAGCGCGAGCTGGACGTCCTCGTCGAAGACGCGCGACCCGGCGTGCGAGTGCGCGTCGACGGCCCCGGCGAGCACGGCACGCCCACCGCAGTCGACCGTGCGGACGTCGTCGGGCGTGGACGGTCCCGATCCGACCGCGGCGATCCGGCCGCCCTCGACGAGCACGTCGGCGCGGTGCAGCCCGTCCGGGCCGACGACCGACCCGCCGCGCAGCAGGACCGGTGCGCCGGCGTCCGGGTCGGCGGTCACCGGGCGAGTCCCGCGAGGAGCCGCTCGGCGCGGGACCGCACGGCGTCCGTGTCCCCGGTCGTGAGGGCGTCGCCGACGAGCGGGGAGCCGAGTCCGACCGCGACCGCTCCGGCCGCCAGGTACTCGGGGGCGTCGTCGACCCCGATCCCACCGGTCGGGACGACGTCGACGAAGTCGAGCGGGGCGAGCACCTGCCGCAGGAACGCCGGACCGCCGAGCTGCGCCGCCGGGAACACCTTCACCGCCCGGGCCCCGAGCCGCCACGCCCGCACGATCTCGGTCGGGGTCGCCGCGCCGGGGTACCACCCGAGGCCGCGCTCGTGGGCCCGCTCGCCGATCGCCGGATCGAGGTGCGGGCTGACGACGAAGGATGCTCCCAGGTCGGCCGCCTCGTCGACCTGCTCGGGCTCGAGCACGGTGCCCACCCCGACGGACACCCCGGCACCGAACCGTCGCGCGGTCCAGGCGGTGCCCTCCCGCCAGCGCGGTGTGTTCGTGGTGAGCTCGATCGCCCGCACACCGGTGCTGACCAGGGCGTCGACGACCGCCTCGACGTGTTCGCCGGTGCCGCCGCGGAGGATCCCGACGGCGGGGCCCGCGCGGTGCCGGACGCCGTGGTCGGGCGTCGGTGTGCTGCTGCCGGTGGACGTGTGGTGGGTGCGCACGGGCTGGGCTCCTCGGATCGGTCGGTCGGGTCGGTCGGTGTGGTCAGCGCTCGACGTGGTCGTGCACGGCAGCAGCAGGGTCGACGGTGTCGGTGTCGGTGTCGGTGTCGGTGTCGGTCGTGGCTCCCGGGCCCGGCAGCCGCCAGTCGCCCGGGACCGTGCAGGCGAGCGCGCCGGCGTCGGCGGCGCGGTCGAGCGCGGTGTCGGTGTCGGCGCCCGTGAGCGTCGCCGCGAGCCAGGCCGCCACGAACGCGTCACCGGCACCGACCGGGTCGACGACCCGGACCGGGGTCGCCGCGCGTCGGGTCGTCCGCCCGTCGACGACCGAGACGGCACCGCGCGAGCCGAGCTTCACCACCGCGCGACCACGGGCCAGGTCGGCGAGCCCACGGGCGAGGTCCTCGTCGGACGTGAGCGGGGTGTCCGCGTCGTCTCCGGCGCTGTCCGGGGCCCCGAGCAGGATCCTGGCCTCGTCGTCGCCGGCGAACACCACCGCGGCGCGGGCGGCGACGGCGCGGTAGTGCTCCCGGGCGACCGCGGCGTCGAGCAGCTTCTGCCGGTGGTTCACGTCGAAGGACACCGGGACCCCGGCAGCCTCGGCGCGGTCGAGCACCGAGGCGACGGTCCGACGGGCGGACTCCGAGAGCGCGAGCGTGATGCCGCTGACGTGGACGAGCGCCGACTGCTCGACGAGCCCGGTCGGGACGTCCTCGGGCACGAGCGCCGAGCCCGCGGAGTGCCGGCGGTGGTAGGTCACGCGGGTCCGACCGTCCCGCAGCCGCTCCTTCATCATGAGCCCCGTCGACCGCTCCGGGTCGACGGTCGCGACGACGTCGACCCCGGCCTGTCGGACGTCCCGCAGGACCCGTTCGCCCGCGGGGTCCGCGCCCACCCGGCCGACCCACGTCGCCGGGACGCCCGCCCGGACGAGGCCGATCGCGACGTTGCTCTCGGCCCCGCCGGTGTCGACGCGCATGTGGTCGAGGTCGCGCACCTCGCCGATGCCGGGGCCGGCGAGCAGCAGCATCGTCTCGCCGAGGGTGAGCACCCCCGCCCGCGTGGTCACCGGGCCGCCCCACCCGGTGCCGTGCGACGCAGGGCGAGCTGTGCGGACGAGGACCCGAGGGCGACCGAGATCTCGAGCGCGGTCCGGACGACACCGTCCCCGAGCTCCCGGACCGCCGCCGCCGGGAAGCGGGACGCCAGGCCGGAGATGCTCATCGCGCCGACGACCTGGTTGGCGTGGTCGAGCACGGGCGCGGCGACGCAGCGGATGCCCGGCTCGTTCTCGCGATCGTCGATCCCGTAGCCGCGGGCACGGGTGCGCTCGACCTCCTGCCGCCACCGCCCGTCGTCGGTGATGGACTGGTCGGTCATCGCGGTCGCGGGTACGGCGAGCACCGCGCCGAGGAGCCCCGGGTCGCCGAACGCCACGATCGCCTTGCCGGACGCGGTGTTGCGCATCGGCAGGCGGTTCCCGATCCGCGACCCCATCCGGACCGTGCCGCGGGTCTCGACCTTGTCGACGTAGACGATGTCGGTGCCGTCCGGGACGACGAGGTGGCAGGTCAGCCCGGTCGCCTCGGCGGTGCGTCGCATGAACGGTGCGGCCGCGGAGCGCAGGTCGATGCCCTCGAGGTAGCTCTGCCCGAGCAGCAGCGCACCGAGCCCGAGGGTGAACCCGGCGTCCGGGGTGCGGCGGAGCAGGTCCGTCTCGACCATCGGGGCGGTCAGGCGCAGCACCGTCGACTTCGCGGTGCCGAGCATCGACGCGAGCTCGCCGAGCGACACCGACGCGGCGCCGTTCCGGGTGCGGTCGGCCACGTGGTCGAGGAGCGACAGGCCCCGGCGCAGCGACAGCGCGGCGTTCCGCGCGGGCACTGCCGGGGCTGGCTGCTGCTCGTCGTCGTCGGGCATCAGAACCACGTCTCGATCGTCTCGGTGACGGTGTCGTCGTCGGCGAGCACCTGGACCTGTCGCCACTTGTCGAAGACCGTGCACGGGTGCGAGACGCCGAGCACGACGACGTCGCCGGGCGTCAGCCCGGGTGCGCCGTCTGCCAGGGCGAGGTAGCAGTGCTGGTCGTCGAGGCGGGTGACGGTTACCGCCCCGGGTGGTGGGACGACCTGCGCGTCGTGGGCCGTGCCTCCCGGCCGGATCCCGCGCACCACGGGCAGACCCTCGTCGAACGACACGTCGCGCTTGCCGACCGCGACCAGCGCGCGGCCCGGCTCCGGGCACGAGGTGACGCGGCCCCACACCTCGATCGCCGGACGGAGCGAGCCCTCCTCGGGGCGGCGGCCGAACGGCGTGCGCTCGGCGTAGAAGCCGTCGTCGTGGGTGAGGTAGGCGCCCGAGCGCAGGAGCACGTCGACGTCGTCCGGCCGGTCCTGCACGGCGTCGACCACGCCGTCGAACCAGGCGCTGCCGCCCATGCTGAGCAGGGTGCGGCCGGCGACGAGACGACGCGCGTCGCCGGCGATCGCGAGGACCCCGGCGACCCAGGCGCGTGCGGTGTCGACGTCGGGCAGGCCGCCCTCGTACCCGGTCACCCCGCGGAGCACGAGGCCGGCGGCGTGCGCGGCCCGGGCGACCTCGTGCGCCTGTTGCGCCGAGCGGACACCGGTGCGGCCGCCGGGGAACCCGACCTCGACCAGCACGTGCACGGTGCCGTCGACGGAACGGGCGGCGCTCGCCGCGGCCCTGACCCCGGCGACGGAGTCGACGTTGCAGAGCACGTCGGCGGCGGGGTCGATGCTCCGACGTGAGGCGAGCCAGGCGAGGCCGGCGGGGTCGAGGACCTCGTTGGCGACGAGGATCCGGTGCACGCCGTGTTCCCACGCGACCATGGCCTGCTGGACCGAGGCGACGGTGACGCCCCAGGCGCCGGCACGGACCTGGCGGTCGGCGAGTGCCGGGGCCATGTGCGTCTTCATGTGCGGGGCGAGCAGCAACCCGTGGCGGTCGACGTACGACTGCATCACGGCCGTGTTGTGGGCGAGGGCGGACTCGCGGAGCGTCATCACCGGGAGGTGCGCGTGGTCGAGGACGTGGCGCCCGACGACCGGCGCGGCGGGGTCGGCGGCGCCCTTCGTCGTGACGGTGCCCGGCGTGCGTGCGGCGGCGGCGGTCGTCATCGGTCCTCCTGCGCTGGTGCGTCGTGGTCCTGCGGCAACGTTCGCGGTGCCGGGGCCGCCGGGCAACGACGTCGTCGTCCTCATTGTGCGCTGCAGAACCTCCCGCCCGGGCGCCGAAACCGAGCGGGCATAGCATTCGGGGTGATGACGACGACGGCGACGACACGACGACGGGGCAGCACGGCGGTGGCCGTGCTCGTCGCGGGCACCTTCTTCATGGAGCTCCTGGACGGCACGATCCTCGCGACCGCCGCCCCGGCCATGGGGCGCGACCTCGGCGTCGACTCCGCCGCGATCGGTGTCGCCATCACCGCCTACCTCGTCACGCTCGCGGTGTTCATCCCGGTCAGCGGCTGGCTGACCGACCGTGTCGGATCGCGCACGGTCTTCGCCGGGGCGATCGCGCTCTTCACCGTCGCGTCCGCGCTGTGCGCCGCGTCGACCGGGCTCGTCGAACTGACGCTCTGGCGGATCCTGCAGGGCCTCGGGGGAGCGCTGATGGTGCCCGTCGGACGCCTGGTCGTGCTGCGCAGCGCCGGGCGTGAGCAGCTCGTCACCGCCATCGCGATCCTCACCTGGCCCGCACTCGCGGCGCCGATCATCGCCCCGTTCGTCGGCGGGGTGCTCGTCGACACCCTCAGTTGGCACTGGATCTTCCTCGTCAACATCCCGCTCGGGATCGTCGCCTTCGTCGCCGCACTGGTCCTCGTGCCGCAGGAGCGTGCACCCGAGCGCGTCCCGTTCGACTGGCGCGGGTCACTGCTCGCGTGCCTGGGGCTCGGCTCGCTCGTGGTGATGGCCTCCCTGCTCGCGCTCGACGAGATCCCCCTGGTCGCGGTCGTCGTGTCGGGCGTGGTCGGTGGCGTCTGCTGCTGGCTCGCGGTGCGGCACTTCCGCCGGGCACCGCACCCGATCATGGGGCTGGAGTCCTTCCGGCTCGAGACCTTCCGCGTCTCGCATGCCGGCGGCAGCCTGTTCCGGCTCGCCGTGTCGGCCGTGCCGTTCGTGCTGCCGCTGCTCTTCCAGGACGCCTGGGGCTGGAGCGCCGTGCTCGCCGGGTCCGCGGTGCTGTGGGTGTTCGTCGGCAACCTCGGCATCAAGCCGATGACGACGCCGTTCCTCCGCTGGTTCGGCTACCGACCGGTGATCGTCGTGTCGAGCGCGATCGCGGCCGCGAGCGTCGTCGCGATGGTGTTCCTCACCGAGGACACCCCGTTCTGGCTGCTCGCCGTGCTGCTCGTGGTGAGCGGTGCCGCGCGCTCGGTCGGCTTCACGGCGTACAACACCATCGCCTTCGCGGACGTCGAGCAGGCCGACATGACCCCGGCGAACACGCTGTCGTCCACGCTGCAGCAGGTCGCGGCCGGCTTCGGGATCGCCGTGGCGGCCGTGGCGATCCGGGCGGCGGCCGGGCTCGGCGGGACCGGGCCCTACGACGTGGCGTTCTGGGTGATCGCGGTGCTCCTCGTCGTGGCCTGTGTCGAGGGCGTCCTGATGAGCCGGACCGCGGGGGACACGGTGCGTCCGGCGCGCCGGGTGCGGGCAGCGGCGCGCTGACCGGCGGGGCTCGCGGCCGTCCGCTGTCCGTTCGCGACACGGTCACACGCGCGAAACCCCGGGTGCGCTACGGTCACAGCAACTGTCCGCGACAGCCGAGTACGGTTGCCGCGGCAGGGTGACCGAGACACCCAGGACGGAAGGCAGCATGGCCGGGCCACAGCAGCAGGGGACGATCGCAGGCGACACCGCCGTGCAGCCCACCGAGCTGCGCGTCGTCAGCTACAACCTCCGCGAGCACACCGCCAACGGCGAGCTCGCCGCCCTGGCGGAGGCGTCCCAGGCGGACGTCATCTGCGTGCAGGAGTGCGACAGCAACGACCTCGCGCCGCACGTCGCCGGGCTCTCGCTCGCCGCCTCGACGAAGGCGAACCGCCTCGGGCTCGCGATCTACAAGCGCGACGACCGGTTCGAGGTGCAGGACTTCAGCATCCACTCGCTGCAGAAGTCCCTGCACGACCGGGTGCTCGCTCCCGCACACGAGCGGCTCATCGCGATGCGGCTCCGCGACGCCGAGGCCGACACCGAGGTGATCGTGGCCTCGTTCCACGCCTCGCCGCTGACGGCCACGAACTCCCTCCGGCGCAAGCAGATCGAGGCGGCGCACCAGTTCGTCCGCGACCTGTCGAACGAGGCGCCGGCCATCATGGTCGGCGACTTCAACTACCCGTGGTTCCAGACGAACCTGCGCCGCAAGATCGAGGAGCACGGCTTCGCGCTGTCGCTCTCCGACCAGCCGACCTACCTGCGCTACCGCAAGTTCACCGGCCACTTCGACTTCGCCACGAGTGTCGGGCTGCACATCGCCGGCGTGGAGACCCTGCCGGCGGGCATCTCCGACCACCGCCCGATCCTGGTCCGCGCGCACTACGAGCACCCGGGCGTCGCGACCGCGGCGGTCGAGGTCCCGGAAGCCCCCGCCGCCTGACGCCGCCGCGTCGCTGCGCCCGACGGGACAGCCGAGCGGGCGCGACATGCCGCGGCCCGACGTCGAGCGGGTACGTCCGGCTGCCAGCAGTGCCGAGCGTGACGGATCCTGCCCGCTCGCTGTCTGCTGCGCACCGGTCCGCCGAGCACGGAGCCGCCGCCCGGTCCGCCGCCCGGTGCGCCGAGCGGGCGAGACATGCCGCGACGCGACCGTCGACCGGGTGCGATCGGTCGTCAGCGGCGTCGAGCGTGACGGATCAAGCCCGCTCGACGCGGCCCCGCGCGACGGAACGGGACCACACGACGGACGGGAGGCGCGGGGGCCGCGGGCCCCCCCCCCCCCCCCGGGGGGGGGGGGGGGGCCCCCGCCCCCCCCGGGGGGGGGCGTGGCGGGTGGGGGCCCCGCGGGGGCGGGGGGGCGGGGGTGTGGGTGTGAGCCGGG
>NZ_JBEPMD010000020.1:0-58226 GCF_040545555.1 Curtobacterium oceanosedimentum
CGCTCTCTTCCATCTTTGTTGGCCGGGGAGGGGGGGGGGCCGCCCCGGGGGGGGGGGGCCCCCCCCGGGGGGGGGGGGGGGGGGGGGGGGGGCCCCCCCCGCCCCCGCGCCTCCCGTCCGTCAGCAGACCGCGATCAGCCCGCAGCGGCCGCCTGCACCTGCCGCTGCACCCGGCCGAGCATGCCCACCATGCCCCGGATCCGCAGCGGGCTGACGGCCTCGGTGAGCCCGAGCGTCAGCGGGTAGTCCACCGGGACCGCCAGGACCTCGGATGCCGTCAGCCCGGACAGCCCCTGCGCCAGGATCGACGCGAACCCGCGGGTGGTCGGTGCCTCGCGCGGCGCCGTCGCGTGCATCCGCACCACGTCCGGCGCATCACCCTCGGCGCCCACCGTGACGGTGATGAACACGGGGGACTGGCACTCCTCGACGCGCTCGAGCTCGTCCTCGTGCCCCTGCAGCCGCTCGGGCAGCGCGGGGAGCTCGTCGGAGAACTCGAGGAGCAGCTGGAGGCGGTCCTGCTGCGAGAGCTCGAGGAAGTCGTCGCGGATCTCGGCGAGGGGACGGGGGAGTTCGGTGCTCATCGGGTGGGAACGGTACCCGGCTCGGTGCCCGTGGCGATCGGGACGCGCACGGCGCTGCCCCACTCGGTCCACGATCCGTCGTAGTTGCGGACGTTCTCGTAGCCGAGCAGGTGCTGCAGCACGAACCAGGTGTGGCTCGAGCGCTCGCCGATTCGGCAGTAGGCGATGACCTCGTCCGCGTCGCCGATGCCGGCACCCTCGCGGTACACGGCGTCCAGTTCCTGCCGGCTCTTGAACGTGCCGTCCGGAGCGGCTGCGGTCGCCCAGGGGATGTTCACGGCGGTCGGGACGTGCCCGGCGCGCAGGGCGCCCTCCTCCGGGTAGTCCGGCGCCGTGGTGCGCTCGCCGGAGTACTCGGGAGCGCTGCGCACGTCGATGAGCGGCTTGCCGAGGTGCTCGAGCACGTCGTCCTTGAAGGCGCGGACCTGCTCGTCGCGGCGCTCCACGACGGGGTACTCGACCGGGGTGACCTCGGTGCGGTCGGTGGTGAGCGCACGGTCCTCGGCGATCCACTTCGCCCGGCCACCGTCGAGCAGGCGGACGTCCTCGTGGCCGAACAGCGTGAAGACCCAGAGGGCGTACGCGGCCCACCAGTTGTTCTTGTCGCCGTGGATCACGACGGTGGTGTCGCGGCCGATGCCCTTGCCGCCGACGAGCCGGGCGAAGGCCTCGCCGTCGATGTAGTCGCGCTGCACCGGGTCGTTGAGGTCGGTGTGCCAGTCGATCTTCACCGAGCCGGGCACGTGGCCGGTCTCGTAGAGCAGGACGTCCTCGTCGGACTCGACGACCACCAGGTCGGGGGAGCCGGCACCGGCGTCGAGCTGCTCCTGCAGCCACTCGGTCGACACCAGGCGCTCGGGGTGGGCGTAGGCGGCGAACTTCTCGGACGGGTCGACCGGTGCGGTCATCGGGGGTACCTCCAGGTGCGGGACGAGCGGGGCGGACGAGGCATAGGATCGGTCCTCGGTGCCCGCGGGCAACGGTACGCGGACGTACCGACCGCCACCTGCAACGTGACACCGCACGACATGCTTCCCGGAGGGGCCACACTTGCCTGCACACCTCGTCGACCGTGACCCGCAGGTGACACCCCAGCAGATGGCCGCTGCGCTCGTGCCGCCGCCGCAGTTCGCCGACGCCTCGTTCGCCAGCTACCGTCCGGATCCGGAGTACCCGTCGCAGGCAGCGGTCCGCGACGCGGTCGAGGCCTTCGTCGCCACACGGCCCGAGCCGGCGAAGCGCGGACTGTTCGGCCGCCGCCGCGAACCCGTCCAGCCCGCACGCTCGGGCGTGTACCTGGACGGCGGGTTCGGCGTCGGCAAGACCCACCTGCTCGCGGCGGCGTACCACGCGGAGCCGTCCCGCAAGACCTTCGGCACGTTCATCGAGTACACCGCGCTCGTCGGCGCGCTCGGGTTCCAGGGGACGGTCGACCTGCTCCGCGGGACGTCCTTGGTCTGCATCGACGAGTTCGAGCTCGACGACCCGGGCGACACGATGGTGATGACGCGGCTCATCAAGGAGCTCTCCGAGTCGGGCACGCGCTTCGCGGCCACGTCGAACACCCCGCCCGGTGCCCTGGGCGAGGGCCGGTTCGCGGCGCAGGACTTCCTCCGCGAGATCCAGGCGATGTCCGATCGGTTCGACACCATGCGGATCGACGGGCTCGACTACCGCCGTCGCGCGGTCGACGAGTCCGCCCGTACGGTCGACGACGTCCCCGGTGCCCTGCCGGAGGGCACGACGACACTCGACGACTTCCGCGCGGTCGTCGCGCACCTGGCGAGCGTGCACCCGTCGAAGTACGTCGCCATGGTCGACGGGCTCGACGCCGTCGGGCTCACCGACGTGCAGGCGTTCACCGACCAGACCGACGCACTGCGGTGGGTCGCGCTCGTCGACCGGCTCTACGACGGGCAGGTCCGCATCGTCGCGTCCGGCACGCCCCTCGACCAGGTCTACCCGCAGGCGATGCTCGACGGCGGCTACCGGAAGAAGTACCTGCGGGCCGCATCGCGCGTGGTCGCGCTGTCCCGCGCGGCCGACTGAGCCACCGCCGGACGGGAGGCCCGTGGCGGCCCCGCCACGCGCCTCCCGTCCGGCGCGCGCGTGGCGCGACGTGCTCCCGGTCGGTCGGCGTCCTCGCCGCTCCCGCACGGGCCCGTCGGAGCGGCCCGAAACACATCGTTCACACGAGGGGCCGACGCGTTACACCCGCGAAACACATCGTGCTCCCTCGCGAAACGTCGCGTCGCCAGACTCTGAACACCCGAGGCGGACCGAGAGCCGCACAGCATTCGCGAGAGGTGAACAGATGCTCGATCAGGGCCAAACCGGCTTCATCATGATCATGGCTGCACTGGTGTTGTTCATGACACCCGGCCTTGCCTTCTTCTACGGCGGTCTCGTCAAGGCGAAGTCCGTCATCAGCATGATGATGATGTCGTTCGGCGCGATCGCGCTCGTCGGCGTCCTCTGGGTGCTCTACGGCTACGCGATCGCCTTCGCGAACACCGGCGACCACACCGCGGTGTCCGGCATCGTCGGCTTCTTCAGCATCGACTGGAACCAGATCGGTCTCGGCCAGGCGTTCGAGCAGTCGCAGGCGACGAAGCTCGCTGCGTCCTACCCCGACCTGGCGTTCGTCGGGTTCCAGGCCACCTTCGCGATCATCACCGTCGCGCTGATCTCCGGCGCCATCGCCGACCGCGCGAAGTTCGGCGCGTGGATGATCTTCGCCGGCGTCTGGGTCACGGTCGTCTACTTCCCGGTCGCCTCGTGGGTCTTCAACCTCACCTCGGGCTGGGCTGCCACCTGGGGCGTCATCGACTTCGCCGGTGGCACGGCCGTGCACATCAACGCCGGTGCGGCGGGCCTCGCCCTGGCGCTCGTGCTCGGCAAGCGCGTCGGCTTCGCCAAGGGTGCGCACAAGCCGCACAACCCGCCCTTCGTGCTCCTCGGTGCCGCGATCCTGTGGTTCGGCTGGTTCGGCTTCAACGCCGGGTCGGCCGGAGCTGCCAACAGCACCGCCGCTCTCGCCTGGGTGAACACCCTCGCCGCCCCGGCCGCGGCGGTCCTCGGCTGGCTGCTCATCGAGAAGCTCAAGGACGGCAAGGCCACCTCCGTCGGTGCCGCCTCGGGCGCCGTCGCCGGTCTCGTCGCGATCACCCCGGCCTGCGCGAACCTCACCCCGGGCTGGGGCATCCTGCTCGGCTTCCTCGCCGGTGTGGTCTGCTGCTTCGCGATCGACCTCAAGTACAAGCTCGGCTTCGACGACTCGCTCGACGTCGTGGGCGTCCACCTGGTCGGCGGCATCTTCGGCACGCTCTACCTGGGCATCTTCGCGAACAGCACCGGCCTCATCTACTCCGGATCGCTGGTGCAGCTCGGCAAGCAGGCTGCAGCGGCCGGTGCGGTCGGCGCCTACTCCTTCGTCCTCGCTCTCGTGATCGGCTTCGCCATCGAGAAGACGATCGGGTTCCGCGTCACGACCGAGGACGAGGTCGCCGGCATCGACACCGCCGTCCACGGCGAAGAGGGCTACGTCCTGTACGAGGAGTCGGACAAGACGCCGGTCTCGGTCCGCTAGGCACCGCTCCCACCCGCACGACGGGCCCCGCGCACACCAGGCGCGGGGCCCGTCGTCGTGTGCGGGTGCTCGGTAGGGTGGCGCCGTGGACGACGTCACCCTCGCGCACCCGCTCGTCGACGCGGTCGGAGCCGGTTTCGTCGTGCACGAGACGGACGCCGCGGTGGTCGAGTGCTCGAGCGAGCGGACCGGGCTCCTCCTCGAGGCCCGCCGCGCCGGGCTCGTGGTCGTGCTCCTCACGCCCGGGACCTCCCGGCTCACCGCCGCGATGTCGACGATGCTCCGCCGCACGGCGTCGAGCTGGGTCGTCCGCGACGGGGACCGGTACCGCGCAGCCGGGTCGGACGTGGTCGCTGACGACGTCGCCACCGCGATGCTCGCGCCGCAGGCGGTCACGCGCTCCGCGACGATCGGGCCGGGCGCGGTGCCCTGGGTCGAGGCGCTCGTCTCGGTCCACCACCCGGCATCGGAGGCCGCGACCCTCGGGCGGACCGCCGAGCTCCTGCTCGCCGGCCTCGCCGACGGCGGCCCCGATGCCTGGGGCACGGTGGAGCCCGCGACGCTCGCCTGGAGCGTTGCCGAGGTCACCGCCTTCGCCCGCCGCCGGGCGCCCCGACCGACACGCCTGGTCGCCGTGGCATCCACTTCCGGCGGGGTCGCGTCCGTCCAGCTCCGCATCGAACGCTCCGCCACCGGGGTGACGGAGGAGACGCGGCTCGTGCTGCCGCGACCCGTCGAGTCGGACGCGCTGCCGACGGACGACGACGGCCCCACGGTGCTCGCGGACCTGGCCGGGCGACAGCGGGTGCTGCTCGGCACCGCCTGGAGGACCAGCGGACACCCCGACGCGACCGTGTCCGCCCACCAGCTCCCGCTGCCGGTGCCGCTCGGCGCCGTCGTCGGGGCCGCAGCCGTCCGGGACCTCGGCATCGACCCGCGGACACTGCCCGCCGGGGTCCGGGCGGTGGGGCCGGCACGGGTGCCCTCGATGGTGCTCGACTTCACCCCGGAGGGCGTGCGGTCCGGGACGGTGCTGTCCCGCGGCGCCGACGCGGAGGCCCGGTGGCGCAGGCTGGCCCAGCTCGGTGACGCGCTCGGACCGCGAGCCGTCGAGATGCTCGGCCTCGGGGACCGACGATGAGTGCCGAGTGGGTCGTGCTCTCACCACGGCACGTCGACGCCGCCGTGGTCGTCGGGACAGCGGCAGCGGTCGACCCGGACCTCGGGGTCCGGCAGCTGTGGGACGGCAGCGCACTGCAGCTCACCACGCCGGACGGGGTCGTGCTCCTCACGCTGGTCCAGTCGCGACGGCTCGAGCGCACCACCGACGCCGAGCGTCTCCTCGGGACGCGCTCGGTCGCGACCCCCTCGTTCGGGGGTGACGAGCCGCTATGGTGGACCTCGGTCCACGTGGCCGCCCAGGACCCGTTCCGGGTGGTGGCCGAGCGGATCGTGCGGGACGTCGCTGCTGCGGCCGGGGGCCTGCCGGTCGCACGGTCCGCCGTCGAGGACTGACGGGGACCGACACGGCCCGTCACCGGACGACGAGGCGAGACGAGACGAGGGGGAGCGATGGGGAACGGCTGGCAGATCGACCCGGCGGGCGTGCAGTCGACGCTCGCGGGCACGGAGACGGCAGCGACGAACCTGTCGACCGCCTTCGACGGGCTCGCCGACGCCCACGCGGCGCTGACGACCGCGGTCGGTGACGACCAGGCGGTCGCAGGCGCGGTGGCCGCACTGATCGAGAGCCACACGGCGCTGCTGCAGCGCGTCGGCAACCACATCACCGCCGGTCTGGCCGGCGCTGCCAACGCGACCATGGCCTACTACCAGGGTGACGAGGAGATGGCCGCGACGGCGCAGGCCGACGCGATCCGTGCCTCCAGTACGGGCGACTTCTCCGGAGTCGACCTCGGAGACGGCGCATGACGGGGCAGTGCCGCGCCGACGGCCTGATCGATCCGGACGCGATCCCCGGCGCGAACATCAAGCCCGAGCAGGTCGACGCGGCCGGGACCGCCTTCGCGACCGCCGGCACCGACGTGCAGACGCGTGGGGCGGAGGTGAAGACGGCGTGGGCCGGCCTCGGCGGGAGCTACACGACGCCGGACTCGGCCGAACTCCTCACCGTGATGGACGGCGTCGAGACGGACACCGCTGCGCTGGCCGGGACCATGCAGAAGGTGTCGACCGCGATCAGCGACTACGCCACCGTCGTCGCCCCGATCGCACGTCGTCTCGTCGAGCTCAAGGCCGAGGCCGAGACCTTCGTGACGAAGGCACTGCAGGGCAAGACCGTCGGCCCGTGGGACCCCGAGCACCCGGCGAACCAGGGGCCCGTCGGCCTGGTGCAGCACTTCGGCGAGATCCTCGACGACGTGCACCTGCGCTGGGACGAGTACACGCCCTACGTCGACGAGAACAACGAGCTGCTCACGAAGGTCGCCGAACAGGAGACGAAGCTCTCGCAGGCCTCGGCCGACTGCGTCAACGCGATCAACGGGCTCCGGACCGACATGTGCATCGCCCAGGTGCAGGCCGTCGACTACACGACCGCCGTCAAGGCGAACGAGCCGATGCCGTGGGGGAGCACCGGCCGCGGCGACCAGTCCTGCCAGGAGTCGTTCGACTCGGGTGTCGGCGACGCCGCCGTGGGGACCGTCGAGGGCCTCGGAGGGCTGATCGGCTACAACTCGCAGACCGGCGAGTGGGGCGACGGGGAGTGGGCCGGGCAGTCGTGGCTCGGGTTCGCCGAGTCGCTCGGTGCGCTCGCGCTGATGGGCAGCCCGCCGTTGATCCTCGCCGCCACACTGCCGCCGGGCGTCCTGCCCGACGTGGTGCGCGAGACCGCGCAGGGCATCACGGCGAAGCAGCAGGCGATCGTCGAGGGCTTCGTCGGCTCGCCCGAGGACTGGCGGGACGACCCCGCGCACGCCGCCGGTGGTGCCGCCTTCAACATCGGGACGCTCTTCATCCCGGGTGCCGGCGAGATCGGCGCCGGCGCGAAGGTCGCCGCCGTCGGCTCGCGCGTCGCGGCCATGGCGGCGGACGGCAGCCGGCTCGCGGCCTTCGGGTCGAAGATCGCAGCGGCCGGGACGACGATGGTCCGGGTCGGGGACGCCCTGTCGGCGATCCCCGGTCGGGCGCTCGACGGCCTCGGGGACCTGGTGTCGCGGGGGCGGGGGAGCTTCGCGGACGCGCTCAGGGGGCTCGGGGACAACATCCCGACAGTCAAGGTCAGTGTGGAGCACGCGATGGCGACGCCGGACGGGTTCGGCGTCGGGCTCGGTCGGCCGCACATCGAGGTGGGGCACCCGGAGCCGGGGTCGCACTGGTTGCACTCGGTGGCGGATCGGGTGGAGGGCGGGGGATCGCGGACGCCGGATGAAGGTGGTCACCCGGTCGGACACGATTCGTCGCTGCCGGCTGAGGGAGGGCGTTCCGAGGCGAGCTCGATCGACGGGACGAGTCCACGGACTCTCGAGGGACGGCCGGTCGACGTGGTCGATCCGGGTGGCATTCCGGTGCAGATCCATGACACTCATCTGTCCCAGGCGTTCCTCGACAATGGCGGACTCCGCGGTCAGGAGGGGATCCGGGATGCACACACATTGCGCGATCACTTCGACGGCCAGCATGGTCCGAAGACCGATGAGGAGATCGCAAGTCGCGAGCCGGCTCCCAGCTCCGGCAGCAGTGCCTTCCGTCTGGCAGAGGATGATCTGAACCGGCTGATCGGCCGAGCGATCGACAGTCGGGCTGATGACATCCGCGCCTGGTTGGACATGGAGCCGAAGCCGAAGCCGAGGGTCTTCACGATCAGGGCCGAGTTCAGTGAGACGATCGGCAGACGGTTCCATGACGGCGTGTTCACAGACGAGAAGCAGATGTGGATGCAGCTCCTGTGGGACAAGAACAGCCCGGGCGGTTACGTCGTTCGTACCGCGTACCCGACGCGCTTTGGAGAGTGACATGCCACGGATCGACGACATCAGTTACGCAAATCATGACAGTCTTCTTCCACTGCTCGGTGGATTCATCGAGAACCTCTTCCCGTACTGGTGGGATGACTACTCGTCTGTCGCCGACTACCTCGACTTCTACCTCGACGGGTTCTCCCCTGAGGAGATCGTCGCGATGGCCCATGAGTACCGTCTGCTCGAGATCGACCACGTTCGAGATGCGGAAGTCAACGCTTTCCTCCGGCGGATGAACGCGAACTACTCGAACGATCGAGGGCCGAGCGGTGGGCGGGAGATGCTCGCCGAGATCGGCGAACGGCTGGGGCAACTCGAGCGCGGTGCGATCCCGAAGCACTTCAACTGACGCAGGCCGCGAAGCCTGCCCGGGTCAGCTGAGTGCCGAAGGAAGGTGACTGTGGTGATCGACGTCAGTGATTGGCTGCTCGTCGCAGAATGGGATGCTCGAGCTGAACCAGCGATGCCATAGCCGCTCGCATCGTCCAGACTTCGGCCGCGGTGCTCGAGGCATTTCCCTCCTTCAACGACAAGTGGACTGTTCACGACCGAACGATCTCCGGTGCGGATGCACGATCCTGGGGAGGGGTGATCGCCGCCTCGCCCTACCGGGTCGATGGCGTGGCGGAACCCGCTCGTGGATCTGCCCTCTCCTTGCTCTCCGAGTTCGAGAGTGGGGCTTTCCTCCGGGCTGCGATCACAGCTGGTGCCGCTTTCCAGACCAGGGTGCACAAGCCCAATGAGTTCGCTCTTGACTTCGTGGCGGATCCGTTCGGCGCTCCGATCGAGGTCGATCTGCCAGAGCGAGCCCGACAACGGTTCGGGCAACTCGGCGCTGAGATCCAGCGCATCTGGGCCGCTGGGGACCTCCGTGTCGAACATGGATGAGTCGCCGGCCAGCGTGTGACCGATGTCGGAAGCAGGAGGATGAGCATGGATCCTCGGAGATTGACCGGTGCGGAGGCGAAGCGCGGAGCGCCCGCCCTGTGGAATCTCCTGAACGCTGTTTTTCACGCTGACTGGCGCGACGACTTCGACAGCGCTCGCAAGGCTCTGGAAGCGGACCTGTCGCGTTACGGAAATCCAGACAGGCAGTTGGTGCACGAGGAAGCCGCAGAATGGCTCGCGAATGATGTGACTGACTCGCAGGTCGAGCACTTCCTCGAGTTGTCGGGAGCGGACCTCTGGATCGAGTCAGAGCTGCACATGAGTGGACGCGCGTTCGCGCGCCTGGTCTTCGACCTGACGGAAGATGCCGCTTGATCGATCGGACGGGCCCGGCGGCTCACGATCGGGGACCATCTCGAGGTGGTGGGTGCGGCGACGGTGACGGCCCTCGCCGACCTCGTCACCACCATCGTCGGAGCATCCGAAGCACTGAAACGTCCCGGCGTCGATGAAGGTCCTGAGTCCGCACGGACGGGAGGCGGGGGGGGGGGGGGGGCCCCCCCCCCCCCCCCCCCCCCCCCGCGGGGGGGGGGGGGGCCCCCCCCCCCCCCCCCCCCCCGGGGGGGGGGGGGGGGGGGGGGCCCCCCCCCCCCCCCGCCTCCCGTCCGACGGTCGTGTCAGCGACTCACCAGGCGTAGTCCTCCGGCGAGGTCTCGTGCCCCGGGAAGATCTCGTCGAGGCGCGCCAGCGCCGCCTCGTCGAGACGGATGTCGACGGCGCGGACCGCGGACTCCCACTGCTCCATGGTGCGCGGGCCGGTGATCGGGGCGGTCACGCCGGGCTGGTGCAGCAGCCAGGCCAGGGCGAGCTCGCCCGGGGTGTGGCCGAGCTCCTTCGCGAAGGACTCGTAGGCGGTGAGCTGGTCGCGGTGGCCCTCGACGTACTCGGCGCTGCGGCCGGAGAGGCGCCGGGACCCGTTCTCGGTCTTCTCGATGACGCCACCGAGCAGGCCGCCCTGCAGCGGCGACCACGGGATGACGCCGAGGCCGTACTCGCGGGCAGCGGGCAGGACCTCGCGCTCGACGTCGCGCACGACGAGGTTGTAGATCGACTGCTCGCTGACCAGGCCGAGGGACCCCCGACGGGCGGCCGCTTCCTGCGCCTGGGCGATGTGCCACCCGGCGAAGTTCGAGGACCCGACGTAGAGGACCTTGCCCTGCTGCACCGCGACGTCGATCGCCTGCCAGATCTCGTCCCAGGGGGTCGCCCGGTCGACGTGGTGGAACTGGTACAGGTCGACGTGGTCGGTCTGCAGCCGGCGGAGGCTGGCGTCGAGCGACTGCCGGATGTTCAGCGCGCTGAGCTTGCCGCCGTTCGGCCAGTCGGTCATCTCGCCGTAGACCTTCGTGGCGAGCACGGTCTTCTCGCGCCGGCCGCCGCCCTTCGCGAACCAGCGGCCGATGATCTCCTCGGTGGCGCCCTTGCCCACCGAGCCGCCGTAGCCGTTGGCGGTGTCGAAGAAGTTCACGCCGAGCTCGTGCGCCCGGTCCATGATCGCGTGCGAGTCGTCCTCGCTGGTCTCCGGGCCGAAGTTCATCGTGCCGAGCACCGCCCGTGACACCGACAGCCCTGTCCGTCCGAGGTGTGTGTAGTCCATGACCCCGGTCTACGCCCGACCCGGTGTGCGGACCAGGCCCTGCGGGTACCGGTCATGCGCCCGGCGTAGAAGGGACTGGCCCGCTCTCCACGGCGAGCGGTCGACACACCCCGGACGGAAGGACGCACCCATGCCCGCGAAGGACGAGATCCCCAGCACCCTGCAGCGGTCGCCGAAGCACGCGCAGGACATCTTCACCGAGACGCTCGACTCGGCCAACGAGACGTACGGACCGGGGGAGCGCGCACACCGCACGGCGTACGCCGCGGTGAAGCACGAGTACGAGAAGGTCGGCGACCACTGGGAGGAGAAGGACTCGTCCGGCCCGTCGGACGACGGCGCAGCGGGCACGCGCGGTTCCGGGGAGACCCAAGGCGGCGTCGACGCGAACGCCACGAAGGCGCATCTCATGGAGGTCGCGAAGCGCCTCGACGTCAGCGGGCGCTCGACGATGGACAAGGACGAACTCGTGCAGGCGATCAAGCGCGCGAACGACCGTGCGACGGCGGCCGCGCGGAAGTGAGGACCGGCGGGCCACCTGGACGTCCCTGCATGCCCTGCCCGGCATGAGCGCCCCGCGGAGGGGAGTAGCGTGCCGCGGGTGAACACGCCAGCACTCCGTGGCAGCCGCATCCTCGGCTTCGGCCACCACCAGCCCGAACGGGTCCTCACCAACGACGAACTGTCGACCATGGTCGACACGAACGACGAGTGGATCACCACCCGCACCGGCATCAGGACCCGCCGCATCGCCGGCCCGGACGACAGCGTCGTGTCGATGGCGATCGAGGCCGGTCGGATGGCGATCGCCGATGCCGGCCTCGAACCGTCCGACATCGGACTCGTGATCGTCGCCTCGACCACCCACCGCGAGCGGTCGCCCTACACGGCCGGTCGGGTCGCCGCGGCGCTCGGGATGGCGAACGGACCGGCGCCGATCGACATCAACACCGCGTGCAGCGGGTTCGAGTACGCGATGGCCCTCGCCGACCAGTCGATCCGCGTGGGCGCCTCGGACACCGCACTCGTGATCGGGTCCGAGACGCTGTCGAGCATCGCCGACTGGACGGACCGGTCGACCTGCGTGCTCGTGGGTGACGGGGCCGGAGCGGTCGTGATCGGCGCCTCGGAGACCGCGGAGATCGGTCCCGTGTCGTGGGGGAGCGTGCCGCACCTGAACGAGGCCGTCCTGGTCACGCGGGACCCCGAGTACTTCACCCAGCAGGGCCGGTCGATCTACCGGTGGGCGATCACCGAGGCCGAGGGCCACGCACGCAAGGTGGTCGACGCGGCCGGGGTGACCCTCGACGACATCGCGGTGTTCGCCTTCCACCAGGCGAACCTGCGCATCATCGAGCCCCTCGCCGCGGCGCTGGGCGGAGCGGACAAGTACGTCGTGCGCGACGTGGTCGAGTCGGGCAACACCTCGGCCGCGAGCGTGCCCCTCGGACTGTCCAAGGCCTGGCACCGGGGGGAGCTGCCGGAGGACGCGCTCGCCCTGCTGTTCGGCTTCGGGGGCGGCTTCGCGCACGCCGGACAGGTGGTGCGGACGCCGAAGCGGCGCGCGTGACCTCGTGAGCCGATGACGGACGGGAGGGGGGGGGGGGGGCGGGCCCCCCCCCCCCCCCCCCCCGCGCGGGGGGGGGGGGGGCCCCCCCCCCCCCCCCCCCCCCCCGCGGCCCCCCCCCCGCCTCCAGGCCGTCGCGTCAGGATCCGCGCGTCAGGATCCGCGCGTCAGGGCGTGATGCGGCCCGGCAGCATGTCCCGCGTCAGGCCGTGCGCCTCGGCGAGCACCTTCCGCGCCTCGTCGGTCTTGTCGGGGACGTTCCAGAGCAGCACGCCACGCACCGTGTCGTCGTCGTCCAGGTAGTAGACGACGCCGGTGGACAGCGGTTCCTGCCAGTCCTCCACGGTCTGCAGCTCGGTCGACACCTGGCCGACGGCCTCGTAGCCCGTGTCGAACACGTTCGAGTAGAACATCGGCGTGTGGTCGTACGTCTCGTCCGCGTCGGCCAGGTTCCGGCCGACCTGCCGGCCCTGCTCCTTCGCGTTGTCGACGTGCTCGACCCGACGCGTGCCGAGGATGCGGTCCGGGTACTCGGCGACGTCACCGGCGGCGAACACCGACTCGTCGTCGGTCACCAGCGTCGACGAGACCACGATGCCGTCGCGCACGGTCAGACCGGCGGCCTCGGCGAGCTGCGTCTGCGGCTCGATGCCGAGTCCGGCGACGACCGCGTCGGCCTCGAGGACGGACCCGTCGTCGAGCGTCAGGCTGACGCCGCGGTCCGACTCCGTGCCCTGTTCGACCCGTCGTCCGGTGCGGAGCTCGATGCCGTGGTCGACGAAGCGCTGCTGGAAGGCGTGCGCGAGGTCGTCCGGGAACATGTGCCCGCCGAGGACCTCGTCGGGCGTCACGAGGGTCACCCGGGCGCCGTTCTGCACGATGCCCGCGGCGATCTCGGTGCCGATGTAGCTGCCGCCGACGACGGCCACGTGCGCACCGGCATCGGCGAGCTCCCGCAGCCGGCGGTAGTCGTCGGCGCTGCGGAAGTCGAGGACCCGTGCGGAGGGCGACAGGCCCGGCAGGCTGCGCGGCTTCCCACCGGTCGCGAGCAGCAGGCGCTCGTACCCGTGGGTGTCGCCGGCCGAGGTCGTGACGGTCCTCGCCTCGCGGTCGATCGACGTCACCACGGTCCCGAGCACGAACGTCGCCCCGGTCTCCTCGGTGTGCAGGTCGACCTTCTCGTCCCAACTGAACTCCGGGTCGGTCCAGAGCTTCTTGGACAGGGCCGGTCGGGCGTAGGGACGGTCGGTCTCCTCGCTGACGATGCCGATCGAGCCGTCGGCGTCGATCTCCCGGATCCCGCGGGCAGCGGCGTCGGCCACCATCCCGCCGCCGACGATCAGGTAGCGGAAGTCGGTCATGGTCCTCCTAGATGGTGGCGACCGAGCCCGAGTCGACCCGGTAGTTCGACCCGTTGACGAAGCTCGCCAGGTCGGAGCAGAGGAAGGCGACGACGTTCGCGACCTCCTCGGGCTCCCCGCGGCGACCGAGCTCCATGTACGGACGCTGCTCGTCGAGGAAGCTCGAGATCGCCTCGTCGAACGAGGTCCCCTGCTCCTTCGCCCGCTTGTCCATCATCGCGTCGGTCATCGGGGTGTGGATGAAGGCAGGGCTCACGGTGTTCACGAGCAGACCCTCGGACGCGTAGGACCGCGACAGGCCCTTGGCGAAGGAGAGCACGCCGGCCTTGGCGGCGCAGTAGGGCAGTTCGTCGTCGTAGGGCTGGGATGCGTCCTCGGAGACGAGGTAGACGATCCGACCCCACCCGCCCTTCCGGAGGTCGCCGATGAACTCGCGCGTGATGCGCACCGGGCCCATCAGGTCGACGTCGATGGTGTCGAGCCAGCCCTGCTCGTCGATCTCGTGGAACATCCCCTGGGCGCCCGTGATGCCGGACGACTGCACGAGGATGTCGATCTCACCGACGGCGTCGCGCACGCGCTCGTGCAACGTGGCGAGACTGTCCGCCTTCGTCACGTCGGCGGCGAAGGCGAAGAGCTTGCCGTGCGGTGCCTCGAGCTGGTCGGCGCTCGTGTCGAGGCGGCCCTGGTCGAGGTCGGTGACGACCACGGTCGCACCCTCCGCCAGGAGGATGCGAGCCGTGTTCCAGCCGATGCCGGAGTCGCCACCGAAGACGAGCGCGACCTTGCCGGTGATGCCGAGGTCCACGTGTCGTCCCTACTCGTGCTCGGAGGCCTCGGCGACGGCCGGGGTCGTGGCGGCGGCCAGCGGGGTCCGCGGCTCGCGGTTCTCGGCGGAGACCATCCAGGCGAGCTGCTCGAGGCGCTCGATGAAGCCGTGGAGCAGGTCCGCGGTCGTCGGGTCCTCGTCGTCGACCTCGTCGTGCACGTCGCGCATGGTGCCGGTGGCCTGGTACAGCCGCAGCGTGATGGCGTCGATGGCGTCGTGCGTGTCGATCTCGCCGTCCGGGAAGGCGTCGAGGTGCGTGCCCGCGGCGACCGTGGCCGAACGGCCGTCCGGGATCGCGTACAGGGCGCGCATGCGCTCCGCGGTGTCGTCGGCGAACTCACGTGCGGCGTCGACGATCTCGTCGAGCTGCAGGTGCAGGTCGCGGAAGTTGTGTCCGAGGATGTTCCAGTGGGCCTGCTTGCCCTGCAGGTGCAGGTCGACGAGGTCCACCAGGACGGCCTGGAGGTTGGCGGCGAGCTTGTCCGATGCGTGCATGATCGGCTCCTTTCGCGGTCGGTGACCCTTCTGGTCTACGCGGTCGCGTGGACGACGCTCTCAGTGCACGTGCACCCGGGCGTCCCCCGTGGGGCCGACGGTCGTGCTCCGGCGCCGACCGTCAGTGCTCGGGCGCGGGGTCGACCTGGTCGACGGCGTCGCGCATCCGCTCGAGGAAGGACGCGACGACGCGGGCGTCGTCGGCGGACAGCCCCTCGGCGATGGACATCATCCGCCGGTGCATCACCCCGAGGGTGGCGCGGACCTCGTCGTCGGTCTCGGTCGTGGGGGTGATCACGAGCGCGCGACGGTCGGTCGGGTGCGGGTCACGACGGACGTGGTTCGACCGCACGAGCCGGTCGATCAGGATCGTGGTCGAGGCCGACGAGATCTTCAGGTAGGCGGACAGGTCCTTCGGTTTGACCGTGCGGCCGGCGCGCTGGGCCTGCAGCAGGTAGCGGACGGCGAGCAGGTCGGTCTCGCCCATCCCCATCGAGTCGCGGGTCCGTCGCCGCATCGCGGTCTCGGCCGCCCGGTAGCGACGCAGGGCGTTCAGCACGGCGACGCCGCGCTGCGTGGCGTCGTCGTCGGGGAACCAGTACCCCGACGCCTCCGTGATCTCCTGCGTCGACATGCCGTTCAGGGTAACCCGTCTGGTATCTCGGTGGTCTAGCGGATCCGGATCCTGTGGACGGGTCGTCGCGTCCGTGCAGGACGGCCTGGAGGCGCGGCACCAGCCGGCACCGCGCCTCCAGGCCGTCTCGTGGTCACCGGGTGGCGACCCGGTCGCTCAGGCCGCGGCGCGTGCGTCCGCCGCGTCCGCCAGGGCGCGGAGCGCGCCCTGCACGAGCTCGACGACCTCGGCGTCCTCGCGCGGGTGGGTCTCCGCGAACCGGACGACCGACTGCGGGATGGCGACCTTGACGTCCTCCAGGACCGTCGCGCCCGCGATGCCCGCGGACTTGCGGGCGTCGTCGTGCGCCCACACGCCGCCGTACTGGCCGAAGGCCGAGCCGATCACGGCGAGCGGCTTGCCCGACAGGGGCGACGAGCCGAACGGACGCGAGCCCCAGTCGAGCGCGTTCTTCAGCACGGCCGGCATCGTGCCGTTGTACTCGGGGGTGACGAGCAGGACGGCGCCGGCGACGGCGACGGCGTCGCGGAACGCGACGGCTGCGGCCGGCGGGGTGTCGCCGTCGATGTCCTCGTTGTAGAAGGGCAGGTCGACGATGCCGTCGAAGGTGGTGAGCGTGATCCCCTCGGGGGCGTGCTGCTCGGCGGCCTCGGCGAGCTTCCGGTTGATCGAGCCGGCGCGCAGGCTGCCGACGAGAGCGAGGACGTTCGTCATGGTGGTTCCCTTCTGTCCGTGACCGTTCGGTCACAGAATGGTGTCAGGGACAACCAATGCGGACCCTGGACGCTGCATTCCCGGTCCGGACCGGCTGGGTAGGTTGGCCCGGTGAGCACCCATCGGACGCCCGCCAGCACCCCGCGCACCACCGACCCGGACTGGTGGCGCCAGGCCGTCGTGTACCAGGTGTACCCGCGGAGCTTCGCGGACACCGACGCGGACGGCCTGGGTGACATCGCGGGCGTCACGAGCCGCGTGCCGTACCTGGCGTCGCTCGGCGTGGACGCGGTGTGGCTCTCGCCCTTCTACCCGTCGCCGCTCGCCGACGGCGGCTACGACGTCGCCGACTACCGTGACGTCGACCCGCGCCTCGGCACGCTCGACGACGTCGACACGTTCATCCGCACCGCGCACGAGCACGACATCCGCGTGATCGTCGACGTCGTGCCGAACCACACGTCCGACCAGCACGAGTGGTTCCGCGAGGCGCTGGCGGCCGCACCCGGCTCTCCCGAGCGTGCGCGCTACGTGTTCCGGGACGGGGCGGGGGAGGCCGGTGAGCTGCCGCCGAGCGACTGGGTGTCGAACTTCGGCGGCAGTGCGTGGACGCGGGTGCCGGACGGGCAGTGGTACCTGCACCTGTTCGCGCCGGAGCAGCCCGACCTCGACTGGTCGAACCCCGAGGTCCGTGCGGACTTCGAGCACACGCTGCGGTCCTGGTCCGACCGCGGGGTGGACGGCTTCCGGGTCGACGTCGCGCACGGACTCGCGAAGGACCTGTCGACGCCGTACCGACCCTCGAACGAGCAGGCCCTGCCCCTCGACGGTTCGGACCCGCTGTACGACCGCGACGAGGTGCACGAGATCTTCGGGACCTGGCGCTCCGTGCTCGACGAGTACGACCCACCGCGTGCCGCGATCGCCGAGGCCTGGGCGCCGGCGCCCCGCCGCGTGCTCTACGCCCGGCCGACCGAGCTCGGGCAGGCCTTCAACTTCGACCTGCTCGAGGCTCCGTACGACGCCCGGGCCTTCCGCACGATCATCGAGCGGAACCTCGCGATGTCGGCCGAGTCCGGAGCCTCCTCGACGTGGGTGCTGTCGAACCACGACGTGGTCCGGCACGCGACGCGGTACGGCCTGCCCGACGGTACCGACACCGACGCGTGGCTGCTGACCGACGGCACCTCGCCCGAGCTGGACCGCCGGCGCGGGGAGCGCCGGGCGCGCGCGGCGACGTTGCTGGTCCTGGCGCTGCCGGGGTCGACGTACCTGTACCAGGGCGAGGAGCTCGGGCTGCACGAGGCCCCGGCGATCCCGCACGAGCTGCTGCAGGACCCGAAGTGGATCCGCACCGGGCACACGGTGAAGGGCCGGGACGGCTGCCGTGTGCCGATCCCGTGGACGCGGACGGGCCCGTCGTTCGGCTTCGGCGACGTCGCACCGCACCTGCCGCAGCCGGAGGACTTCGGTGACTCGTCGGTCGAGGCCGAGGACGGCGACCCCACGTCGACGCTGTCGCTCTACCGCCGGGCGACGACCGCCAGGCGACGACTGCAGCAGGGTGAGGAGCTGACGTGGCTCGGTGCCGGTGACGACGTCGTGGCGTTCGCCCGGCACGACGGCTGGCGTTCGGTGTCGAACCTCGGGACGTCGCCGGTGCCGATGCCGTCCGGCTCCGTGGTGCTGGCGTCCGGACCGCTCGACGCGGGCGACGGGATGCTGCCCGGCGAGACCACGGTGTGGCTCGCCTGACCGAGGTGCGGCTCGGGTGTCCCCGGGCCATCCCTGCACAGCGTCGCTCGGAGGAGCCGTTCTCCACAGGAAGACCCGACGGCCACTGACGAGGGCGCCCCGCTCGCGACGATCGGGGCATGACAGACACCTCGATCCCGACAACGGTCCATCCGGACGGCCGACGCCGCCACCGACGGCGCCCACGCAGCGCCCTCGTGAGCGGCCTCGTGGCCCTGACCGTCCTCGCGGCGCCGGCGCTCCTGCCGTCGAGTTCCTCCGCGGACGACCTCGCGTTCCCGTACGTGAACCGCTTCGACTCCGCGGCCGGCGGCACCCTGAGCGGGGATGCGCAGGTCGTCGGCGGGCGACTCCGGCTCACGGACCAGACGACCCACCAGGCCGGCGCCTGGTCGACGGACGACACCTTCCGGTCGGACCTCGGACTCGACATCGAGTTCTCGTACTCGATGGACAACGACACCGGGGAGCTGGGGGCCGACGGGCTGCTCCTCTTCCTGGCGGACGGCCGTGCACAGCAGGGCGTCGGTGCCTACGGCGCAGCGCTCGGGTACGCCTGTCGGTCGAGCGCCACCCAGGGCGGTGGGCCACCGTGCGACCTCCCGGGGGTCCCGGGCGGGTTCGCAGCCGTCGCGGTCGACCACTACGGCAACTTCTCGCAGGACATCAACGGATCGGGTGTGGGGCGTCGCCCGGACTCGATCGTCGTGCGGGGGTCCGGTGACGGCACCACCGGCTACCGGTACGTCGACGGGGTGCCGGCGCCGGGCGGCACCCTCACCGAGGGCTCCGGGACGCGGCGGGTCCGGATCAGCCTCGTCCCGGGGGCGAGCGGCGAACTGTTCGTGACGGTCCGGCTCGAGGTCGGCGGCGTGCTGCAGACCGTCCTCGACCGCGTCCCGCTCCACGGGCGGGGGCAGGCGCCGCTGCCGGACACGCTGCGACTGGGATTCTCGGCCGCGACCGGTGACTACGCCGACGTCCACGAGATCGACGAGGTCCGGGTCTCCCAGCCCGTCGACCTCGGCGTCGCGCAGGACCTCCCGGCGTCGGCCCGGCCCGGAGAGCCCTTCAGCTACACCGTCACCGCGTCCGACGCCGGTCCGAACCGATCCGACCCGAGTGCCTTCCACGTGGACGTCCCGGACGGTCTGCGCGACGTGACGTGGTCCTGCAGCGCGACCGACGGGTCCGCCTGCGGCGCGAGTACCGGCACGGGAGACGTCGACGTCGCGCTCGACCTGCTCCGGGACGGCGCGGCCACGGTCACCGTGACGGGCACCGTCGCGGACGACGCCGTCGGGTCGCTCGAGAGCACCGCCACCGTCACTCCGCCGGCGTCCCTGGCGGACGTCGACGAGTCGGACAACCGGTCCGTCGCCTCGAGTCGTCTGGAGCCAGCACCTCGTGCCGAGGCGCAGCTCGAGACCGACAAGGCGGTGTCGCCCTCGACGGGCGTGGCACCGGGGGACGAGGTCGAGTACCGGGTGACGGCGAGGAACCGTGGGCCGGACCCTGCGCACGAGGTCGGCGTGGTGGACGACCTGCCGGCGGCGATGCGGTTCAGCGGGTCCGACGACGACTGCTCCGCCGAGGGACAGCACGTGACCTGTCGGTCCGACGAGGCGCTGGCGGTCGGCGGGACCCGGTCGTTCCGCATCCGCGCGGTGCTCGACCCGGACTACCGAGGTGACGGGTCCGACGTCGTGAACGTGGCGACCGCGACGTCCCCCACCGACCCGGACGGCGGGGACCCCTCGCCGGAGGTGTCGATCGGCGTCACGGTACCCGGCGACGGCGACGGCGACGGCGACGGCGACGGCGACGGCGCGGGGACGCCGCCGCCGACCCCGGTGGCGAGCGCGTCGCCCACGCCTGCTCCGGCCGCGTCGACGGGCGCCGGCGACGGACGGACCGCAGCTCGGGGGAACGGCACCGGAGCCCTCGCGTACACCGGAGCCGACGGGCTCGTGCTCCTCGCCGCCCTGGCTGCTGCCGCTGTCGGGCTCGGAGCGAGCGGATGGTGGGTCGCCCGGCGCAGGCGTGCGACCGACGACACCAACTGACCGACGACGCCACCGGACGACGGACGGTGCCGCCACCGGTCGAGGGCTGCCGGACCCCGACCGGTGCCGGCGCCTCCGGCCGAGCGCGGCTCCGGTCGGACGTCCGGGGCGCCGGCGGTAGACTCGGACCACGATCCGCATGCCCGAAAGAGGTCCTGTGTCCGACTCCGTGGACGACGCCGGCCAGCGCGCGCGGTACTGGCCGATCCCCGTCCTCCGGGCCGTCCCAGCCGCGGTCGTGGCCCTCGTCATTACCTTCTCGTCCAACCACGCCGCCGGCTACGGCCTGCTGCTCTTCGGCGGGTTCGTGGTCGTCGACGCCGTCGTGCTCGGGTGGGCCGCCCTCCGCCGGATGCCCGCAGACGGGCGGTCCCGGGCGACCACGCTCGTGCAGTCGGTGGTCTCCCTCGTCGCCGGCGTCGCCGCTCTCGCGACGAACGGCGTCGGGCTCCCGGCGTTCATCACGGTCGTCGTGGGTTGGGCCGTGCTGACCGGCGCCGTCGAACTCGCACAGGGGGTCCGCGCGCGCGGTCGATCGCCGTTCGCCCGCGACTGGACGACGATCGGTGGCCTCACGCTGCTGCTGGCCGTGGCGTTCCTGCTGACACCGCCGGACTACTCCCAGCAGCTCGGCGGCGTCGAGCAGGTCACCGGCACCCTGGACGCCGCCGTCGTCCTGGTCGGGCTGCTCGGCGCCTACCTCGCCATCGCGGCGGTCTTCCACGTGATCGCCGGACTCTCGCACAAGTGGGGCACGACGGCACCTGCCGCAGCCCCGGACGGAGCACCACACGCATGAGCACCCCCAGCCGTCGCGACCGCCTGCGCCCCGCCGAGCTCCTCGTGATCTCGGCGGTCGTCGCGGTGTTCACCGGAGCGGTCGTGCTCTTCTCCACGCGAGAGCTCGAACTCTCCCTGGTGTTCCTCGGAGTCGCGTTCATCGTGGTCGTCGTGATCCTCGCGATGCTGCAGCTCGCGGCCTCGAGCGACCAGGACGACAACGACATGCTCGGCGGCCACCGGTCGCCGGGTGAGCGGTCCGAGGGCGACGACTTCCACTGACCCCGCTACGGCGATCCTCGGCGTCCGCGCCGACACGCCCGAGCGTCCCGGTTCACGCCCTCGCTGTCAGGATCGGCACGCCGTCCGACACCGCTGTGTGAAGGGGGACCACCGATGGACGTGACCGCGCAGACGGACGAGGAGATCGTCCGTGCACTGGCGGCCGTCGTCGAGGATATCTGGGGGGACTGACGACCGGGAGGCACGGGGCGGACCCGTCCCGTGCCTCCCGTCCGCCGGTGGGTCGCGTCCGCACCCCGCACGCCCTCAGGGCACGCGGGCCGCGACGACGTCGCGGGCCAGCGTCCGCGTCGCGCGGTTCGGCTCCGGATCGGCGCGCATCGCCAGGCCGATGCGCAGGGGCTCGACCGCGTCCTCGAGCTCCAGGACGGCGCCGTCGTGCCGGACACCCGCGTCCGGCACGACACCGACGCCCAGTCCCGCCGACGCGAAGCGGACGACGGCGGGCATGTCGTTCATCTCGGCGACGACCCGTCGGCGGATGCCCAGCCGGTCGAGCGCCGTGTCGAGGATCGTCCGGTTGCCGAACCCGTGCGCCGTGTCGACGAACGGCTCCCCGGCGAGTTCGGCCAGCGACACCGACCGGCGACGTGCCAGCGGGTGGTCCGCCGCGGTGAAGACCCGGAAGGGCATCTCGCGCAACGGTTCGACCACCAGACCGGGCGGCACCGTCGGCAGCGCCGTGTACGCCAGGTCGAGCCGCCCAGCGACCAGGTCCTGCACGAGACCCGTCGTCCCCGTGGGCGAGGTCATGAGCTCCACCGCCACGAGCGGGTGCCGCTGCCGGAACCGTCGGAGCACCCCGGTCAGGTCGACGACGTCCATGCTCGTGAAGATCCCCAGGCGCACCCTGCCCCGCAGGTCGGCGTCGTCGACGGTCGCCAGGTCCCGCATCCGGTCGAGCGAGTCGAGCACGGACCGCGCGTGGGGGAGCAGGTGCTCGCCGGCGGTGGTGAGCACGAGACGGCGGCCCGTGCGGTCGAACAGTCGCACGCCGAGCGTTCGTTCCAGGGACGCGATGCCGGCGGAGACGGTCGACTGCGCGGCCCACAGCCGCTCGGCGGCCCGCGTCACGCTCCCCTCGGACGCGACGGCCACGAACTGTTCCAGCAGACGGGTCTCCATCGGATGAGTATCGACCGGATCGATGTCGATCATCAAGAGCGCCCGTTGGACTCGATGACTTGATCGGAGCACCATCGGAGCATGTCCTCGACCACCACCGCAGTCCCGGCTCCGCAGACCGGATCCCGCACCGTGCCCGCTCCGCGAGGGCGACGCGCGCACTCCCGCCGCCGCCACGGGTTCGGCTTCTGGGCCGTCGCCTTCGCGTTCCTGTCGGTGATGGCCTTCGCGACCGTCCCGGCGCCCCTCTACGTGATCTACCAGGCGCGTGACGGGTTCCCGACCTTCACCACGACGGTCGTCTTCGCCGCCTACGGCGTGGGGGTCGTCGCCTCGCTCTTCCTGGCCGGACACCTCAGCGACGTGCACGGACGACGTCCGCTGATCCTGGTGTCGATCGCCCTCGAGCTCGTCGCGGCCGTGCTCTTCCTGCTGTGGTCGGACGTCGCCGGGCTCGTCGTGGCGCGGTTCGTGACCGGACTCGGCGTCGGCCTGCTCACCGCGACCGCGACCGCGCACCTGGGGGAGCTCCGGGTCCGTGCGACCGGCTCGTCGTCGTCGGCGCAGGGAGCGAGCGTCGCCGCGGGCGCGGTCAACCTCGGCGGGCTGTCGATCGGCGCCCTGGTCGGCGGGGCGCTCGCCGAGTACGTCGGACAGCCGCTCGTGGTGCCGTACGTGGTGTTCGTCGTCGCCCTGGTCGTCGCGTTCGCGGTGGTCCTCGCCGCGCCGGAGACCGTCGAGCGTCCGGAGCAGCCGGTGCCGTACCGACCGCAGCGGATGGCTGCTCCCGACGGACAGGCCGGCGTGTTCTGGGCCGCCGGTACCGCTGCCTTCGCCGCCCTGGCCGTGCAGGGGCTCTTCACCTCGGTGGCGCCGACGTTCCTCGGCACCACGTTCCACGTCACCGACCGGCTCGCCGCGGGCGCCACCACGTTCGGGGTCTTCGCCGCGAGTGCCGTGTCGCAGATCGTCTTCGCGAAGCTGACCCAGCGACGCCAGATCCGGCTCGGTCTGGTGCTGCTCGTCGGCGGTCTCCTCGTGCTCGCGGTCGCCGCAGTGCTCCTGCAGGTCGCGGGCTTCATCGGCGGCGGGGTCGTCGCGGGTGCCGGTGTCGGGCTGCTCTTCCGGGCGTCGATCGCCCGAGCAGGGTCGCTCGTCGGGCCGGAGCAGCGCGGCGGGGTGCTCGCGGCCACGTTCCTCATCGCGTACGCGGGACTGACCGTGCCCGTCGTCGCGGTCGGCGCGGCGCTCCTGGTCGTGCCGACGCTCCCGGTGCTCCTCGGGTACGTGGCGTTCGTCGTCGTGCTCGCCCTGGTCGCCGGTCTGCGCCTGGCGGCCCACGCGGAGTAGTCCGCCGCGACGCGCTGTGCCGCGGGGTCCCGGATGGATCGAACCACGAGCACGACATCGAACCAGCAGTGCTCCCTGGTTCGATGTCGATCTCGTGGTTCGGCGCCGGGAAGGAGGGGCAGCGCACCCTCGGCGCGCCGATGCCGCCGACCGCCCCGGCATACTGGGGCGCATGCCCCAGCAACGCCGACGCCCGGCCGTCACCGTCGTCGCCGCGGTCGTCGCGGCCGGTCTGGTCGTCGGCGGCTTCGCCCTCACGGCACAGCGCAGCGGTGAGGACCCGGTGGTCGGCGGCGGGACCCCTGCCGGCACCCCGGGCACCACGGTCGACCGCAGCGCACCCGCTGCCGGCGGGATGACCCGCGACGGCACCGTCACCATCGAACGGACCGGCCCCGACCTGCCCGGCGCCGACGTGCTCGACCGCTGCGACTCCGACCGCCGCGCCGTGGTCGCCCGGTACGAGACCGCCGCCCTCGGACCGGTCGAACTGCAGTGCGGCACGTCCGGACAGGGCTACGAACACATCCGCGTCCGGCACACCGCCGACTGGCAGGACGTCGTCCGGGGCCACGGCTCACGGGACTGGGACGACGCGATGCTCACCGCCGTCCGGTCCGTGCTGGAGTCGCCGCCCGCCGGGTACCCGCAGGACGCCGGTGACGGCAAGGTCTGCTACGCCGCGGCAGTGCGCTTCGACGACGGGTCGCGACCGGCAGCGGAGCCGAACGTGCGGGTGATCGTGTCGGAGACGACCGACCGGGTGATCACCGCGTTCCCCACCGACGACGGCGGCTGCTGACCACACCGCACGCGCCGCACGGCTCGGTGCCGCGCCGTCCCTACGCGTGCACCTCGTGCTCGTGCCGCTGGTGCGACGCGGGCTCGAGTTGGAAGGTCGAGTGCTCCACCGGGACGTCGAAGTGCTCGGCGACGCACTGCTGCAACGCGTCGAGGATCCGCGGCGCGTGGGCGGTCGAGAAGCAGTGGTCGTCCACCACGACGTGCGCCGTGAGGTTCGGCACCCCGGTCGCCACGAGCGTCGCGTGCAGGTCGTGCACGGCGATGACGTGGTCGAGTTCGAGGATGTGCGCCCGCACGTCGTCCAGGTCGAGCCCGGGCGGTGTCGACTCGAGCAGCACGTTCGCCGTCTCGCGCAGCAGCCGGACCGCGCGCGGCAGGATGAGCAGCCCGATCAGGATCGCCGCGATCGAGTCGGCCCGCTCCCACCCGGTGACCGCGAGCACGGCGGCGGCGGCGATGACCGCGACGGACCCGAGGGTGTCGTTGAGCACCTCGAGCCGCGCCGCCCGCGAGGTGAAGCCCTCGCCCGACGCCCGGGCGAGCACCGCGTAGGCGACGAGGTTGCCGACGAGTCCGACCACACCGAACACGAGCAGCGGGCCGGCGTGGACCTCGGCGGGGACGAACAGCCGCTGGATCGCCGAGACGACGACGAAGACGCCGACCGCGAGCAGGATGGCTGCCTGCGCCGTGGCACCGAGCACCTCGGCGCGCTGGTAGCCCCACGTCCGTTGCGCCGTCGGTGAGCGGCGCGCGAGCCGGGTGGCGACCAGCCCGATGCCGAGGCCGCCGGTGTCGACGACCATGTGCCCCGCGTCGACGAGCAGCGCGAGGGAGCCGGTGACGACCGCGCCGACGACCTCGGCGAGCAGGATGCCCGCCGAGATGCAGAACGCGACGAGCAGTGCCCGCTCCGAAGCGCCGGCGTGCCCGTGCGCGTGGTCGTGTCCCATGCCTCGATCGTAGGGAACCGTGCCGACACCGTGCCAGGATCGGCAGCGTGACCCGGTCGCCCTACGAGCTGACGACGCCGGAGGACGTGCTCGCCCGGCTGCACCCACGACTGCGCACGTACTTCGGGGCGGTGCCGTCCGGTCACGTCGGTCGCGGCGAGGGCGTGTTCGCCGTCGTCGGGACGCCACGGCGCTGGGTCTGGCCGCTCCTCGCCGTCTTCGCACGGGACGCCGTGATGTTCCCCGTGTGGGAGCGGGACGTCCCCTTCACGGTCGAGAACCGCCCGGCTCGCGTCGGCCGCGGCGCCGTGGACGGCCGGGAGGCATCGGTCGCCGTGCGCGCGCACCGCACCTTCCGCTTCCGCTCCGGGAGCCGCACGATGGTGGACGCCATCGCCGCCGGACCGCACGGACTCGTCGACCACCTCGGTCGCCGTGGGCGCGTCAGCGCCCTGCTCCGGGCGGAGGTCGACGCGGACGGGCCGGACGCGGGCGCCCTGCGCCTGGTCTCCACCCGCGTGACGGTGCGCGCGCTGGGACGTGACCGGAGCCTCCCGGCCGTCGTCGCCCCGCGCGTGACGCTCGTGGAACGATTCGATGACGATGCCGACGTGCAGCGCGTGTCCCTGCGGCTCTCGGCGCCGCTGGTCGGCACGCTGTACCGGTACGAGGGCTCCTTCCGCTACCGGATCGAGCCCGATGCGAACGGGCCGGACACCGGACCAGGCCGGACAGCACGACGGGGGCAACGATGAGCGACGACACGACCGGCGCACCCAGGGGTCGCGCCGTGATCGCGGGAGCGGGCGGCTTCGTCGGGCAGTACCTGCAGCGCGCCTTCCGCGACGAGGGGTACGAGGTCGTCACGGTCGGACGCACCGGGGACGCGGTGTGGGGCAACACGCTCCGCATCCGCGAGCTCGTCGACGGCGCCGCGATCGTCGTGAACATGGCGGGGAAGAGCGTGAACTGCCGCTACGGACGTCGGAACCGGGCGGAGATCATGCGCTCCCGGGTCGACACCACGCTCGAGCTGGCCGAGGCGATCCGCACCGCCGAGCACCCGCCGCCGCTGTGGCTGAACGCCTCGACCGCGACCATCTACCGGCACGCCGACGACCGACCGCAGGACGAGGTGACGGGGGAGCTCGGCGAGGGCTTCTCGGTCTCGGTCGCCAAGGCGTGGGAGGACGCCCTGTTCAGCGCGGACCTGCCGCACACCCGCCGGGTCGCGCTGCGGATGGCGATCGTGTTCGGCGACGGCAGCGCGCTCGTCCCGCTGCTCCGACTGGCCCAGGCCGGCCTCGGCGGGCCGCAGTTCGACGGGCCGTGGTTCCCGACGCGTGCACGGCTCCGCGCGGGTACGTACCACCACGACCGGCACACGCGTGGGCGGCAGCGGTTCAGCTGGGTGCACATCGCCGACGTCCTCGGGGTGATCCGGTTCGTGCGCGACCACGAGGACATCGACGGGCCCGTGAACGTCTCGAGCCCGGAGCCGTCGGACAACCGGACCGTGATGGCGACCATCCGCGACGCGGTCGGGCGACGCTTCGGCCTGCCGACGTGGCGGTGGATGCTCGAGATCGGGTCGTTCGCGATCCGTACCGAGACCGAGCTCGTGCTGAAGAGCCGGTGGGTCGTCCCCACGCGGTTGCTCGAGGCGGGCTACGAGTTCCGGTACCCGCACCTGCGCGGCGCCCTCGCCGGGATCATCGCGGAGCGCCGGCAGCACCGGGGCTGACCGGCTGCGGCGTCTCGACGTCCTCCGGCGAGACCACCGGCACCGCGGCCACGGCCGGCGGCACGCGGCGCGTCCGCGACGACCACAGCACGGCGACCACCACCACGGCGCCCGCCACGACCTCGACCACGTCCGGCACCTCGCCGAACGCCGCCCACGACGCGAGCACCCCGATCACGGGCACGAGCATCGAGAACGGCGCGACGGTGCTCGACGGGTACCTGCCCATCAGGCGCGACCAGATCCCGTAGCCGACCAGGCTGCCCGCCACGACGATGTAGAGCAGGCCGAGGTCGGCCGGCAGCGCCGACGCGGTGAACGCCGTGCCGAACGCCTGCCCGACCCGCGCCGGGCCCTCGACGAGCAGCGACAGGGCGAACATCGGCACCGGCGGGACGACCGCCCACCACAGGGTCAGGTGGAGCGGGTTGACCGGGCCGGTCCGCCGCGTCGCGACGTTGCCGAGCGCCCAACCGAGGGCCCCGCAGAGCACGAGCACGACCGGCAGCAGCGCCGCGGTCTGCGCCCGGTGCACCGCGATGACGCCGAGGGCTGCGACGGCGACGGACACCCCGACGACCTGGCGGGCGGTGAGCTTCTCGCGCAGCAGCACCCCGGCGAGCACGACCGTGAACGGCGCCGACGCCTGGATCACGAGCGACGCGAGGCCCGTCGGCATCCCCGCTGCCATGCCGAGGTACAGGAACGCGAACTGCAGCACGCCGAGCGTCGCGCCGACGAGCACGATCCACCGGAACGGGACCTTGGGGCGCGGTACGAACAGGATCGTGGGCAGTGCCAGCAGGGTGAAGCGCACGGCCGCGAGCAGGAACGGCGGCCAGTGGTCGAGGGCGATCGCGGTCGCCGGGAAGTTCAGCCCCCACGCCACGGCGACGACGAGGGCGAGGATGCGGTCGCGGAAGAGCACGGATCGATCGTCCCGCACCCGAAGCGGTAGCACCAGCGCACGGTCCGACAGTGTCGTTGTAGGGTCCCTGCATGGTCGGCTTCGACATCGCCCTGCTGCCGGTCCTCCGCGAGCTCGCCGAGCGCGGCAGCGTCACCGCGGTCGCCGCCGCCACGCACCGCACGCCGAGTGCCGTGTCGCAGCAGCTCCGCACGCTCCAGCGCCAGGCCGGCGTGCCCCTGGTCGAGCGGGTCGGCCGCGGTGTGCGGCTCACCGCGGACGGACGGGCGCTCGCCGACATGGCCACCGGTGTCGCCACGGCGCTCGCCACGGTGGAGTCGGCGTGGTCCGAGCACCTCGCCGGGGTCGGCGGGACGGTCGACCTGGCGGTGTTCCCCTCGGCGGCCGAGCTGCTCCTGCCGGGGCTCCTCACCCGGATGCGGGCACACCCGGGGATCGTCCTCGAGCTCTCCGACGTGGACGTGAGCGAGGGGGAGTTCGCACCGTTGACCGCCGACCACGACGTCGTGATCGGCCACCGCCCGGACGGCGCCCGACGCGCCGACGGTGCCGCCGTCGGGACGGTCGCCCTGCTGCGGGAACCGCTCGACGTCGCCCTGCCGCTCGACCACCCGCTGGCCGACCGGGAGCGTGTCGGCATCGAGGACGTCGTCGACGAGACCTGGATCGGCGTGCCCGAGGACTACCCGATCGACCGCGTGCTCACCGCGTTGGCGGAGGCGTCCGGCACCCCGCCGTCGGTGGCGTTCCGCACGATCCACCTGCCGGTCATCGAGAACCTCGTCGCCGCGGGACACGGGATCGCGCTCGTGCCGCGGTACACGTCGGGGACGCGTGCGGCGGGACGGTTCCGGTTGGCGACGCTCGCGGACGTGCGGGCCGGCCGGCGCATCGAGGCGCTCGCCCGGCCGGACCGCGCGGTCCGACCCGCGGTCCGCACCGTCCTGGAGGCGCTGGTCGCCGAAGCGCGCTCCGTCACCACCTGAGGTGGTGCGGTGCGCGGCGGGGCCGCCCCGCGCCTCCCGTCCGGCCCGCCCGCTCGCGGACACGCGGGACGCAACGACGGCGACTGCTCGCAGGGGTGTACCGCTGCGAGGAGCCGCCGTCGTTGCGTGTTGCGGAAGGGTGCGGCCTATACGTCCAGGCGGTCGACGAGCTCGTCGGCCAGCCCCGTGTAGGTGCCGGGCGTCAGGTTCGTCAGCCGCGCCTTGGCACCCGACGAGATGTCGAGGCCGTTCACGAACGTGACGAGCTCGTCCTGGCCGATGCGCTTGCCACGCGTCAGCTCCTTGAGCATCGCGTACGGGTCCTCGATGTTCGACTGCCCGGCGGTGACCTCGGCGCGGATGACCGTCTGGATCGCCTCGCCGAGCACCTCCCAGTTGCCGTCGAGGTCCTCGGCGAGCCGACCCTCGTTCACCGCGATCTCACCGAGCCCGCGACGCAGGTTGTCGAGCGCGAGCAGCGAGTGGCCGAACGCGACGCCGATGTTCCGCTGCGTCGTGGAGTCCGTCAGGTCGCGTTGCAGGCGGCTCGTCACGAGGGTCTCGGACAGCGTCGAGAACAGCGCCGACGAGATCTCGAGGTTCGCCTCGGCGTTCTCGAAGCGGATCGGGTTGATCTTGTGCGGCATCGTCGACGATCCCGTGGCACCGGCCACCGGGATCTGCGTGAAGTACCCCATCGAGATGTAGGTCCACACGTCGGTCGCCAGGTTGTGCAGGATCCGGTTCGCGTGGCGCACCCGGTCGTACAGCTCGGCCTGCCAGTCGTGCGACTCGATCTGCGTCGTCAGCGGGTTCCACGTCAGGCCCAGGCCCTCGACGAACTCCTTCGACAGCGCGGGCCAGTCCGCCTCGGGGTCGGCGGCGAGGTGCGCCGAGAAGGTGCCCGTCGCGCCGGAGAACTTGCCGAGGTACTCGCCGTGCTCGATCTGCGTCAGGACGCGCTCGAGGCGGTAGACGACCACCGCGAGCTCCTTGCCGAGGGTGGTCGGCGTCGCGGGCTGGCCGTGCGTGTGCGAGAGCATCGGCACGGCGCGGAGCTGCTCGGCCATCGTGCGGAGCGTCGCCAGGACGGCGCGGTAGGCGGGCAGCCAGACCTGGTCGACGGTGTCGCGGACGGTCAGGGCGTACGACAGGTTGTTGACGTCCTCGCTGGTGCACGCGAAGTGCGTCAGCTCGGCGATCGCGTCGAGCCCGAGCTCGGACAGGCGACGGCGGACGAAGTACTCGACGGCCTTGACGTCGTGCCGCGTCGTGGCCTCGATCTCGGCGAGCTCCGCGATCTGGTCGTGACCGAAGGTCTCGACGACCCGGCGCAGCGCGGCCTTGTCGTCGATGCTCAGCGGCGAGGTGGTGAACATCGCGTGGTCGGTCAGGAAGATGAGCCACTCGACCTCGACCACGATGCGCGCGCGGTTGAGGCCGGCCTCGGAGAGGTGCTCGCCCACCGTGTGCACGACCGGGTAGTACCGCCCGTCGAGCGGGCTGATCGGCTGCGGGGGAAGGGGGGTCATGGGGCTCCCTGACGGACTGCCGGTTCGAGTTGGCGGAAGAGCGCCCGGCAGGCCCGCTCGACGGTCGAGAGCACTCGGTCGAACTCGTGCCGGTCCGCGTAGTACGGATCCGGTACGTCGGTCTGCTGGGGCCAGGCGTCGTCGTACCGCAGCAGGAGCGTCACCTTGGCGGCGTCGTCCATCGTCGGTGCCCACGAGCGCAGGACGCGTTCGTGGGAGCGGTCGAGTGCGACCACCAGGTCGAGGTCCGGGAACCGGTCCGGGTCGAACTGGCGGGCGCGATGCCTGCTGCCATCGTATCCGCGCGCTGCGAGCGCCGCGATCGTCCGCTCGTCCGCGGGCTCGCCGACGTGCCAGTCGCCCGTGCCCGCCGACTCGACGACGAAGCGGTCGGCCATGCCGGCGTCGGCGGCGACCTGCGCGAAGACGATGCCGGCCATGGGCGAGCGGCAGATGTTGCCGCTGCAGACGAACGAGACGCGGAACGGGGCGTCGGCGTCCGGGCTCATGTGCACATCATGGCGCACCGACGCGACGTCCGCGACGGCGGTCACGGACGCCGGCGGTCCAGCACCGGGCGCACGACGAGCCCGATGAGCCACGAGAACACGGCGAGCACGAACGCGCCGACGATGCCCCAGCCGAAGGACTCGACCTCGAGCCCGAAGCCGATCGTGTCCGAGATGCCGGCGACGATGAGCAGCAGCACGGCGTTCACGATCAGCGAGATCAGCCCGAGCGTCAGGACGTACAGCGGGAAGGCGACGATCCGGATGATCGTGCCGATGACCGCGTTCACGAGCCCGAACACGAACGCCACGAGCAGGAACGTGAGCACGACGGCGGTGGTGTCGCCGTCGCCGAACGGGGTGACGGTGACGCCGCTCACGATCAGGGTGGTGAGCCAGAGCGCGACGGCGTTGACGACGAGGCGGACGAGGAATCGCATGCCGCCATGATGCCCGTCGCACGCCGGACGGTGCCCGGTAGCCTGTGCGCGTGACTGACGAGCGCGTGCACATCCGGCCCGAGGTGGCCGTCCTCCCCGCGTACAAGCAGGGTCGGCAGGCCGCGCCCGACGCGTTCAAGCTCTCGAGCAACGAGAACCCGTTCCCGCCGCTGCCGGGTGTGGTCGAGGCCGTGCAGGCGCAGACCGCCTACAACCGCTACCCGGACGCCACCGCCCTGGCCGTCCGGGCCGTGCTCGCGAACCGTGCCGGGCTCACCGTCGACGAGGTCCACGTCGCGCCGGGCAGCGTCGCGATCCTGCACGAGCTGGCGAAGGCGACGAGCGGCCCCGGCGACGAGGTCGTCTACGCGTGGCGCTCCTTCGAGGCCTACCCGGGTGTCGTGACGGTCGCCGGTGCCACGAGCGTGCAGGTGCCGAACCGGCCGGACGGCGGGCACGACCTCGACGCCATGGCCGACGCGGTCACCGACCGGACCCGCATGGTGATCGTCTGCACGCCGAACAACCCCACCGGCCCGGTCGTGACGGGCGCCGAGTTCGAGGCGTTCATGGCGCGGGTGCCGTCGACCGTGCTCGTGGTGCTCGACGAGGCCTACGCCGAGTTCGTCACCGAGCCCACCGCGGTCCGCGGGACGCCGCTGCTCGAGCGGTACCCGAACCTCGTCGTCCTCCGCACGTTCTCCAAGGCGTACGGACTCGCGGGCCTCCGTGTCGGCTACGCGTTCGGGCCGTCGTACGTGCTCGACGCCGTCCGTGCCTGCGCGATCCCGTTGTCCGTGACGGCGCAGGGCCAGGCGGCCGCGCTCGCGAGCCTCGAGCGCGAGACCGAGCTGCTCGACCGGGTCGCCGAGCTCGCCGCGAGCCGGGACCGCATCGTCGCCGCGCTGCGCGGCCAGGGCTGGGACGTGCCGGACGCGCAGGGAAACTTCGTCTGGCTGCCGACGGGGGAGCTGACCGCGCACGCCGCAGAGCGGTTCGAAGCTGCCGGCATCATCGTCCGGGCCTTCGGGAACGAGGGGATCCGGGTGTCGATCGGGGAGCACGAGGCTGTGGAAACGCTCCTCGAAACGGCGGGGTCGCTTGTGGGGGACCTCCAGGCGGCCCGGTAGGCCCTGGCGTTACGCTGACCGACATGTCATTCCACGCCGCGGCCCCCGCGACGGCCACCGTCCGGATCCTCGACCTCGAGGGCCGGTTCGTGGAGACCGACGAGAACGCCGAGTACGCCGCCGTCGCGCGGGCGATCCCGGACGAGACCCTGCTGGCGATGCACCGCCGCATGGTGCTCACACGTCGGTTCGACCACGCGGGCCACAACCTCCAGCGCACCGGTCAGCTCGGCCTCTGGGTCCCGAGCCACGGACAGGAGGCCGCGCAGGTCGGCTCCGTCTTCGCCCTCCGTGCACAGGACCACGTCTTCCCGTCGTACCGCGAGCACGCCGTCACGATGCACCGCGGTGTCGAGCCGATGGAGATCATCGCGATGTACCGCGGCCAGACGCACGGCGGCTGGGACCCGGACGAGCGCGGCAACACGCACATCTCGACGCTGGTCATCGGTTCGCAGACGCTGCACGCGACGGGCTACGCGCTCGGTCAGCAGCTCGACGGCGACGTCGGCACCGGCGACCCCGACCGCGACGCCTGCACCATCGTGTACTTCGGCGACGGTGCGACCAGCCAGGGCGACGTGAACGAGGCGTACGTCTTCGCCGCGTCGACGAAGGCCCCCGTCGTCTTCTTCCTGCAGAACAACCACTGGGCGATCTCGGTGCCGGTGTCGGTGCAGTCGCCGACCCCGCTCGTCGACCGCCCGCGCGGCTTCGGGATCCCGAGCGTCCGCGTCGACGGCAACGACGTGCTCGCGTCGTACACGGCGTCCCTCGTGGCGACCGACCACGCCCGCTCGGGGCAGGGCCCGGCGTTCGTCGAGGCCGAGACCTACCGCATCGGCGCGCACACGAGCTCCGACGACCCGACCCGCTACCGCCTCGACGACGAGCTCGCCTCGTGGGTCGAGCGCGACCCGATCGCCCGTTCGGCCGCGTACCTGCGCAGCCGCGGCGTCACGGACGAGCAGCTCGCGCGCTTCGACGAGGAGGGCGAGGACATCGCCGCCGACGTCCGGCGGGCGACCGTGGCGCTGACCCCGCCGTCGGTGGACGTCATGTTCGACAACGTGTACCGCGAGCCGCACCCGGTCACCACCGCGCAGAAGGCCTGGCTCGAGCAGTACGAGGCCGGGTACGAAGGGGGCTCCCACTGATGAGCACGACCGAGCAGCTCTTCGACTACACGCTCCGTGCCCACCCGGGTGCCGGCGAGGTCCCCAGCGAGCCCGTGCAGACCCTGCCGATGGCCAAGGCGCTGAACGCCGGCCTGGCCGCCGCCATGGCCGCCGACGACAAGGTCCTGCTGATGGGCGAGGACATCGGCCAGCTGGGGGGCGTCTTCCGCATCACCGAGGGCCTGCAGGAGCGCTTCGGCGCCGAGCGCGTCCGGGACACCCCGCTCGCCGAGGCCGGCATCATCGGCACCGCGATCGGCCTGGCGCTGCGCGGGTACCGCCCGGTCGTCGAGATCCAGTTCGACGGCTTCGTCTGGCCGGGCTTCGACCAGATCACCTCGCAGCTCGCGAAGATGCAGAACCGCCTGCCGCAGCACATGTCGCTGCCGGTCGTCATCCGCATCCCCTACGGCGGCCACATCGGCGCCGTGGAGCACCACCAGGAGTCCCCGGAGGCGTACTTCGCGCACACCCCGGGTCTGCGCGTGGTCAGCCCGAGCACCCCGAACGACGCGTACTGGATGATCCAGGAGGCGATCGCGTCGAAGGACCCGGTCGTGTTCCTCGAGCCGAAGTCGCGCTACTGGCCGAAGGGCGAGGTCGACCTCGTCGACGGCCACGTCCCGATGCACACCACGCGCGTCGCCCGCACCGGCACCGAGGTGACCCTCGTCGGCCACGGTGCGATGGTGGCGACCCTCATGCAGGCCGCGGACATCGCCGAGGCCGAGGGCACCAGCTGCGAGGTCATCGACCTCCGCTCGATCTCCCCGATCGACTGGGAGCCGCTCCTGGCATCGGTCCGCAAGACCGGTCGTGTCGTCATCGCACAGGAGGCCTCCGGCTTCGTCAGCGTCGGCAGCGAGATCGCCGCGACCGTGGCCGAGCAGTGCTTCTACACGATGCAGGCGCCGCCGATCCGGGTGTCCGGCTTCGACGTCCCCTTCCCGGTGTCGAAGCTCGAACACCTCCACCTGCCGGACGCGGACCGTGTCCTCGAGGCCGTCGACCGCGCCCTCGCCTACTGACCGAACCGTCCGAACGTTCGAAGGAGCCGCAGTGCCCGCCGCCGAATTCCCCCTGCCCGACGTGGGCGAAGGCCTGACCGAGGCCGAGATCGTGCAGTGGCGCGTCGCGATCGGGGACGAGATCGCCGTCGACCAGGTCCTGGTCGAGATCGAGACCGCGAAGTCGCTCGTCGAGCTCCCGTCGCCGTTCGCCGGCACCGTCACCGGGCTGCTCGTCTCCGAGGGCGACACGGTCGAGGTCGGCAAGCCGATCATCCGGGTCGACTCGGACGTGCAGGTCGCGTCGAGCGCACAGCCGGGAGGCCCGACCCCCGTCGCCGACAGCGTCCCGGCCTCGCCGGACGTCGCCGCCACCCCGCCTGCCGCGCCCGCCGCCCCGGCTCCCGTCGCGCAGACGCCACCGGCGCCCGCCCAGCAGGCCCCGACGCAGCAGACTCCGCCGGCCCCGGCCCCGGCCCCGGCCCCGGCCACCGCAGCGGCGTCCGCGCAGCCGCGGCACGCGTCTCCGGCGCAGCCGGTCGCGGACCACGCGACCGTCGTCGGCTCCGACGAATCGTCCGGTGCCGTCCTGGTCGGGTACGGCTCCGCGACCACGTCCCCGTCCCGCCGGAAGCCGGGCGCCCGCCGGGCCGCAGCGCTCGCGGCCGAGGCGAGCCGTGCCTCCAGTGCGGACGCCGTCGCCGCGGCCGAGGCTGCTTCGGACCCGGGCGAGGACACCATCTCGCAGGCCGTCGGCGAGCAGGGCTCCCGACCGCGCAAGGCCGTCGTGTCGGGCATCGTCCTGGCGAAGCCGCCCATCCGCAAGCTCGCGAAGGACCTCGACGTCGACCTGACCGAGGTCGTGCCGACCGGTCTCGCCGGCGAGGTCACGCGCGACGACGTGATCCGCCACGCGAAGCAGGCCGGCGTCTTCCGCAACATCGAGACCCCCGAGTGGGGCGACGTCCGCCGCGAGACCATCCCGGTCAAGGGCGTGCGGAAGGCCATCGCGAAGGCGATGACCACGTCGAAGTTCACGGCACCGCACGTGTCCCTGTTCGTCGACGTCGACGCGACCCGCACGATGGAGTTCGTCAAGCGCCTGAAGTCCTCGCCGACGTTCGCCGGCGTCAAGGTCTCGCCGCTGCTGGTCTTCGCGAAGGCGGTCATCTGGGCCGTCCGTCGGAACCGCTCGGTGAACTCGACCTGGACCGACCAGGAGATCATCGTCCACCACTTCGTGAACCTCGGCATCGCTGCGGCGACCCCGCGCGGGCTGATCGTGCCGAACATCAAGGACGCGCAGGACATGTCCCTGTTCGAGCTCGCCAAGGCGCTCGAGGACCTGACCCTGACGGCGCGTGACGGCAAGACCACGCCGCAGCAGATGGCGGACGGCACCGTGACGATCACGAACATCGGTGTGTTCGGCATGGATACCGGGACGCCGATCCTCAACCCGGGCGAGGTCGCGATCGTCGCCATGGGCACGATCAAGCCGAAGCCGTGGGTCGTCGACGGCGAGGTCCGCTCGCGCATGGTCACGACGATCGGCGCGTCCTTCGACCACCGGGTCGTCGACGGTGACGTGGCCTCGCGCTTCGTGCACGACATCGCCTCGGTGCTCGAGGAGCCGGCGCTGCTGCTCGACTGAGCACGCGTTCCGACGGTCCTGGTCCGGCCAGGTACTGCGGGAAGCCGCAGGACCGGGCCGGATCGCGCGGACGTCGCGTGGTGTCCACCCGCTTGTCGGGGGTGCGGGTGATGATCGGAGCATGGCCCACCAGCTCCTGACCCCACAGCAGGAGATCCGGACGGATCGCCTGGTGCTGACACCGCTCACGCCCGCCGACATCGACGACGTGCACGCGGTGTTCTCCGACGCGCGGACGTGGGGGCACCTGCCCTCCGGCCGGCACGCCGACCGCGCCACGACGGTCGACCTCGTGCAGCGGAAGATCGGTGGGCGAGCCCGCCACGGCCTCGGATCGTGGACGGTCCGTACGACGGACGGTGCGTTCGTCGGCGTCGGCGGCGTCGACATGACGGCTGCGAGGGTCTGGAACCTCGGCTACCGACTGGCTCCTGCGGCGTGGGGACAGGGCTACGCAAGCGAGGTCGCCGCGGCAGCGATCGACCAGGCGCACCGGACAGCACCGTGCGTGCCTGTCACCGGTCGAGTGCTGACCAGCAACCCGGCGTCGGCCGCGGTGCTGCGGAAGGCCGGACTGTCGCTCGTCTGGCAGGGGCCGGCGTCGGTCGCTGTCCCGGACGGCGTGCTCGGTCAGGTGTGGACCGACCGCGAGCTCGCCGACGACCAGTTCGCCTGGCTCGTCCGCAACGCCTGAGGCGCGCTCCCGTCACCCCGCTGCGGACAGCGCGTCCGCGAACGGCCCGACGTACGACCGGAACGACCACTGCACGGTGTTCCAGTCGTGACCGCTGCCCGGCGCCGACCCGATCTCGACGCGGGCCCCGGCCTCCCGTGCGGCCGCACCGAGCTTCCGCGCGTTCTCGGTGAACTCCCGGTCGGACGACCCCGCGGTCAGCCAGAGGGCGTGTCCGTCGAGCCCGTGCTCCCGCATCTGCGCGATCGGCGCCGCCGCCCGCCATGCCGCCACGGACCCGCCGAACGCCTGGTCGGCGCTGTGCTGCGGGCCCTGGTCGGTCGGCTGGAGCTCGCTCGACACGGCCAGCGCCGCGCCGAACTCCGACGGGTGTCCCGTGAGGAACTGCATCGTGCACGTGCCGCCCTGCGAGAACCCGGTCAGCCCCCAGGCCTTCCGGTCGGTCGTCGCGGGCAGGTGCCGGGCGATCCACGTCGGCACGTCGTGCATCACGTAGGTCGCCACGTTCCCGAGCCGTGAGTCGACGCACATCGTGTTCTTGCCCGGCGCGGAGAGCTGGTCGACGCTGACGACGATCGGCGCCCGACCGTCGTGCGCGCGGGCGTACGCGTCCAGGGGTTCCGCCAGACGACCGGCGGTGAACAGGTCCCCGGGGGCGCCCGGCTGGCCCGAGAAGGCGATGACGACGGGGAGCGGGCGCGGGTCGCGCACCAGGGCTGCCGGCGGCAGGTAGACGACGGCCGGCCGCGCGTCGAAGTGCGATCGGGTCCCGGGGATGCGCGCGGTCCGGACGACCCCGGCGGTGGGCATCGTGTCGAGGGGAGCGGCGGCCCGGTCGTAGGCGGGCCACGGGTCGCTCTGCACGACCGTGCCGAGCGTCGGGTACTTGCCGAACTCGACGTTGATGCCGAGCGCCGGCACGACGAGCGCTGCCGGCACCAGGACGATCGCGATCGCACGACGCCAGCGGCCGCCCTGCACCAGGCCGGTGACGGCAAGGGCGAGGGCCGCACCGGCGAAGGCGCTCCACATCTGCGTGATCGGGCTGAGCGCGACGCCGAACAGGTCGACGACCTGCGTGGTGAACCAGCAGGCGGCGAGCACGACGAGTGCAGCGGCCGCGGCGATGCCGGCGCGCAGGGCCGCCCGGCGCCACGCCTGCCGCGACCGCCACCGGCGCACGGCGGGCAGCAGGACGGCGGTCGCGAGCACGGCGAACGCCAGGTCCGCGGGCACGAGCTTGTTCGGTGCCTGCAGCTGGGTCGCGAGCAGCCACTCGGAGGGGCTCACGAGCGGGTGGCCGGCTGCTTCGCGACCGGTGCGACGTGGGCCTGGCGGAGTGCCCACAGGTGCTTGGGACGGAGCCCGGGCACGTACGCGCTGGTGAGCGCTCGGGCGACCCGGGGTGCCTGCAGTGCGCTCGGGACGACGAGCCAGAGCGGTTCGTGGCGCGCGCCGAACTTCTCCTTGAAGCGCTGCAGCGACCGGAAGCCGTACACGGGCTCGAGCGCCCGGGCGAGGAGCGCCGACCCGCGGGCCACCCACGACCCGGCGTCGGTGTGCGGTGCGAGCGGCGTGCCGGAGAGGCTGATGGTGGTGAGGCCGGCCTCGCGCGCACGCAGGGCGGTCCGGGCGATCAGGAACTCCATCACCCCGGGCATCCCGTCCTCGCCGCGCCGCATGACGTCGAGCGTGTACCCGGTCAGGGCACCGTGCTCGTACACGGGTAGCCAGCTCGTCACCGCGGTCACCCGACCCTCGGCGGTCACGGCGAGCAGCAGTCGGACGTCCGGGTCCTCGAGCTCGCGGAACCCACCGAGCGTGAAGCCCATCTCCGGCAGACGGCGATCGGCTGCCCAGCGGGTGCAGATCGCCTCGACCTGCGCGCGCTGGTCGGCGTCGAGGGCGGCGAGCGTCGTCCACTCGTCGCGGAGCCCCTCGCGGTCGGCGCGGTTCGACGCGGTGCGCAGGTCCTGGCGCTTCTTGCCGCGCAGGTCGAACGTCGTGACGTCGAGCACGGACTCCACGCCGACGGGGAAGGACGCCCACCCCTCGGCCGCGAGGATCGCCCGCACGGGCTCGTGCACGCTCGTGAACGCGGGGGTCCAGCCGTTCCGCTCGCAGGCTCGGGCGAACGCAGCGACCACCTCGGCCCGGTCCGCGGCGGCGCACGCCGGGTCCGACACGGTCAGGGCGACGTCGCCGTGCACGCGGTAGGCGACGGCACCGAGCCCGTCGGGGTGGGTCCAGGTCGCGTTGCCCCGCCAGGTACCCATGTGCCCGAGCGTGCCCGCGTCCCCGTCGCGGAGCATGCCGAGGTAGTCCTCGTCGCAGGTCGGCGTCGCACGGAAGCGGGCCCGGACCAGCTGGCCGCGGAGCACCACGATCGCCAGGAGCACGGCGGCGGGGACGGCCCAGGCGCCGAGCAGCGTGACCTGCCACTCGACCTCGTCGGTGGTCATGCCCTGCCACTGCACGAAGCCGTCCTGCAGCGGCTCGATGAGGAAGACGTCGGCGAGCACGGCGGTGAGCGTCACGAGCAGGCCCGCCGCCAGGACGATGCCGGTGCGACGGCCGCGCTGGACGAGCCAGGCGGCCCCGACCAGGAGCACCCCGACGAGCACGGTCGCCCGGTCGCTCATGGCGCCGGCGAACGGCGACAGGACGCCGTCCGGCTCGGGCACGACGAGCGTCACCAGGGTGCCCGCACCGAGGGCGACGAGCGTCGCGACGACGATCGACCGCGGGTGGGTGGCGACGGTCCGGTCGGTGCGCGGCGCGGTCGGTGCCGGTCGGGAGGCGCGGCGCACCACGAGCGCTCCGGCGACGGTCCCGAACAGGGTCGCCAGGGCACGAGCGGTGTCGGACCCGTGACCGGCGAACAGCACCAGGGTGAGCACCACCGTCCACAGGACGGCTCGGACGCGACGCCGACGTGCCGGCGGCATCGTGGCGGAGGCCGCGGCGAGCAGGGCGGTCGCGACGGCGGACGGGGCGAACAGCGGTTCGCCGGCGGCGGCCTCGGCGTGGGCCTCGCCCATCGCCGACCCGACCGTCACCGCCAGGAAGGTGACGCCGACGGCCGCGAGGGGGGCGCCCACGCCGACGAGGACGGTGCGCAGCGACCCGAGCGTGCGTTCGGCCAGCACCGTGACGGCCACGACGACCGCGAGGGCTGCCCAGGCGACCGGTGGGTGGTGCGGGAAGTCCGGCTCGGCGTGCGCGACGCGTGCCGTGACGGCGAGCAGGACCGAGGCGACCCCGACACCCACGGAGACGGGGTGTCGACGGATGCTGGCGACGAGAGCTGACTGGACCACGCTGCCATCACAGCCGAACCTGCCGGGTCGGTGCATCGGGCGGTGGCGTGAACACCGGTGGCCGATCGGCCACCGGCCGTCCTCCGGAGGGCTGGCTCCCTCGTCCGCCGCCCGCTCGCCCCGTCGCTCAGGGGACGGGGGCGATCGGTCGGTGCTCGACGGGCAGGCGCAGGTGCAGCGCGAAGCCGTCGCCGGGCTGCGGGCCGGAGTCCAGCCGTCCCCCGAGGAGCGACGCGCGTTCACCGAGTCCGATGAGCCCCAGCCCGGACCCGGGCAGCTCGAGGCGGTCGGCTCGTGCGGGGCCGTTCACGAGGTCGACGAGGACCTCGTCGCCGTGCAGCCGTCCGCTGATCCGGACGACGGCGCCGGGGGCGTGCTTCCGGACGTTCGTCAGGCCCTCCTGCACGAAGCGGTAGACCGCGCGCTGCACGGGCAGGGGCAGGGTGTCGGGCAGGTCGACGGCCGCCTCGGTCTCCAGTCCGCTCGCGGTGACGAGTCGCGGCAGGTCGGCGAGCACGGGCTGCGGTGCGATCTCACGGTCGGTGCCGCCGGAGGCCCGGAGCACCTGGACCATCTCGCGCAGCTCCTGCAGGGTCACGACGCACAGCTGCCGGATGGTCCGTGCGAACGCCCGCTCCTGCTCGTCGCGCCCGGCCATCTGCACGCCGCCGGCCTGCACCGCGATGAGGGTCACCTGGTGCGAGACGACGTCGTGCATCTCGCGCGCGAGCAGGGCGCGTTCGCGCGAGAGGGCGACCTCGGCGGCGCGGCGTCGTTCCTCGGCACGGGAGGCGCCGAGTTCGGCGATCCGGTCGACCAGGACGGCCCGGGTCCGCACGAGCAGCCCGATCGCGAGCGGACCGAGCGCGAAGATGAGGGCGTAGACGACCGACACGACGATCTCGTCGAGCTGCTGCGGTGGTCCGACGACGAAGCCGCTGAAGCCCACGAACTGCACGACCGCGGCGACGAGCATGAGCCACCGCCGGTCGGTGCGCTCACCGAGCGTGAAGAGGGCGATGCTCGCCGCGACGACGCCGGAGCCGATGAACAGGCCGGGCATCGTCAGCGCGAAGGTCAGGACGGGCAGACGCCGACGGAGGACGAGCGCGCCGGCAGCGACGAGCGACAGGGTGATCTCGGTCGTCGTGGCACCCGCGATGTCGAGCACGGCGTCGACGACCGCGGCGGCGAGGAAGAGCACGTCGACCAGCCACCAGGGGGCGGGGTGGGCCCGTGCGCGACGCAGGCCGGCGTCGACGAGTGCGTCGAGCCTCCCGTCCGCCCGCACCAGCAGTCGGCGGAGGCGACCGGCCGTGGTCGGCTCAGCCATCGAGCAGCCCGGCCTCCGCCGCGCGGAGCGCGAGCTGGACGCGGGTGGTGACACCGAACGCGGCGAGGAGGGCGCGGACGTCCTCCTTGACGGTGCCGGTGCTGACGCCGATGCGCTGGCCGATCTCGGGGTTGCTGGCACCCTCGGCGACGAGCCGCACCACGGCGTGCTCCCGGTCGGACAGCTCCGGTGCCGGCGTCGTCGGCCGGTGGGCGAAGAGCTGGGTCCGGTCCACGCCCGGCGCCAGGACGATGCCGCCGCGGGCGAGCGCCCGGACGTACTCGGCGAGCGACTCCGGGTCGGTGTCCTTGAGCAGGAAGCCGGCCGCCCCGGACTCCATCGCCCGGGCGACCACCTGGGTGTCGGTGTCGAACGTGGTCAGCATCGCGACGGCCGGGGGCTCGGGCAGCTGCCGGAGCGCGGCGAGCACCTCGAGCCCGTTCACCCGCGGCATGCGCACGTCGAGCAGGACGACGTCGGGGGCGTGCCGTTGCACGGTCTCGACGGCGTCGACGTCACCGCTCGTCGCGACGACGTCGATGTCCGCCGCTGCGCCGAGGATGAGTTCGAAGCCGTACCGGACGAGGGTCTCGTCGTCCACGATCACCACCGAGGTCACGGGCGTCATCTTGTCACGGCGTTGGCTTCTCGCACCCTGGTCGCTACTGTGAGGACGACTGGTCATGTCCGCGCAGGACCAGCTGGGCGACCACCGCCCTCGAGTCGACGAGCACCGGAGCACGAGGACCGCATGACGAGCCGCATCACCGAGGGCGCTGAGCCGAAGCACCAGCAGCTCCGGCGGATCCTGCTCGACCTCGCGACCACCCGGCTCGCCCCCGGCGCCGCGATCCCCTCGGAGCGGCAGCTCATCACCGAGTACGGGGTGTCCCGGATCACGGTGCGCGAGGCCCTCGGGCAGCTCGTCAACGAGGGCTACCTGGAACGTGTGCGCGGCAAGGGCACCTTCGTGGCGCACCGGCCCGTGCAGTCCACGCTGCACCTGGCGTCGTTCACCGAGGAGATGCGCTCGCTCGGGCACGTGCCGACGACCGTCGTGCTCGTCCGCGAGGAACGGGTCCCGCCGGCCGACACCGTGGCGGCGCTGCGGCTCGACGCCGAGGACACCGCGTACCACCTCAAGCGCCTGCGGATGGCGGACGGGGCACCGGTGTCGGTCGACGACGCGTGGCTCTCGGCGTCGGCGTTCCCGGGGCTCCTCGACCAGGACCTGTCCGGGTCGGTGTACTCGCTCGCGGCGGACACGTACGGCACGCCGATCGACCGCGCGCAGCAGACGGTGGCGGCGAAGCCCGCGGCCGACGACGTCGCGACGCTGCTCGGGACGCGGACCGGGGCGCCGCTGCTCGAGTTCGACCGGGTGTCGTACTCGGCGGACCGGCCGGTCGAGCACGCCCGCTCCTGGTACCGCTCGGACCGCTACCGGGTGCAGATGGAGGTCACCGCCCGCCGGGCGGTCGCGTAGCCCGCTGGCCCGCCCGCCCGCCCGGTCGCGCCCGAGTCTCGCGTGCAGCGACGGTTCTCGCGCTGCCCCGCCCGAGATCGGTCGCTCGAGCCGAGACTCGGGCGCGGCGGCGACCGGCCCGTGCGGTCAGACGGTGTAGAGCGTGGCGCCCTCGGCCAGCGTCGTGCCCACGGTGGCCTGCTCGACCGAGTCCGGCGAGCTGCCGAGCACGACGACCGGGCAGACGGGGGAGAAGCCGGCGGCCTCGATCACGCTCGGGGTGAACCGCACGACGGGGTCCCCGGCGTGCACGGTGTCGCCCTCGGCCGCGAGCAGCTCGAAGCCCTCGCCCTTGAGCTTCACGGTGTCGATGCCGACGTGCACGAGCACGTCCGTTCCCGCCGAGCCCTGCAGTGCGAACGCGTGCGGGTGCAGCTTCACGATCGTCCCGTCGACGGGGGCGACCGCCGTGACCGCGCCCTCGACGCCCGACGGGTCGACCGCGACCCCGGCGCCGACGAGCTGCCCGGCGAACACCGGGTCGGGCACGTCGGCGAGTGCGACGACCGGGCCCGCGAAGGGGGTCCGGACCGCGGTCACAGTTCGTCGCCGTCGATCGAGTCGTTGATGTCCTGCGCGAGGTTGTCCGCGATCGGGCCGACGATGACCTGCCACCCGGTACCGCCACCGACGACGGCCTGGGCGCCAGCGGCCTGCAGGGCGGCCTTGTCCACGAGGTCGCCGTCCTCCACCTCGACGCGGAGGCGCGTGATGCAGCCCTCGACCTCGTCGATGTTGTCCGCGCCACCCAGTGCGGCGATGATGTCGGCTGCCTTGATGTCGGCCATCGTTTCCTCCTCGTTGCGGATTCCGTGCCGGGTTGACACGCATCTGGTCACCGGTTCAGACTACGGAACTGGTCATGACCGGACAGGACCGCTCCCGGCGGTACCGCCGAGGCTACCCGGGCCGTGCACGTGACTCAACTCCCCAGTGCCCCAGCTCCACCCGATGACGAGAGGAACGCCGATGAGCACCGCTGCTGCAACGGACGTGCCGGAGAAGAAGACCCCGAAGAAGCAGTCGAAGCTCTTCGCGAACGCCCAGCGCCTCGGTCGGAGCCTGCTCCTGCCGATCGCGGTCATGCCGGCCGCGGGCATCCTGAACCGCCTCGGACAGAGCGACATGCTCGGCGCGATCCCCGGCTTCGAGCAGGGTGCCTCGGTCATCGGCGCCGCGGGCAACGCGATCTTCACGTGGCTGCCGCTCCTCTTCGCGGTCGGCATCGCGATCGGCTGGGCGAAGAAGTCGGACGGCACCACGGCGCTCGCCGCGGTCGTCGGCTACATGGTCATGTACGAGGTCTGGAAGGTCATGTCACCGATCGTCCTGGCGGGCGTCGAGGACGCGAACGGCGACCAGAAGATGATCAACTACGGCGTCCTGGGCGGCATCGTGATGGGCTTGGTCGCGGCAACGATGTGGCAGCGCTTCCACCGGACGAAGATGCCGGACTTCCTCGGCTTCTTCTCGGGTCGCCGCCTGGTGCCGATCCTGACGGCCGCCGCCGGTCTCGTGATCGCGGTCCTGATGTCCTTCGTCTACCGCTACTTCGACATCGCCCTGACGGCAGCGGGTCAGGCGGTCGCCGACAATGCTGTGATCGGCGGCGGCATCTTCGGCTTCGCGAACCGCATGCTGATCCCGATCGGCCTGCACCAGCTGCTCAACTTCTTCCCGTGGTTCCAGCTCGGGAGCTTCAACGACGGCACCACGATCTGGCACGGCGACATCGCCCGCTTCCTCAACGGGGACCCGACCGCCGGCATCTTCCAGACCGGGTTCTTCCCGATCATGATGTTCGCGCTCCCCGCCGGTGCGCTCGCCATCTGGCGCAACGCCAAGCCGCAGAACCGCAAGCTCGTCGGCGGCATCATGCTCTCGGCGGCGCTCACCTCGTTCGTCACGGGCATCACCGAACCGCTCGAGTACTCGTTCATGTTCGTGGCGTTCCCGCTGTACGTCATCCACGCGGTGCTCACGGGCACCTCGCTGGCGCTGGTCAACGCGCTCGGCATCCGGGACGGCTTCTCGTTCTCGGCCGGCGCCATCGACTACGTGCTCAACTTCGGCAAGGCCGAGGGGGCGATCTGGCTCATCCCGATCGGCCTGGCGTACGCCGTCGTCTACTACTTCCTGTTCTCGTTCGTGATCAAGAAGTGGAACCTGCGGACACCCGGCCGCGAGGACGACACGATCGCCGACAACACGATCGACGCGGCCACGAAGCCCTGACCGTGCACTCGTCGGACGGGAGGCGCGGTGCCAGCTGGCCCCGCGCCTCCAGACCGTTGGATGGTTGATTTTGACAACCGTTATCAGCAAGCCGTACGCTCGCAGCATGCAGAACCGCCGCCTCCTCGCCCTGCCGCTCGTCGTCGGCGCCGCAGCCCTCGCACTGACCGGGTGCGCCACGTCCTCCGCCTCCGGTGACGCCTCGGGCGACGGGACGGTCCGGGTCGTCGCGTCGACGAACGTCTACGGCTCGATCGCGCAGGAGATCGGCGGCGACGACGTCGAGGTCACGAGCATCCTCGACGACCCCTCGCAGGACCCGCACTCGTTCGAGTCGAGCGCGAAGACCCAGCTCGCGGTGTCGAAAGCCGACCTGCTCATCGAGAACGGCGGCGGGTACGACGACTTCATGACCACCCTGGCGAAGGCATCGAACACGAAGGCCGACACGATCAACGTGGTGGACCTCTCCGGGCTCGACAAGGGCGGCGACTCGGAGTTCAACGAGCACGTGTTCTACGACTACCCCACGATGGTGAAGCTCGTGGCCGACCTCGAGCAGCGCCTGACGAAGCTCGACTCCGCGCACGCCGACACCTTCGAGCGGAACGCGAAGGCCCTCACCACGAAGCTCGACGACCTCGAGTCGCAGACCGCCGCGGCCAAGGAGAAGGTCGACGGTCAGAAGGTGTCGTACACCGAGCCGGTGCCCGGGTACCTGTTCGACGCGATGGGCCTGGACAACGTCACGCCCGAGGCCTTCTCGGAGGCGATCGAGGAGGGCGACGACGTCCCGCCGGCGGCGCTCAACGACACCCTGAAGCTGTTCACCGAGAAGCAGGTGGAGCTGCTCGCCTACAACGAGCAGACCTCCAGCGCGGAGACCGAGCAGGTCAAGAAGGCCGCCGACCAGGCCGGCATCCCGGTCGTCGGTGTGACGGAGACGCTCCCGAAGGGGGAGGATTACGTCTCGTGGCAGCAGGCGAACATCGACGAGATCACGGGGGCGCTCACGAAGTGACCGCGGTCCAGACCCCCTCGCGAACCGCTGCGGCCCCCGGCCGTGGCGGTTCCGCCGTGCTCGCCCTCCGCGACGCCGCGCTGTCGTACGGCGCCCGCGCGCTCTGGTCGCACCTCGACCTCGACCTGGCGCCGGGTGAGTTCGTCGCCGTGCTCGGGCCGAACGGCGCCGGCAAGACCTCCCTGCTGCGCACGGTCCTCGGGCAGCAGCGCCTGACGAGCGGGACGATGTCGTTCCTCGGGCAGCCCGTCCGGCGCGGGCACCGGAGGATCGGGTACATCCCGCAGCAGCGCCTCATGGAGTCCGGCACGCCGCTGCGCGCGCGGGACATGATCGCTCAGGGGGTGACCGGCTCCCGGTGGGGGGTCCTGCCCGCGAGCCGGGCCGAGCGCGCTCGGGTCGACCGGATCCTCGACGAGGTCGGTGCCACCGCGTTCGCCGACGCCCCGGTCGCCGAACTGTCCGGCGGCGAGCAGCAGCGCACCCGCGTCGGGCAGGCGATCGCCGCCGACCCCGCCCTGCTGCTCTGCGACGAGCCGCTCATCTCGCTCGACCTCCGCCACCAGCGCGGCGTCACCGAGCTCATCGACCGGCAGCGCCGACAGCAGGACGCCGCCGTGCTGTTCGTCACCCACGACGTCAACCCGATCCTCGACGTCGTCGACCGTGTCCTCTACATCGCCGGCGGACGCTTCCGCATCGGCGCCCCCGACGAGGTCCTCCGAGCCGACGTGCTCACCGACCTGTACGGCACGCCCGTCGACGTCGTCCGCACCATGGGCCGGATCGTCATCGTCGGCGCGAACGAGGCCCACGACCAGACCGGCGCGCACCACCACTGCGACCCCGACCCGCACGCCACCACCCCGGACGAAGGGCGCATCTGATGGACGTGCTGTCGACCGTCTTCTCGTTCCAGGACTACGGCGAGCTCCTCGTGCTCGTGCAGAACTCGATCTGGGCCGGCGCGGTGCTCGGCATCGTCGGCGGGCTCATCGGCCCGTTCGTCGTCGCCCGCAACATGCCCTTCGCGGTGCACGGCATCTCGGAGCTGTCGTTCGCCGGGGCCAGTGCCGCCCTGCTGTTCGGTGTGAACGTCGTCACCGGGTCGCTCGTCGGCTCGGTCGTCGCCGCGCTGCTCATCGGCCTGCTCGGCTCGCGGGCTCGGGACCGGAACTCGATCATCGCCGTGCTCATGCCGTTCGGCCTCGGGCTCGGCATCCTCTGCCTGGCGCTCTACAAGGGCCGGGCGGCCAACAAGTTCGGGCTGCTCACCGGGCAGATCGTCTCGGTCGACAACCCGCAGCTGACCTCGCTGATCGTCGTCTCCGCGATCGTCGTCGTGACGCTCCTGGTCATCTGGCGCCCGCTGATGTTCTCGTCGGTCGACCCCGACGTCGCCGCCGCTGCCGGGGTCCCGGTGCGGACGCTCGCGATCGTGTTCATGCTCGCGCTCGGGCTCGCCACGGCGGTGTCCGTGCAGATCGTCGGCGCGCTGCTGGTGCTCTCGCTGCTCGTCACCCCGGCCGCCGCAGCACTCCGCCTGACCTCGCACCCGGTCGTCGTCCCGGTGCTCTCGACCGTGTTCGCGGTCGTGTCGGTCGTCGGTGGCATCCTGCTGGCACTCGGCGGTGGGCTGCCGATCAGCCCCTACGTCACGACGATCTCGTTCGTGATCTGGGTGGTGTGCCGGATCGTCGGCAGCCGCAGGGACAGGCGCGGACGCGACCGCATCGCGGACCGTGAGCAGACCGACGGGGGCGGGTCGCGCCTCCAGACCGGGACCGACGCGTCGACCGACGCGACCCGCAGGGAAGGAGTCACCGCGTGAACGCCGTGCAGAAGCCGAAGCGGAACACCTGGCAGCGTGAGGCCGTGCGCAGCGCACTGTCCGGCACCGAGGGGTTCGTCAGCGCGCAGGCGCTCCACCAGCACCTGCGGGACGGCGGCTCCACGATCGGGCTGGCCACCGTGTACCGGGCACTCGCCGACCTGGCGACGGAGGGTGACGCGGACTCCCTGCAGCAGGACGGCGAGTCGCTGTACCGGGCCTGCACGACCGACGCGCACCACCACCACCTGATCTGCCGGAACTGCGGCCGCACGGTCGAGATCGAGGCGGACCCGGTCGAGCGGTGGGCGCAGGAGGTCGCGGCGGCGAACGGCTTCACGAACGCCAGCCACGTCGTCGACATCTTCGGCGAGTGCGCGGTCTGCACCGCGGCGCGCACCGGCGAGTAACCTCCCGCGCATGCACGTCATCCTGGTCCCGGGGTTCTGGCTCGACGCGAGCGCATGGGACGAGGTGGCGCCCGTCCTGCAGGAGGCCGGGCACTCCGTCCAGGCGATCACGCGGACCGGTGACACGCTCGACGAGCAGGTCGCCGGGATCGTGGCGGTCCTCGACGCCGTGGCGACGCCGGACGAGCCCGTCGCGCTCGCCGGGCACTCCGGTGCCGGCCCGATGGTGCTCATGGCGGCGGACCAGCGGCCGTCGCTCGTGGCGCACCTGCTCTACGTCGACACCTTCCCCGGACCGGACGGAGCCGTCGTCAACGACGAACTGCCCGTGGTGGACGGCGTCGTGCCGCTGCCGTCGTGGGACGTGTGGGAGCCGGCGACGGTGCGCGGCATGACGCCGGAACGGCGCGAGGACCTCGAGCGGCGGGCGGTCCCGGAGCCCGCGGCCGTGCCCACCGATCCCTTCCACTACGCCGACCCCGCACGGCACGCGATCCCCGCGACGGTGGTGTCGTGCGAGCTCCCGGCGGAGGACCTCGCGGCCATGGTGGCCGAGCACCACGCGTGGACGACGGAGCTCGTCGCGGTGGATGACCTGACGATCCTGGGGCTCGAGACCGGGCACTGGCCGATGTTCACGGCCCCGAGGGAGCTCGGCGCGCTGCTGGTGCAGGCGCTGGCACCGCGGCCGACCGCGGGGCCGTAGGCGCCGGCGCGGCTGGTCAGCTGGTCGGCTGGTCGGCTGGGCGTCCGGGCGTCCGGGCGTCCGGGCGTCCGGGTGCGGTGCTGCCGAGCCGCCGGGCGGCCGGCACCGAGCGAGCACGACATGCCGTCGGTGACCTGCCCCGCGGGCAGAGATCGTCGGTGGAGACGGTCGAGCGCGACAGAAGGCACCCACTCGGTGGGCCGACGGGCCGGACCGGAACCGGCGTGACGGGGCCGAGCCGCGCCTCCAGGCCGGTACCGGTGGGACCCGGTCGGGAGGCCCGGCTTGCGACACGCGCGGCCGTCCCGTAACGTTGACCCCTGGTCCGCCGCGTCCGCGTGGCAGACCCAGTTGTTCCAAGCCCTCCGACCGTCGCGTACGCCGCGGTCGCGCGGTGTCCGACGGTCCTTCGACAGGGTCAGCGGGCCTGGGCGGCGCGCACAACCCCCTCGCTGCAGTCACCTCCGGTGACGAGCGCGTGTGCGCCAGGCAAGTGACCTTGGGAGCGGCCGTCCGGTCGCTCGGTACCTCAGGAGGAAACCATGGCAGCAGTGTGCCAGGTGACCGGAGCCACCCCCGGCTTCGGACACAACATCTCGCACTCGCACCGCCGGACGAAGCGCCGCTTCGACCCGAACGTGCAGAAGAAGACGTACTACGTGCCCTCGCTTCGTCGTAACGTCACGCTCACGCTCAGCGCTAAGGGCATCAAGGTGATCGACGCACGCGGCATCGAGTCCGTCGTCAAGGATCTCCTCGCCCGTGGGGAGAAGATCTGATGGCCAAGAAGGGTCAGGACGTCCGTCCGATCATCAAGCTCCGCTCCACCGCGGGGACCGGGTTCACCTACGTGACCAAGAAGAACCGTCGCAACAACCCGGACCGCCTCGTGCTCAAGAAGTACGACCCGGTGATCCGCAAGCACGTCGACTTCCGTGAGGAGCGCTAAGCATGGCGAAGAAGAGCAAGATCGCGAAGAACAACCAGCGCGCCGAGGTCATCGCGCGCTACGCCGAGCGTCGTCTCGAGCTGAAGAAGGCCCTCGTGGACCCGAACGGCACCGACGAGTCGCGTGAGGCCGCCCGCGTCGGCCTGCAGAAGCTCCCGCGCGACGCGTCGCCGGTCCGCTACCGCAACCGCGACGCCATCGACGGTCGCCCCCGTGGCCACCTCGGTGAGTACGGCATCAGCCGTGTCCGCTTCCGCGACATGGCCCACCGTGGCGAGCTGCCGGGCATCACGAAGAGCTCCTGGTAAGCACCAGCTCCACCGAACGCCCCGTCCCTGCAGAGGGACGGGGCGTTCGTCGTCCCGGGCCCGAGCGGGGTACACGGTCGCCACATCCGTCACTCGGACCCCTCCATACCCTCGACAACCCCGGAAATCCGGGCGAGTCGGTCGTCCGCACCCCGCTCGGCTGGTAGGTTCGCTGACGGTTCCGCCGGGCGTGCTCGTCCTCGGGACCACCACGTCCAGGGCACCCCGCTCCGGGCGGGCGGGCGTCCCGACGTCCCACCGACACTGCAAGAAGTCCGAGGAGGACATCCATGGCTGACAAGTCACTGAACCGCACCGAGCTCGTCGCTGCCGTCGCGCAGGAGTCCGGCCAGAGCCAGGCCACCGTCAACGGCGTCGTCGACGCGCTGTTCAGCGTCGTCTCGTCGTCGGTCGCCGACGGCACCAAGGTCACGATCCCGGGTTGGATCGCCTTCGAGAAGACCCACCGCGCCGCGCGCACCGGCCGCAACCCGCAGACGGGTGACGCCATCGAGATCGCCGCGAGCGACTCGGTCAAGGTCAGCGCCGGCTCCAAGCTCAAGGCTGCCGTCAAGTAAGACCGCTCAGCAGCACCGGAAGGGACGGCCTCGGCCGTCCCTTCCGTCGTTCCCGGGGCCGCTGCATCCGGCGGGCGGCTCTCCTGCACAGCCGGGAGGCACCGCCCACCGCCCACAGGTCGGCCCACCGGCGTGCCGTGGTCGGCCGGGCACCGCCTAGGCTTGTCGGGTGGACCGGATCGCACGCATCGCCGGCCCCGCCGTGCTGCTGCTCGTCGGGTTCGTCTCGCTCCTCGTCGCCCTCGTGATCGGCGGCGGGGCGGACCGTGCGCTCATCGCGGACCCGGGAGCGGTCGTCCGCTTCGGTCTGCCGATCGCCCGGCTGGTCGTCGACCTCAGTGCAGCAGCGACGATCGGCGGCCTCGCGCTCACCGTCGTCGGACTGTCGCGCAGTCGCCCCGAGTGGAACCGTGCGATCGACGTCGCGGCCGGTGCCGCCGGGGTCTGGACCGTCGCCGCCGCGGCCACGACCTTCTTCACGTTCCTGTCCGTCGCCGGGTCGGCCCTGAGCCTCGACGAGCAGTTCGGCCAGTCGATGGGCGTGTTCCTCACCGGGACCGACCTCGGTACCTCGTGGCTGGTCTCCGTGCTCGTCGCCGCCGCCGTGACGGTGCTCTGCTTCGCGGTCCGCGGGCGTGGCATGGTCGCGCTCACCGCCGGCATCGCGATGGTCGGACTCGTGCCGCTCGCGCAGCAGGGGCACGCCGCCGGCACCGCCAGCCACGACTCGGCCGTCACCGCGCTCGGGCTGCACCTGGTCGGGGCCGCGCTGTGGGTCGGCGGGCTGCTGCTCGTCGTGCTCCTGCGGGGCGTGCTGCCCGGTGACCGGCTGCCGCTCGTCGTCGCGCGGTACTCGAGCATCGCGCTCGGCTGCTTCGTGCTCGTGGCCGGGTCGGGGACGGCCTCCGCGATCATCCGTGTCGGCACCCCGGCGAACCTGCTCACCCCGTACGGGGTGCTCGTGCTCGTGAAGACCGCCGCGTTGGTCGGCATCGGCGTGCTCGGCGCGGTGCAGCGTCGGCGGGCGATCCGGTCGCTCACCGACGCCCCGGAGCGCCGCGGCCCGTTCTGGACCCTCGTGCTCGTCGAACTCGCCGTCATGGGGGTCGCGAGCGGGTTCGCCGCGGCACTCGGGCGCACCGCGACCCCGGTCGGCGAGGTCGCCCTCAGCAAGACCACGAACCCGACCCCCGCCGAGCTGCTGACCGACGACCCGCTCCCCGGCGACCCGGGGTCGTGGGGATGGCTCACCGCCTGGAACGTCGACCTGTTCTGGCTGATGGCCGCCGTCCTCGTCGCCGCCGCGTACACCGCCGGCGTGGTCCGACTGCGGCGTCGCGGGGTCTCCTGGCCGGTGCAGCGCACGATCGCCGCCGCGATCGCGGTCGTGACGCTGGTCCTGGCGACGTCCGGCTCGCTGCACACGTACGACCGCTTCCTGCTGTCCGCCAACGTCGGCGCGCACGTGCTGCTCGGGCTCGTCGTCCCCGCACTCCTCTGGGCCGCGGCGCCCGTCCGGTTGATCCGTGCGGCCGTGCACCCGCGTGACGACGGGTCGACGGGCGTCCGCGAGTGGACGGGCCTGCTCGTCGACAACGGCGTCGTCCGGTACCTCGCACAGCCGTTCCCGTCGTTCGTGCTCCTGGCCGCGGTGTGGTGGGGGCTCTACGCCACCCAGGTCCTCCGGTGGTCGGTGAGCGACCCCTCCGGCCGCACCCTGGTCGACCTCGGGCTCCTGGTCGTGGGGCTGCTCGCCGTGCCCACGCTCCTGACGCCGATCGCCGCCGGAGCCCGGACGGCGAGCACCGGCGCGGCGCTCGTGCGGATCGTCGGCGCGGTCGTCGTGGCTGCGGGCACCGTCTCGCTCGGCATCGCGATGCAGGGGCCGCTCGGGCTGCTCCAGGCGTCGTGGTTCGGCGCGATGGGCCGCGAGTGGGGTCCCACCCCGCTCGCAGACCAGGCACGGGCCGGCATCGTCCTCGTCCTCGCGGGGGTCGCGCTGCTCGTGACGGTCGTCGTCGTGACGCTGGTCCGACTGCGCGGCGATCGTGCAGCGCCCGACCCGCACGACGCACGCGGCGCACGCGCCCCGCACGGCCCCGGGCCCTCGGCCGAGGCCACCGCGGTGGGCGCCGACACCACGCCGGCACCGGGGACGGCCGGACGGTGAGCGTCGAGCTCAGCGCCGAGCAGCGGGCGGTGTTCGAGTACATCGAGCACACCCGCGACCACGTCTTCATCACCGGTCGGGCCGGGACGGGCAAGTCCACGCTCCTCAACCACCTGTCGTGGAACACCGAGAAGCAGGTCGTCATCTGCGCCCCGACCGGCGTCGCGGCGCTGAACGTCGGCGGTCAGACGATCCACTCGCTCTTCCGGCTGCCGATCGGGCTCATCGCGGACGCCGAGCTCCGGCACGGCCCGGAGACCCGGAAGCTCCTCAACACGATCGACACCCTGGTCATCGACGAGGTCTCGATGGTCAACGCGGACCTGCTCGACGCGATGGACCGGTCACTCCGCAAGGCCCGGGGGCGCCAGTTCGAGGCGTTCGGCGGCGTCCAGGTGGTGATGTTCGGGGACCCGTACCAGCTGCCACCGGTGCCCGGCGACGGGGACGAGCGCGCGTACTTCACCGACCACTACCGGTCGATGTGGTTCTTCGACGCGAAGGTCTGGCTCGAGGCCGAACTGCACATCGTCGAGCTCGCCACCGTGCACCGGCAGCGTGACGACGCCTTCGCCGCGATGCTCACGGCGGTGCGGCACGGGCGGGTCACCGCCGACATCGCCGGGCAGCTCAACACCGCCGGTGCCCGACCGTCGCCGGACGACGCCATCACCCTGGCGACCCGGAACGACACGGTCTCGCGGATCAACAAGGCCGCGCTCGACCGGTTGCCCGGCAAGGTGAAGACCGCCCGTGCCGACGTCAACGGCGACTTCGGGGGACGGAACTTCCCGGCGGACGAGGCACTCGAGCTGAAGCCCGGCGCGCACGTGATGTTCCTGCGCAACGACCCCGACCAGCGCTGGGTCAACGGCACGCTCGGCGTCGTGACGGCCATCCGGGACACCGTGTGGGTCGACGTCGACGGGGAGCCGTTCGAGGTCCAGCCGTCCGTGTGGGAGAAGTTCAAGTACTCCTACGACCCGGACAAGAAGGAGCTCAAGAAGGACACCGTGGGGGAGTTCCAGCAGTTCCCCCTGCGCCTGGCCTGGGCGGTCACGATCCACAAGTCGCAGGGGTCGACGTACGACCGCGCGGTGGTCGACCTCGGCAACCGGGTGTTCAGCGCGGGGCAGACGTACGTGGCGCTCTCGCGCTTGACGTCGCTCGAGGGGCTCTACCTGACCCGCCCGCTGCGGCCGCAGGACATCATCGTCGACCTCGACGTCCGACGCTTCATGTCCGAGGCACCGCGGGTCGTCGCGACCGAGCTCGATGCGTCCCCGCGCCCCGACGGCGCCTGACGCCCGCCGCCGCCTGACGCCCGACGGCGCCTGACGCCCGCCTGCGCTGCACCGAGCGGGCCGGATCGGTCACACTCGGCGGCCGGTGCCGACGGATCGTGCCCGCGCGGCGGTCCACCTGCGGCATGTCCTGCCCGTTCGGCGAGCGTGCAGCGGCCCCGGTCGACGGCCGCGCTGGCCCCACGGGCCAGACGACGCCCCACCGGCCAGGTCCCATCGCCCGCCGGCGGATGCCCCCCCCCCGAGCACGACGGCCCGCGCGCACGACGCCCGCCCGCACGACGACGCCCCGCCCACCGATCGGTGGACGGGGCGTCGAGGACGAGCAGCGGGAGCGTCAGGCGCGCTGGGCCGCCCGGATGGCACGCACGTTCTCGTGGTCCGCGCCGAAGGCGGTGAGGAGCAGGACGACGCCGATGATCGCGTGGAACAGGTTGTCCGCGAAGGTCAGCGCGAAGACGTTCGCCGAGGTCTCACCGAGCGCGAAGCCGTACACCGCCATGACGACGAGCACGACGCCGACCAGACGGTTGCCGTTCCGCGCTCCGATGGTGGTGCCGAGGCTCGTGATGAGCAGCACGACGGCGAGCAGGATCCAGAGCAGGCACATCGCCGGGTTGACGCCGAACGCGTTCCAGAGCATTCCGCCCTCGCGGCTGAAGAAGCCCGGGTCGCCGTCTGCAGCGAAGAAGAAGCCGAGGAAGCCCCAGAGCGCCAGGAGCGATCCGGCCGTCAGGGCGAGGCCCCGGTTCGGCGACGCCGTGATGCTGGGTTCCTTGATGGCCACTTCGGTCTCCTCCTGGTACAGGGTGGTCGCACCGGACGGACCGGCGACGGGAGCCGGAGCGCCTGCCCGTGCCGTACGGGCGGCGCGGCCGTCGGATCCTGAGGTGGCTGACCCCTGGTTCACAGGCGCGGACCGGCGGACCAACGGTATCGTGTCGGACCCCGACCGTCCGAATCGCCCACGCGGCACCAGCCGGACGAGGAGACCGATGATCGCCACACCGAGGAGGACCACGCCGGTGACCCGAACGCCCGAACGCACCGCGCCCGAGTCGCGCGGACCGTTGGTGTCGCGGCGGTTGCGGTGGGGCCTGCTGGCGGCTCTGGGGTTCGTGATCGTGCCTCTCGTCTACGCCGTCGCCGTGTTGACGCCGGTCGGGCAGCGGGTCGAGGACGCCGCGTTGGGCGGGGTCCGGGAGTCCGACCTGTTCGGGTCGGACACTGCACTGAACGTCATCTCGGTGCCGGTCATCCTGTTGCTGGTGGTCGTGATCGCCGCCGTCGCACTCGCCCGACGTCGGCTCGCGGTGGGACTCGGAGCGGGCGTCGTGGTGCTCGCGTCGGCAGCCACCTCGACTCTCGTGAAGCGTATCGCCGAGCGCCCGGAGATCGCCCAGTCGGAGACGCCCAACTCGTACCCTTCCGGGCACGCGACGATCGCACTGGCAGCACTGTTCGCCGTGCTCCTCGTGACGCCCCGTCGCTGGCGGCCGGTGGTGACGATCGTCGGGGCGGGGTACGCGGTCTTCGTGGCGAACCAGACGGTCGTGTACGGCTGGCACCGGGTGAGCGACATCGTCGGCGCGTGCGCGATCGCCCTGTTCTGGCTCGGGCTCGTCCGTGCGGTCGGTCCGGTGGTCGACCGTGGTGAGCGCGGAGACCGTGACGGCCGTCGGGGTCCCCGGCGGCTCGTGACGGCGCTGCTCCTGCTCGCGACCGGTGTCACCTTCCTGGTGGGGGTGGTCGCCGTGGTCGCGGGCCTGTCCGGCGTCACCGACCTGCACGGCGCCGTCCTGGTCGCTGGCCGCATGGCATCGAGCGTGAGCGTGCTGGCGGTCGTCACGGTCGTGTGGCTCGCGGACGGGCTCCACCACGCCGCGCAGACCGACGAGCGTGCCCTGCCACCCCGCCGCTGAGCGCACCGACGTCACCCGACCCTGGCGGGAATGTCCGCGGCTGCGGTACGTTGTACGCAGTAAGTCGATGCAAACGCATCGAAACAGCAGCACCACCAGCCAGCACCAGGAGGCGGGCACCATGCAGTTCGGGATCTTCACCGTCAGCGACGTCACGACGGACCCCACGACCGGCACCACACCGGACGACACCACACGCGTCAAGGACATCCTGACGATCGCCGAACACGCCGACCAGGCCGGGCTCGACGTCTTCGCCACCGGCGAGCACCACAACCCGCCGTTCGTCGCGTCGAGCCCGACGACGATGCTCGGCTACCTGGCCGGGCGGACGAAGGACATCACGCTGTCGACCAGCACGACCCTGGTCACGACGAACGACCCGGTCCGCATCGCCGAGGAGTACGCGATGCTCCAGGTGATCAGCGACGGTCGCATGGACCTGATGATGGGTCGCGGCAACACCGGCCCCGTCTACCCGTGGTTCGGGCAGGACATCCGCCAGGGCGTGAACCTGGCGATCGAGAACTACGCGCTCATCCGCCAGCTGTGGGAGAACGACGTCGTGAACTGGCAGGGGAAGTTCCGCACCCCGCTGCAGGGCTTCACCTCGACCCCGCGTCCGCTCGACGGCGTCGCGCCCTTCGTCTGGCACGGCTCGATCCGCACGCCGGAGATCGCCGAGCAGGCCGCGTACTACGGCGACGGCTTCTTCCACAACAACATCTTCTGGCCGATCCAGCACACCGAGCAGATGGTGGGTCTGTACCGCCAGCGCTTCGAGCACTACGGACACGGCACCGCCGACCAGGCGATCGTCGGCCTGGGCGGGCAGTTCTTCGCCCGGAAGAACTCGCAGGACGCGTGGGACGAGTTCCGCCCGTACTTCGACAACGCCCCGGTGTACGGCCACGGCCCGTCGATGGAGGACTTCACCGCCCAGACCCCGCTCACCGTCGGCTCGCCGCAGCAGGTCATCGACCGCTACGCCACGATGAAGGACCACGTCGGGCACTACCAGCGCCAGATGTTCCTCATCGACCACGCCGGGCTGCCGCTCAAGACGGTGCTCGAGCAGATCGACATCCTGGCCGAGGACATCGTCCCCGAGCTCCGGAAGATCAACGAGGCGGACCGCCCGGCCCACGTGCCGTCCGACCCGCCGTCGCACGCCGACCGCGTGGCCGCGGCACTCGCCGCGGGAACCGCGGGCAGCGACCACGTCGCAGCCGAGGACGAGTGGACGGGCGCGTCCGTCTGATCACCTGACCCCGCGACGGACGGGAGGCGCGGGGGCCGGCGGGCCCCCCCCCCCCCCCCCCCCACCGGGGGGGGGGGTACCCGGGAGGCCCCCGAAGAGCCCGCAACAACACGGCGG
>NZ_JBEPMD010000021.1:0-26473 GCF_040545555.1 Curtobacterium oceanosedimentum
GTCGGGCCCCTCGTCCCCAACCAATCTGCTCTGGGGGGCGCCCCCGGGGGGGGGGGGGGCGGGGGGGGGGGGGGCGGGGGGCGGGCGGGGGGGGGGGGGGCGGGGGGCCCCCCCGCCTCCCGTCCGTCAGTCCGTCGGGACGCGACATTCCTCTCGCTGGTCGTCCCCGCTCCTCCCGTGCCAAGATCGAGGAGTCATCGGGGGGAGACATCATGGCGGAGGTCGACGGCAACGATCGGAGCACGCCGGGTCCGACGCTCGAGGACGTCTCCCTGCTCCTCGTCGGAGAGACGGTCGACGCCGTGTGGGTCGACTACGCGCTCCGACTCCTGTTCTCGAACGGCGCGCGCGTCGTCCTCGAGTGCCCGTTCTCGCTCGGTCGGTCACCCGACACCGCAACGCTGATCGACCCGGAGGGCGACAAGTCGGGGCTGGTGCCCGCTCTCCGCCTGCACACGCTCGAGGTCACCGCGGCGCACGCCACGGGATCGACGCTGACGATGGCGTTCTCGGACGGCTCCCGACTGACCGCCGGACCGAATCCGGAGTTCGAGTCGTGGCACTACTCCGGACCGGAGACCCCTCCGACGATGATCGTCATGATGCCGGGCGGAGGCCCTGCGATCTGGCTCCACCACGAGCAGACGGGGCAGGGATCGGCGGAACGGGTCCGGTCGCTCCTGCTCGCGTACCTCGACACGCTCCCCACGCCGCGGACGGCGGTGCTGCGCCAGCAGGCCGGGGCGGTCCGGGCCGTCAGCGAGACAGCTCCGCGGATCTGGGACGTCGTGCTCGCGGAAGCTCCTCGAGCCGACTTCGCCGACGGCCCCCTCCCGGGATCGCTGGCCTACCGCACCGACGAGGCACCGCTGGCGGGTGAGGTCCTCGTCTGGATGCGCGACGGCCGGATCGACTCCGTCGAGCTCCCGTGGTTCACGACGGAGATGCCGGCCGGACTCCCCCGACCGGAGCAGCTCATCCGCGATGCGGTCGGCGGCGACGGAGGCCAGGGTGTTCGGTAGACGGAAGAACGCCGAGCGGTCGGCGCAACGGGTCCACCAGGCCGACAGCCGCGAGGAGCTGTTCGCGCAGCTCTTGGCCGAGACCCGCGCCGACCCCGAGGCATTGTTCACGATCGAGGTCGTCGACCACGCGCGACCGGGGCAGGATCTCGACGAGCGCGCGCAGCGACTGCGCCGGACCGGCGTGGCGCGGACACCGCTGGCAGCCCCGGACCCGACCCGGGCCCCTGCGTCCGCCGCGACCGCCGACGCCTTCCACCCGCTGAGCCGACCGCCGTTCTCAGCAGCAGCCGGTGACGTCTTCGTGATCCCGGACGGGACCGGCGGCGCACTGCTCGGGCACGTGATCGCCGAGGTCCTCGACGCCGTGTACGTCGCCGTCTTCCGGCGCCCGGAGGACGTCCCGCCGCCGGCGGACCCGCTCGTGGTGCTCGCCACACGACCCGTCGTCGCCGCACTCACCCTGCCCGCTCGGTTCCAGCCGGGCATGTGGGAGGTCGTCGGCACGGCCACGCCCGACGCGGCACGACTGCTCCCCGCGTACTCGTGGGGCACTGCCGCGGACGGCGTGCACGTCACGGACTTCTCCGGCAGCAGGTCACGGCCCGCGAGCGTGATCGAGGCCGGGACCGTCCCGCGCCAGGTGGTCGTCTCCCCGTTCTTCGTCGACATCGCCGTCCGGGCGGTGGCCGGCGTGGTCGACTGGCACCCAGACTTCGAACACCTCCGCTACCGGGCGACACCGCGATCCGCCGACCGCTTCCCCGAGGAGTGACGTGACGACCTCCGGCACGAGCGTGCCACTGCTCCGCGTGACGCTCCCCGACCGCCCCGACGTCCCCACCCGGGCTCACGAGATCCTGGCGGCTGTCCCGGACGACACCGATGTGCTCGCGTACGACGCTCCCGCCGCCGGGATCGCCCGCGCGCTCCGCCGGAGCAGACGAGCGGGGAAGCCCGGCAACGATGTGCTCCTGGCGCCCCTCGACGCGCTCGGCGACGAGCTCGTCCTCGTCCGGCAGGTCGACCTCGGTGACGAGCTCGTCACGGTCCTGCTCCGAGCGGCGGACGAGGCGTTCCTGTCCGCCGCGGTCGTCGACCGTTCCGCCGGGGTCGAGACCATCAGCGTTGCCGAACTCGCGATGCTGCTCGCTGCGACCGCAGCACCCGGTGCGGGGTGCGCCCTCGAACTCGTCAGGGTCCTCGCGCCCGACGAACGCATCAGGCTCTTCGAGCAGGGCGCTCGATCGACCGCGCGGACGTTCGCGACCAAGTACGGCCTGGCCGCCGAACGGGGGTTCACGGTCCACGACCTCGAGTCCTTCGTCGACGCCGTCTGCCGCTTCGGCGCGGCCGACCTCCCCTTCTGCGCTCTCGAGGGGCCAGGCGCGGTCGCCACCGTCGCGTTCACACCGGACCGCACCGCGGTCCTCGCGACGACGAGCGCGCGACGCTCCCCGGCCGACCAGGACGAAGATCGACCCTGACCCGGGACGGACTGGAGGCAGGGTGCCAGCTGGCACCGTCCTCCCTCGCAGGCTCGGTCGGCGCGCCCCGCGCAACGCTCCGCGTCGCCGCTGAGCGGGGCGCGACCGTCCGTCTTCCGGTCGCGTCTACCGGGCGCTGGTCGCGTCGGTCGGCTGCACCACCTCGGTGAGCCACGCGAGGATCCGCGCGTCGAACCAGTCCGCGTCGTGGTTCCAGAGCTTGGTGTGCCGAGCGGTCGTCTGCACCTCGAGCCGGACGATGTCGGGCCGCACCCGCGCCAGCTCGTGCGACGCGGACGACGGCACGAACCCGTCGTCGTCGCTGTGCAGGATGAGGATCGGGACGGTCAGCTCGTCCGCTCGGGCGACCATGTCGAGCTCACGGAGGTCGACCGGCTGCTCGAGCCCGACGACACGGTGCAGGACCGGCGTCCGCAGGAGCCGCTGCGCGACCTTCCGGACCGGCCGCGGCAGCCTGAGCACCCGGCTCTGCGACTTGAGCACCTCGTGCCAGTCGACGACCGCGGACTCGAGGACGATCCCGTCGACCATGTCGGCGAAGCGCGAGCGGACGAGGGTCTGCAGGACGACGGCGCCACCCATCGACCACCCCATGAGCACGACGCTCCTGGCCCTGCGAGCGGCGAGCCAGCGGAGCACGGCGTCGATGTCCTCCCACTCCGTGCTTCCGAGACCGTAGCGGCCGTCGGAGCTCCGCGGCGCGACACCGTCGTTCCGCCACGAGGCGAGCACGACCGAGTAGCCGGCGGCCCGGAACACGGGGACGGCGCGGATGGTCTCCGCCCGGGTGACCCCGCGACCGTGCACGAGCACGGCCCAGGGCGCGTCGGGGTCGTCGGCGCGGACGATCCACGCGGGCGAAGGTCCGTTCGGTGTGGGGATGTCGACGTCCTCGACCGGGACGTCGAGCTCGCCGGGGGTGAGGTAGAACCAGCCGCCCCACCGTCCGCGGCGAGCGGAGGTCGGGTCGCCGGCGTCGACGGCGATGATGCGCCGGGTCACGGTCGTCTCGGTCGTGCCGAGCACGTCGCCGATCCGCATGTGCCCGGTCCCACCGCCGAACCAGAGGCTGTACCGGCCCTGCAGCTCGGTGTCGGCGGTGCGCTCGAGGGTGACCGTCATCCGGTCCGGGTCGACCGCGTGGATCGGGACCCGCTCGGCACGCTTGCGGTCCGGCGTGACGACGGCACGGGCGACGGCGGCGACGAACCCGCCCACCACGGCGGTGCCGACCGCGGCGGCCGCGATGCCCGCCCCGAGTGCGATCAGGCCCACCGAGCGCACGGCGTCCTGGGCGACGTCCTCGGCGGGTCGCGCGGATCGGGACATGGTGCGGAGCCTAGTCTGCAAGCGTGTCCGAATCCGCAGAGCCCGAGGCCTTCGCGCGTCTGCGCGAGCTGGTCGCGTCGGGCGGGACCCGCACCGAGACCACCGTCACCGAGATCCCGTCGCCCTCGCGGATCGCGCCTCACTCGATCGCCCTCGCCGCGGACGTCTCCGGCGCCGTGCACGGCATCGACTCCGACCTCGGGACCGGCCGCTTCATCGCCCTGTACGACCCGGCAGAACCGGAGGGTTGGGGCGGCGCGTTCCGCGTCGTGACCTTCGCCCAGGCACCGCTGGAGCCGGAGATCGGCGTCGACGAGTTCGTCGCCGACGTGACGTGGAGCTGGCTCGTCGACGCGCTCGCTGCGCACGGGGCGACGTACGACCGGGCGTCGGGCACGGCGACCAAGATCATCTCGCGCGGCTACGGCGACCTCGCGGCCCAGGGCGACGGCGCGCAGCTCGAGCTCCGGGCCTCGTGGACGCCCCGCGACGAGGACCTGACCGCGCACGTCGAGGCCTGGGAGGAGATCGTCGCGATGCTCGCGGGACTCCCGCCGGCGTCCGACGGCGTGACCCTGCTGGCCCCGAGGAGGACCACGAAGTGACCGACCCCGCCAGCCAGGCCCGCCACGCCGCGTCAGGCGCCTCGGCCGACCCCGCGTTCGAGGACTCGCACGACACCGTCCGCGTGATCGAGGACCGTGACGAGTACCTGCAGGCGGTCGCCGCGGTCGCCGCCGGACACGGCCCGGTCGCCGTCGACGCCGAGCGGGCGAGCGGCTACCGGTACTCGCAGCGCGCCTACCTCATCCAGGTCTTCCGCCGCGGCGCCGGCGCGTTCCTGTTCGACCCGATCGCGATCGGCGACTTCGCGGAGCTGCAGCAGGCCATCGTCGACGAGGAGTGGCTGTTCCATGCCGCCTCGCAGGACCTGCCCTGCCTGCAGGAGGTCGGCCTCGTTCCGACCCGCATCTTCGACACCGAGCTCGGTGCCCGTATCGCCGGGTTCCCCCGGGTCGGTCTCGGCGCGGTGGTCGAGCAGCTCCTCGGCATCACCCTCGCGAAGGCGCACTCCGCCGCCGACTGGTCGACGCGCCCGCTCCCCCAGGCCTGGCTCGTCTACGCCGCGCTCGACGTCGAGCTGCTCCCCGACCTGCGCGACGCCCTCGCGACGGTGCTCGACGCCGCCGGCAAGTCCCGGATCGCCGCCGAGGAGTTCGCAGCCGTGCTGACCCGCGCGCCGAAGCCGGCGAAGGCCGAGCCGTGGCGGCGCCTGTCCGGCATGCACGCGCTCCGCGGCGCCCGTGCCCTGGCGATCGCCCGGTCGCTGTGGACCGCCCGCGACGCCTACGCCCGCGAGGTGGACACCGCTCCGGGCCGGATCGTCCCCGACTCGGCGATCGTGGCTGCCGCCGCGGCGAACCCGACCTCGAAGTCGGAACTCAGCGCCGTGAAGGCCTTCACCGGCCGCGCCAGCCGGTCCGAACTCGACCGCTGGTGGGCCGCCGTCGAGGAGGGGCGCACGACCGAGGACCTGCCGAAGCTCCGCGGGACCGGTGAGGCCACCCTCCCGCCGCCCCGGTCCTGGGCCGACCGGAACCCCGAGGCGGACCTCCGGTACAAGGCCGCCCGGGCCGCCGTCGTCGCGCGCGCCGAGGAACTCGACGTCCCCGTCGAGAACCTGCTCACCCCGGAGACCCTGCGGGTGGTGTCCTGGGAACCGCCGACGCCGATCGCGACCGAGACCGTCGGGGCCGCACTCGCCACGCACGACGCCCGCCCGTGGCAGGTCGAGGAGACGGCGTCGATCATCGCGCACGCGTTTGTCGAGGCCGCACAGCAGCCTGCTGCCGAGAGCAACACCGGCTCGTAGGAACACCCCAACCGGCATGCGTCCGCCCAGCCGGCGGGCATAGCGTCGGTACCGTCGCCGGGTCCAGCCCGGCCGGTCGGGGCGGAACGTGCCCCGACTCGATCGAAGAGGATCTGGAGGCCCGGATTGCCCAAGGCATCAGACGTCGTGTTCGTGGACGGTGTGCGCACACCGTTCGGACGAGCCGGTGAGAAGGGGGTGTTCTGGAAGACCCGCGCGGACGACCTCGCGGTCCACGCGATGCGCGGTCTGCTCGACCGGAACAGCCAGCTCGACGGCGCGGCGGTGGACGACGTCGCCGTGGCCGCCACGACCCAGCAGGGCGACCAGGGCCTGACCCTCGGCCGCACGGTCGGCATGCTGGCCGGCCTGCCGAAGTCGGTCCCCGGCTACGCGATCGACCGCATGTGCGCCGGTGCGATGACGAGCGTCACGACCCTCGCCGGGGCGATCGCCTTCGGCGCCGCCGACGTCGCCATCGCCGGCGGGGTAGAGCACATGGGTCGCCACCCGATGGGCTTCGGCGCCGACGTCAACCCGCGGTTCGTCGCCGAGCGCATGGTCGCGACCGACGCGCTGGTCATGGGCAGCACCGCCGAGCGGCTGCACGACCGCTTCCCCGCGATCACGAAGGACCGCACGGACGCCTTCGCCGTCCAGTCGCAGCAGCGCTACGCCGCTGCCTGGGCTGCCGGCAAGCTGCAGCCCGACGTGATCCCGGTCGAGGTGAACACCGGCGAGGGCTGGGACATCGTCACGACGGACGAGCCGCCGCGACCCGGCACCACCCTGGAGGCTCTGGCTGCGTTGCGCACGCCGTTCCGGCCCCACGGACGGGTCACCGCCGGCAACGCGGCCGGGCTGAACGACGGCGCAACCATGAGCCTCCTCGCGTCCGAGGACGGCGCGAAGCAGCACGGCCTGCCGACGAAGATGCGCATGGTCTCGTTCGCCTTCGCCGGTGTCGAGCCCGAGGTGATGGGCGTCGGACCCGTGCCCGCGACGGACAAGGCGCTCCGCAAGGCGGGCCTGACGATCGACGACATCGGCCTGTTCGAGATCAACGAGGCGTTCGCCGTCCAGGTGCTCGCCTTCCTCGACAACTACGGCCTCGCCCAGGACTCGCCGAACGTCAACGCCTGGGGCGGCGCGATCGCCGTCGGCCACCCGCTCGCGTCGAGCGGTGTCCGCCTGATGAACCAGCTCGCGGCGCAGTTCGCCGAACGACCGGACGTCCGGTACGGCATCACGACGATGTGCATCGGCCTCGGCCAGGGCGGGACCGTCATCTGGGAGAACCCGAACTTCAGCAAGAGCGCGGCACGGAAGGCGGCCTGACGATGACCACCACCCCGATCGACCAGCTGACCGAGCTCAGCGCCGACGAGGTCGTCACCCACTCGTACGTCAAGCACGTGCCGCTGCCCTCCGGTGGCACGCTGGCGCTGGTCACGCTCGACAACGGCAAGGACTACAAGCGCCCCTCGACGCTCGGGCCGCGCACCATGCGCGAGCTGTCCGACGTGCTCGACACCCTGCGCGCAGCGGCGTCCGCCGGCAGCATCCAGGCCGTCGCGATCACCGGCAAGGAGTACTGCTTCGCCGCCGGCGCTGACCTGTCCCAGGCAGCGGCACTGCCCTCGCGCGAGGTTGCTCACGAGCTCGGTGCGCTCGGTCACGCCACGCTGCGCAAGCTCTCCGACCTCGGTGTGCCGTCGTTCGCCTTCGTGAACGGCATCGCGCTCGGCGGCGGGCTCGAGGTCGCGCTGCACTGCACCTACCGCGTGTTCTCATCGGCGGCGCAGGGGATCGGCCTGCCCGAGGTCTTCCTCGGCATCATCCCCGGCTGGGGCGGCGCCACGCTGCTCCCCCGCCTGATCGGGCCGGAGAAGGCGCTCCGCGTCATCGTGGAGAACCCGCTCAAGAACAACCGGCTCATGGACGGCACGGCCGCCGTCGAGCTCGGCATCGGCGATGCGCTGATCCCCTCGGTGACCTTCCTGCCGTCCGCGGTGGCCTGGGCCGACGGCGTCGTCGCCGGTCGCACCAAGGTCGTGCGGAAGAACGAGCCGGGCATGCTCGAGAAGGCCGCGTGGGGCACCGTCGTCAAGGTGGCGCGAGGGCAGGTCGCCTCGAAGATCGGCACCGTCCCGAAGTCGCCGTTCCGTGCGCTCGACCTCGTCGCCGCAGCGAAGTCGGGGTCGCTCGACGAGCGTTTCGCCGGCGAGGACGACGCCCTGGCCGACCTGCTCGCCGGCGACCAGTTCGCGGCGTCGATGTACGCGTTCGACCTCGTGCAGAAGCGTGCGAAGAAGCCCGTCGGCGCTCCCGAGGGCGTGGAGGCGAAGAAGATCACGAAGGTCGGCGTCCTCGGCGCCGGGCTCATGGCCTCGCAGTTCGCGCTCCTGTTCGCCCGCCGTCTCGGGGTCCCGGTCGTCATCACCGACGTCGACCAGACCCGCGTGGACGCCGGCGTCGAGCGGATCCGCGGTGAGGTGGGCAAGATGCTCGACAAGGGGCGGATCTCCCCCGACGACGCGAACCGCATCACGGCACTCGTCTCCGGCTCGGTCTCCTACGACGCGTTCGCCGACGCCGACTGGGTGATCGAGGCCGTCTTCGAGGAGATGTCGGTCAAGCAGGACGTCTTCCGGAAGATCGAGCAGGTCATCGCACCCGACGCGATCCTGGCGACGAACACCTCGTCGCTGTCGGTCGACGAGATGGCGTCGGTGCTCGAGCACCCGGAGCGCCTCGTCGGCTTCCACTTCTTCAACCCGGTGGCCGTGATGCCGCTCCTCGAGGTCGTCCGCGCCGACAAGACCTCGGACGAGGCCCTCGCCACCGCACTGGCCGTGGCGAAGACCCTGAAGAAGACCGCGATCATCACCGCCGACCAGCCGGGGTTCGTCGTCAACCGGGTGCTCGCCCGGGTGCTCGGCGAGGCGATGCGCGGCGTCGAGGAGGGCACGCCCTTCGAGACCGTCGCCCAGGGTGCTGCGCCGCTCGGCCTGCCGATGTCGCCGTTCGAGCTGCTCGAGCTCGTCGGCCTGCCGGTGGGTGCGCACGTCCTCGACTCGCACCACGCGGCGTGGCCGGAGCGCTTCTACCCCGGTGACGGCCTGAAGCGGATCGCGGAGCACGGCACGATCCTGACCCGCGACAAGAAGGGCAACGCCACCGGGTACGACCCGGCTGCCGTGAAGCTCGTCGCGCCCGCGAAGCAGGACGCGAAGCCGGTCGACGCGGCGACGATGCAGCAGCGGTTCGAGGACGCCCTGGCCGACGAGGTGCACCGCATGCTCGAGGACCACGTGGTCGAGCACGTCGAGGAGATCGACCTCGGACTGATCCTCGGCGCGGGATACCCGTTCCAGGCCGGCGGCATCAGCCCGTACCTCGACCGTTCCGGTGCCTCCGAGCGCGTCTTCGGCGGTCGGTTCCACGACCCGGCGATCGTCGGCCCCGCCTCGCGCTAGCCGCGGCTCGGACCACCCCGCACAACCGGAAGCACCTCGCGCCACGGATCCCCGTGGCGCGAGGTGCTTCTCGTTGTGCTGCAGCACGCCGAACCGCGCACCGGCGCACCGGCACGCCGGCACGCCGGCGCGTCGACCGGGCTCAGCGGTCGGCCGACTCCCGCGTCCGTGCCGGCTTCGCCTGGGGCAGCTTGGTCCCGACCACCTGGTCGATGACGTCGCGTGCGATCGCCCGAGCCGTGAGCCCGACGTCGGCCAGGATCTGCGACCGCGACGCGTGGTCGATGAACTCGTCCGGCAGTCCGAGCTCGTTCACCCCGGTGTCGACCCCGGCGGCACGCAGGTCCTGCCGCAGTCGGGTCCCGACCCCGCCGACGCGGACGCCGTCCTCGATCGTGATGACCAGGCGGTGGTCGCGTGACAGATCGATGAGCGACGACGGGATCGGCACCACCCAGCGCGGATCGACGACGGTCGCGCCGATGCCCTGCGCTTGGAGCAGTTCGGCGGCCTCGAGCGCGACGGGCACCATCGACCCGACCGCGACGATCAGCACGTCCTGCTCCTGCGACTCCCCGGGGGAACGCAGCACGTCCACACCGTCGGACAGCCGCCGTTCGGCGGGGATGTCCGGGCCGACCGATCCCTTCGACCACCGCAGCACCGTCGGGGCGTCGTCGACCGTGACGGCCTCGCGGAACTCCTCGCGGAGCGTCGCGGCGTCGCGCGGTGCCGCGATCCGGATCCCGGGCACGACCTGCAGCAGCGCGAGGTCCCACATCCCGTGGTGCGACGGACCGTCCGGCCCGGTGATGCCCGCGCGGTCGAGCACGAAGGTCACGCCCGCGCGGTGCAGGGCGACGTCCATCAGCACCTGGTCGAACGCGCGGTTGAGGAAGGTCGCGTAGAGCGCCACCACCGGGTGCAGTCCGCCGAAGGCGAGCCCCGCGGCGGTCGTCACGGCGTGCTGCTCCGCGATGCCCACGTCGATCACGCGGTCGGGGTGCTGCTCCTGGAACAGGTGGAGTCCGGTGGGGCGCAGCATGGCCGCGGTGATCGCGACGATCCGCTCGTCGCTCGCACCGACCGTGGCCAGCGTCGACGCGAACACCGACGTCCACGAGGGTCCCGACGACACGTCGAGCGACTCGCCCGTCTCGGGGTCGATGTGCCCCACGGCGTGGAACTGGTCCGCCTGGTCGCGGAGCGCCGGCTCGAAGCCGTGGCCCTTCTCGGTGATCGCGTGCACGATCGTCGGGGCGCCGTACGCCTTGGCCTGCCGGAGTGCCGCCTCCATCGCCCGCTGGTCGTGCCCGTTCACCGGCCCGATGTACTTGATGTCGAGGTTCGAGTACAGCGCCTCGTTGTTCGTGAACCGGGAGAGGAAGCCGTGGAGGCCCCCGCGGACGCCGCGGTAGAACGCCCGACCCGGTGCTCCGAACCGCGATGCGACGGCCTGCGACTTCTCGAAGAGCGCCCGGTACTCGCGACGCGTGCGGACCGAGCTGAGGAAGCGCGCCATGCCGCCGATCGTCGGCGCGTAGGACCGACCGTTGTCGTTGACGACGATGACGAGCCGACGGTCGTTGCCGTCCGAGATGTTGTTGAGCGCCTCCCACGTCATCCCGCCCGTGAGTGCGCCGTCCCCGACGACGGCCACGACGGTGCGGTCGTCCTGCCCGGTCTGCCGGAAGGCACGGGAGATCCCGTCTGCCCAGGAGAGCGACGAGGACGCGTGCGAGGACTCGACGATGTCGTGCTCCGACTCGCTGCGCTGCGGGTAGCCGGCGAGACCACCACGTTCCCGGAGGTGCGAGAAGTCCTGCCGTCCGGTGACGAGCTTGTGCACGTACGACTGGTGCCCGGTGTCGAACACGAACGAGTCGTGCGGCGAGTCGAACACGCGGTGCATCGCCAGCGTCAGTTCGACCACCCCGAGGTTCGGTCCGAGGTGCCCGCCGGTCTTCGCGACCTCGGCGACCAGGAACCGACGGATCTCGGCCGCGAGCTCCGTCATCTGCGCGTCCGACAGACGCTTGAGGTCGCGCGGCGACGAGATGCTGCTTAGCAGGCTCACGGGCGCTCCTTTCGTGGGGCAGGACCCCACACTAGCCGCGCGGACAGACGACGGACTGGAGGCCCGTGGCGGTGTCGCCACGGGCCTCCAGTCCGTCAGGTGGTCGCGTCAGCGACCCGCGCTCCCGTCGATCAGACGAGCGAACGGAGCACGTACTGCAGGATGCCGCCGTTGCGGTAGTAGTCCGCCTCACCGGGGGTGTCGATGCGGACGACCGCGTCGAACTCGACGGTCTGCTTGCCGGCCGGCGAGTGCTCGCTCGGCGCCGCCGTGACGTGCACGGTCTTCGGCGTGCGGCCCTCGTTGAGCTCGGTCAGCCCGGAGATCGAGACGACCTCGGTGCCGTCGAGACCGAGCGACTCGACCGTCTCGCCCGCCGGGAACTGCAGCGGGACCACGCCCATGCCGATGAGGTTCGAGCGGTGGATGCGCTCGAAGCTCTCGGTGATGACCGCCTTCACGCCGAGCAGGTTCGTGCCCTTCGCCGCCCAGTCGCGCGACGAACCGGAGCCGTACTCCTTGCCGCCGAAGATGACGAGCGGGATGCCCTGCTCCTGGTAGTGCTGCGACGCGTCGTAGATGAACGACTGCTCACCGTCGGGCGTGGTGAAGTCGCGGGTGTAGCCGCCCTCGACGCCGTCCAGCAGCTGGTTGCGCAGGCGGATGTTCGCGAACGTGCCGCGGATCATCACCTCGTGGTTGCCGCGCCGGGAGCCGTAGGAGTTGAAGTCCTTGCGGTCGACGCCGTGCTCGTCGAGGTAGCGACCAGCCGGGCTGTCCGCCTTGATCGAACCGGCCGGCGAGATGTGGTCGGTGGTGACCGAGTCGCCGAGCTTCGCGAGGACGCGGGCACCGGAGATGTCCGACACCGCGTCCGGCTGCATCGTCATGCCCTCGAAGTACGGGGGCTTCCGGACGTAGGTCGACTCCTGGTCCCACTCGAAGGTGTCACCGGTCGGGGTCGGCAGGTTCTTCCAGCGGTCGTCGCCCTCGAACACGGAGCCGTACTCGTGGGTGAACATCTCGGTGTCGATCGACGAGTCGATGACGTCCTGCACCTCGGCCGCGTCGGGCCAGATGTCCTGCAGGTAGACGTCCTTGCCGTCCTGGTCGGTGCCGAGTGCGTCGTTGTCGAAGTCGAAGTGCATCGACCCGGCCAGGGCGTACGCGATGACCAGCGGCGGCGAGGCCAGGTAGTTCATCTTGACGTCGGGGTTGATGCGGCCCTCGAAGTTGCGGTTGCCCGAGAGCACCGCGGTGACGGCGAGGTCGTTGTCCTGCACGGCCTGCGAGATCTCCTCGGGCAGCGGGCCCGAGTTGCCGATGCAGGTGGTGCAGCCGTAGCCGACCGTGTAGAACCCGAGGTCCTCGAGGTAGCTGGTGAGCCCGGCCTTCTCGTAGTAGTCGGTGACGACCTTCGAGCCCGGCGCGAGGGTGGTCTTCACCCACGGCTTGGCCTTCAAGCCCTTCTTCGCGGCGTTCCGCGCGAGGATGCCGGCGGCCATCATCACCGAGGGGTTCGACGTGTTGGTGCACGAGGTGATCGCGGCGATCGCGACGGCACCGTGGTCGATGGTGAACGTGTCACCGTCGGCGACGGACACCGACGTCGGCTTCGACACCGTGCCGGGCGCGCTCGAGGCGTGCACCGGGACCTCGGACGCCGGGGCGTCCTGCAGGTCGTCGACGGCGTGCTCGTCACCGGGGGCGGCGGCCACCGGGTCGGACGCCGGGAAGGTGTCCGCGACGGCCTTGTCCTCGTGGGTGTGGTCGATGCTCGCGTAGTTGGCGAGGTCGACCTCGAACTGGTCCTTGGCCTTCGACAGCTCGATGCGGTCCTGCGGACGCTTCGGGCCGGAGATCGAGGGGACGACCGTCGACAGGTCGAGCTCCATGTACTCGGAGTACGCGGGCTCCACCGACGGGTCGTGCCACAGACCCTGGGCCTTGGAGTAGGCCTCGACCAGGGCGATCTGGTCCTCCGACCGGCCGGTCAGGCGCAGGTAGTCGAGCGTGACGGCGTCGACCGGGAAGATCGCGGCGGTCGAGCCGAACTCCGGCGACATGTTGCCGATGGTCGCGCGGTTCGCGAGCGGGACCTCGGAGACGCCCTCGCCGTAGAACTCGACGAACTTGCCGACGACGCCGTGCTTGCGGAGCTCCTGCGTGATCGTGAGCACCACGTCGGTCGCGGTGACGCCCGCGGGGATCGAGCCGGACAGCTTGAAGCCGACGACCTTCGGGATGAGCATCGACACGGGCTGGCCGAGCATCGCGGCCTCGGCCTCGATGCCGCCGACGCCCCAGCCGAGCACGCCGAGGCCGTTCACCATCGTGGTGTGCGAGTCGGTGCCGACGAGGGTGTCCGGGTACGCGTAGAGCTCGCCGTCGAACTCGCGCGTGTACGTGACCTTCGCGAGGTACTCGATGTTGACCTGGTGCACGATGCCGGTGCCCGGCGGGACGACCTTGAAGTCCTCGAACGCGGTCTGGCCCCAGCGGAGGAACTGGTAGCGCTCCCCGTTGCGCTCGTACTCCAGGTCCGTGTTTCGCTGGAGCGCGTCCTCGCGGCCGAACAGGTCGGCGACGACGGAGTGGTCGATGACCATCTCGGCCGGCGAGAGCGGGTTGATCTTGTTCGGGTCGCCACCGATCTGCGCCATCGCCTCGCGCATGGTGGCGAGGTCGACGATGCACGGGACGCCCGTGAAGTCCTGCATGACCACGCGGGCTGGCGAGAACTGGATCTCGGTGTCCGGGTCGGCCTCGGGCCGCCACGAGCCGAGCGCGCGGATCTGGTCCTCGGTGACGTTCGCGCCGTCCTCGGTGCGGAGCAGGTTCTCGAGCAGCACCTTCAGGCTGTACGGGAGCTTCTCGTGCCCCGGCACCGTGTCGATCCGGTGGAACGCGTAGTCGACACCCCCAACCGAGAGCGTGTCCTTCGAGCCGAAGCTGTTGACTGCAGCCACTGTGCCGCCTCCCTACTGATCGGTGTGCCCTCATCATCGCGGGCGTCGGAACGTCCCACCAGCAAGGCAAACCTAATCCCGACGGTGCGGGCGCGCCCCCGGGAAACTGTCTCGATGTCGAGACAACTCTACACCGCGGCGGTGTCCTCCCGGCGCACGAACACCGTGCGGACGAGCAGCCACGTGACCCAGAGCACGGCGGCGTAGAGCGGCACGCCGAGCACGAGCTTCACGGCGGCGAGGAGTTCGACCTGCGCGGTCAGGTACAGCGGCACCTCGACGGCGAGCCGGAGCGCGAACAGTCCGACCCAGATCCACGTGGCCACGGTGAGCACGCGGCGCTTCGCGGGGTCGGCGCGCCAGTCGACGTGGGACCCGTCCTCGTTCGGCGGCAGCAGGAACCCGACCACCACACCGATCAGCGGCCACCGGATCGCCAGGGTGACGAGCAGCCCGACGAGCCACACCGAGTTGATGACGATCCCGGGGATGAAGTTGGTCTCGGCCCGCCCGGTGAACAGCGCGAGGGCCGCCGAGACGACGACGCCGGCGATGCCCGCGAAGGACATCACGAGCGACTGCCGCTGGGCCAGCCGGACCACCACGAAGACGAGCCCGACGAGCACGGGGATCACGACGCTCGGGACGAGCTCCTTCGTGATCGCGTAGACGACGAGGAACGCGAAGCCGGGCAGCACCGACTCGGCGAGACCGCGCACGCCGCCGACCGCACCGAGGAGCGCGCGGCCCGAGGGTGCCTCGCCCGGCGCCACCTTGGCGATGCCCGCGTTCTGCACGGCTGCGCGGAACTGCGCCGAGAACGACGGCGCGGCCTCGGGTTCGGTCACCGCCGGCTCGTCCGCCGGCCGGGACCGGACCCCGTCGGCGGGAGCGACGGTGTCGTCGCGACCGTCCGTGGGTCGGTGGATGTCGTCGTGGTCCGGCACCGTGCCTCCAGGCCGTGTCGAGTCGTGTGCTGCTGCGCCGGCGGTCAGACGGCGGTCTGCGTCGACTTCGGCATGTGCAGCGGGATGAGGTCGCGCGGCGGCATCGGCGTGGTGCCGCGCACCACGACCACGGAGCGGAACAGCTCCTCGATCTCGGCGGCGTCGTCCGGGCTCTCCGCGGCCTTGCCGGCGATCACGCCGCGCAGGAACCAGCGGGGGCCGTCGACACCGACGAAGCGTGCGGCGCGGGCACCGTCGGTCGCTCCCGATCCGTCCACGACGACCGGCACGAGGGCACGGAGCTCGGGCCCGAAGGGGCCGTCGACCTCCTCCACGCGGCCGCCCTGGCGCTCGATCTGGTCGGCGATCTGCGCGCGGATCTCGTGCCACAGGCCCGTCGAACGCGGGGCGGCGAACGGCTGCACCTGGAGCGTGGACTCGTCGTAGTCGAGCCCGACGGCGACGACGCGCTGCGAACCCTCCTCGACCTCGAGGCGCAGGTGCAGGCCCTCGCGCGGGAGGACCTTCACGCCACCGAGGTCGACGTACGGGCGGACCAGGTTCGCCTCGGTCTCGTCGTGCGGACCGTTCTCGGCGCGATCCACCGGCGCGGACTTGTCGGTCGGGGCGACCGCGTCCACCTCGTCGAGGTCGGCGTCGGCGTCGGTCGCGATGTCGACCTCCGGCGTCGTCCCCGCGACCACGGCGTCGTCGGCGACGGCCTCCGCCACCTCGACCTCGTCACGCTTGCGTCGACCGAACTTCATGCGCCCGTTCCTTCCTGGGAGTCATCGGCAGCGCTGTTGGCGGCGCTGCGGTCACCGTAGCCCGAGGAGCCGAAGCCGCCCGCACCGCGGACGCTCTCGGGCAGCTCCTCGACGCGCGTGTACGTGACGCTGGGCACCGGCATGACGATCAGCTGCGCGATGCGGTCCCCCACGTGCACCTCGTACGGCTCGGATGCGTCGGTGTTGAGCAGTGCGACCCTGACCTCGCCGCGGTAACCGGAGTCGACCGTACCGGGGGCGTTCACGATCGTGATGCCGTGCTTCGCCGCCAGGCCGCTCCGGGGCACCACGAAGGCGACGTGTCCGTCCGGCAGCGCGATCCGGAGCCCGGTGCCGACGAGCCGGCGCTCCCCCGGCTGCAGCACGAAGGCCTCGGTCGAGACGAGGTCGGCTCCGGCATCACCGGGGTGGGCGTGGACGGGAGGGTTCTCCCCGGTCCAGAGCACGTCGACTGGTTCGGTCACGAGACGAGGGTAGTGCACGAGCATGGTCGTTCCGTGACCGTACCGTGACCTGCCCCGAGTCGTGGTGGGATGGAGGGGTGACCGTGTACCGCGAACGACTCTGGGCCCCGCCCGCCCTCTACCTGGCGACGGCGCTCGTCATCCCCGCGAGCCTGCTCGTCTTCCTCCCGATCAGCGTCCTGGCCGGCGTCCTCGTGGCGATCGGGATGTACCTCGGCGTCGTCGTCCTGCTGTGGGCGCTCGCGCCGACGATCGAGGTCACGGACACCGAGTTCCGCGCCGGCCGTGCGCACCTGCCGCGGACGCTCGTCGGCGAGGCCACCGCCCACACCGGCGCAGCGGCCACCACCCAGCGCGGTCCGGCGCTCGACGCCCGCGCGTGGACGCTCTTCCGTGGGTACGTGCGCGGCGTCGTGCGCGTGGAGGTCACGGACCCGGCGGACCCGACGCCCTACTGGCTCGTGAGCGCACGCAACCCGCAGGCGGTCGTGGACGCCCTGCGTTCCTGACGCGGCGGGCGCGCGGGCCGGGAGGCTCGCACCGCCCCCGCCCCGCCCGTTCCTTCCCACAACGGGTGCAGTAGGAAGCGTTTCCGGGCACACCTGGTCATTCCGGAAGACCAGGTACGCCCGATCCGACCCGGCACGACCAGCCCGCGCAACGCGGAACGGCCCGCCACCCCCGAGGGGTGACGGGCCGTCCGACGAGCAGCGTGCCTAGAGCGCCGCGCACTCCGCGCACACGGGGCCGAGCTTCGACTCGTGGTCGAGCTGCGAGCGGTGCTTCACGAGGAAGCACTCGACGCAGGTGAACTCGTCGACCTGCGGCGGCAGCACGACGACGTCGAGGTCGACGTCGCTGAGGTCCTGTCCGGCGAGCTCGAAGCTGCCGGGGTTGTCCGAATCATCGTCGACGACCCCCGACATCTTGTCGGGCACGCGCTCCTTGAGGGCCTCGATCGACTCCGAGTCAGAGGAGTCGTCGGTCTTCCTGGGGGCGTCGTAATCGGTGGCCATGCCCATCCGTTTCTCGTGTCGAGAGGTCGTCGCCGGTGATCGGCGGCGACAGTTTGCACCACGACCCGCGAGAGCGCAAACCGAACGCCGTGCGGGATCGTCAGGCCGTCCAACCCAGGGTCGGGCGTGGACATTCCCGACAGTCGACGACGGCAGCGCCCGATGACGGTAGACCCGCGCGCGGGAGTCGCGGCACGCCCGTGCGCCTCCGCGGGAACGCGTGTGCTCCGCTGCATACTCCCTGGAGGTACGAGCACGACCGTACGCAACGCTCGGGAGGCGCAACCATGCAAGACGTGAGAGTCATCGGAGTCGAGTCCGGGGCGCTCCTGCTCGCGACCGACGGCGGCACCGAGTTCCGGTTGCCGGTCACCGCGTCGCTGACGAGCCAGGTCCGCCAGGCGAACCCCGACGCCGGCCCGCAGAAGCGCGTGTCCCCGAAGGACGTCCAGGCCCGCATCCGCGGTGGCGCCGACGCGGCCGAGGTCGCGGCGGCGCTCGACGTCGACGTCGAGTACGTCCGACGCTTCGAGGGCCCCGTGCTGGCCGAGCGCGCCTTCGTCCTCGACGCCGCGCGTCGCGTGCCGGTCACGCCCTCCGATGCCGACGCACCGGACACCTTCGGCGAGGCCATCGAGGCCAAGCTCGAGTCCGGCGAGGCGACCGGCGTCGCGTGGGCCTCGTGGAAGAACGCCGAGCAGGGGTGGCAGGTCCGCGTCCGCTACACCGCGTCCGAGGTCGAGCACGACGCGCAGTGGCTGTTCGACCCGAAGACGTCGACCCTCACGCCCGACAACGGTGATGCGCACCGCCTCTCGCACACCGACGACGAGGGCATCGCCCCGCGCCTGCGTGCCGTGGAGAACGACCACCACGACGCCGACGGCACGCGCTTCGACTCCGGCGCCTTCCGCGTCGAGCAGACCGAGGACGCCCCGACGCCCGAGGTCCAGGAGCGCCCGCTCCGCGCACCGCTCCCCCGCATCGGCGCCGCGCCGGTCGAGGAACGCTCGCCCGGCAACGAGACGGCCGACCTGCTCGAGGCACTCCGCCGACGACGCGGTGAGCGCGAGGCTGCGTCCTTCACCGAGCACCAGGACGAACCCCGCGGCACCTCCATCAGCGTGGTCGACGTCCCCCTGCAGGGCTGGGACTCGCCAGCGTCCGCACCTGAGCGCGACGACCGCCCGGCCTCGGCTCCCGAGGGCGACGGCCGTCCGGAACGCAAGAAGCGCAACCGCCGGTCGATGCCGAGCTGGGACGAGATCGTCTTCGGCACCCGCCCGGAGGACCCTGCCTGATCCGGCACCACGCCCGGTCCGTGACGGACTGGAGGCCCGGTGCAGCCCCGCAACGCCCGTCGCGTCGCGGGGCTGCCGCCGTTCCGGCCCGGGTGGGGTCGAACGGGCTCAGCTGGCGAAGGCGCCCGCCAGGCGCAGCGGGACGAAGAGCTCGTCGTCCGTCATCGCGCCGTGCTGGCCGACCATCCGCTTCGGTTCCTTCCGGGGGTCGGCCTCGCGGTCGTCGTTGAACGCCCACGAGCCCCGCGCCACGACGACCACGTCGCCGATGCGCGGGAGCACCCGCTCGTCCACGGCGCCGAACCACCCGGCGGCGACGGCCTCGTCACGGCTGGCGACGTACGCCTTCTTGCCGTAGCGGGTGCGCCACGCCTCGACCAGCGCCGGAACGTCGGTCCCGGGACGCACGGCCAGCTGGCGGCAGCGGGGGTCTCCGGCGACGCCCACGACGTCGACGAGGAGCGCCGGGTCGATCGCGATGTTCGCCTCGGCGGGTACGTCCAGCACGCCGTGGTCTGCCGTCACGAGGATGCCGACGTCGGGAGTGCTGCGGGCCGCGAGGCGTGCGAGCTCGCCGTCGAGCGACTCGAGCGCCGCGGTCCAGCGGTCGGACTCCCACCCGTGCTTGTGGCCGATCGAGTCGAGCTCCGGCACGTAGAGGTAGACGAGCGACCGACCGGACGCCGTCGCGGCCAGTGCGGCGTCCACCCGCTGCGGGATGCTGTCGGCGGCGGTGTACCGCGCACCGCCGAGCACGTGCGCGGTCATCCCCGAGGACTCGTAGCGGGCCGGGCCGACCACCACGGGGTCGATGCCGAGCGCGGTGGCGTCGGTGAAGACCGTGTCGGTGAGGAGCCAACCCGCCGGGACCTCGGAGTCCCACCCGGAGAGCAGGTTGACGACCCGCTCACCCTCGGGCTCCCACCCGCTGTAGCCGACCACGCCGTGCGTCCCGGGCGACCGGCCGGTCGTCAGCGTCGTCAGGGCTGCGGCGGTCGTCGTGGGGAACCCGCTGCGCAGCCGCTTGAGCGTGCCGCCGCCGGTGGCGGCGGTGAGCCAGCGGGCGTGTCCGGCGCGCGCCGACAGGGCGGACGAACCGAGGCCGTCGACCAGCACGACGACGACCGAGCGGGCGGGACGGAGGGTGATCCGAGCCTCCCGGCCGGTGCTGCGCAACCACGTGTCGTCGGCGGCGCCGAGCGCGACGAGGCAACTCGGGAGCACGTCGGCGAGGTTCGCGGTGGTGTCTGGGGCGCTCGGTACGCTGGGGGGCACCCCACGATCCTCCCAGAAAGGTCCCATGGCACGCACGGAAGCAGTCGGCCTGCCCGACGGTGAGCGCATCGAGGACGTCGACGTCTCCGAGGAGATGCAGGGTTCGTTCCTCGAGTACGCGTACTCCGTCATCTACTCGCGGGCCCTGCCGGACGCGCGCGACGGCCTCAAGCCGGTGCAGCGACGCATCCTGTACCAGATGGCCGAGATGGGACTGCGGCCGGACCGGGGGCACGTGAAGAGCGCCCGTGTCACGGGCGAGGTCATGGGCAAGCTGCACCCGCACGGCGACGGCGCGATCTACGACGCGCTGGTGCGGATGGCGCAGCCGTTCACGATGCGCGTGCCGCTGGTCGACGGCCACGGCAACTTCGGGTCGCTCGACGACGGCCCCGCGGCCGCCCGGTACACCGAGGCCCGCCTGGCCGAGCCGTCCATGGCGATGACCGAGGGCCTCGGCGAGGACGTCGTCGACTTCGTCCCGAACTACGACAACCAGATCATGCAGCCCGGCGTGCTGCCCGCGGCGTTCCCGAACCTGCTCGTCAACGGCGCCTCGGGCATCGCGGTCGGCATGGCGACGAACATGGCGCCGCACAACCTGGGCGAGGTGGTCGAGGCCGCGAAGCACCTGCTCCTGAACCCGACGGCGACCCTCGAGGAGCTCATGGAGTTCGTGCCGGGCCCGGACCTGCCGTCCGGCGGGACGATCGTCGGGCTCTCCGGGGTGCGCGACGCCTACGCGACCGGGCGCGGGTCGTTCCGCACCCGGGCGAAGGTGAGCGTCGAGAACCTCACGCCGCGCAAGGTCGGCCTCGTCGTCACGGAGCTGCCGTACCTGGTCGGCCCCGAACGCGTGATCGAGAAGATCAAGGACGGGGTGCAGGCGAAGAAGCTCGCCGGCATCTCCGACGTCAACGACCTGACCGACCGGAACCACGGGCTGCGGCTCGTCATCGGCATCAAGTCGGGCTTCAACCCGACGGCAGTGCTCGAGCAGCTGTACAAGCACACCCCGCTCGAGGACGGCTTCGGCATCAACAACGTCGCGCTCGTGAACGGGTCACCGCGCACGCTCGGCCTGCGCGAACTGCTCGACGTCTACGTGCAGCACCGGCTCGACGTGGTCACGCGACGTTCCCAGTACCGGCTCGCCCGTCGGAAGGAACGGCTGCACCTCGTCGAGGGTCTGCTCGTCGCGATCCTCGACATCGACGAGGTCATCGAGGTCATCCGCTCGTCCGACGACTCCGAGGCCGCCCGCACACGACTGCAGGACGTCTTCGACCTGTCCGAGGTACAGGCCGAGTACATCCTCGAGCTGCGACTGCGGCGCCTGACGAAGTTCTCGCGCCTGGAGCTCGAGGGCGAGCGTGACCAGCTGCTCGCCGACATCGCCGCGCTCGAGGAACTGCTCGCCTCCGACGCGCGACTCCGTGCCCAGGTAGCGCAGGAGCTCACCGAGGTGTCCGACCGGTTCGCCACCCCGCGTCGCACCCTGCTCACCGAGGCCGATGCCCCGGTGCGCGGTGGCCGGAAGGCCGCGGTCGACCCCGAGTCGCTGCAGGTCGCCGACGCCCCGTGCCGCGTGCTGCTCTCCACGACCGGTCGACTGGTGCGCGTGGACATCCCCGACACCGACCTCGGGATCGTGCGGGTGCCGAAGCGGTCGAAGCACGACGCGGTCCGCTCCACCGTCGTGTCGACCGTCCGCGGACAGGTCGGCGCGCTGACCTCGACCGGCCGGGTCCTGCGGTTCTCCCCCGTCGACGTGCCCGCCGTGCCGCCGGCGTCCGTCCGGCTCGACGCCGGTGTCCGGGTGTCCGACTACCTCGGGATCACCAGGACCGAGACGGTCGTCGCGCTCGTCGACCTGTCCGCGGGTGCGACGGACTCGCTCGCGATCGGCACCGCGCAGGGTGTCGTGAAGCGCGTCGCGACGGGTGCCTGGCCGGACAAGGACGAGTTCGTCGCCATCGGGCTCAAGCCGAAGGACACGGTCGTCGGGGCCGCGCAGGCGCCGGAGTCGGACGACCTCGTGTTCATCACGTCGAACGCGCAGCTGCTGCGGTTCCCGGCGTCGGGCGTCCGACCGCAGGGGCTGCCCGCGGGCGGCGTCGCCGGCGTCGCCCTGGCCTCGGGCGCGGCGGTGATCTGGTTCGGGTCCGTCGCACGTTCGGACGACGCCGTGGTGGCCACGGTGTCGACGGCCTCGGGCGCGCTGCCGGGCACCGATCCCGGGCGCGCGAAGGTCTCGGCGTTCTCGGAGTTCCCCGCGAAGGGTCGGGCGACGCAGGGTGTGCGCGCGCACGCGTTCCTGAAGGGCGAGGACGGCCTCACCGTGGCGTGGGCCGGCATCGCGCCGCCGCACGCCGTCGGCGCCGACGGTGCCGCGCGGACCCTGCCCGACTGGCTGTCGAAGCGCGACGGGTCGGGCGCGCCGCTCGAGGCCGTGATCGGCTCGATCGGCGGGAGCGCAGCGGCCCTGGACGGCACCGCGGGCGAGGCGTAGGACCCGCGGCCCTCGGTCCTCGGTCCTCGGTCCGCGTGAGTCTCGGGCTCCGCGACAGTTCTCGCGCCGCAGGGCACGAGAACTGTCGCTCAGCGCAAGTCCCAGGCCGGGCCGGGCCGGGTCGGGTCGGGCCCGCCTACGCGTCGATGCGGTCGCGGTCGAGGCCCTCGCCGGCGAGGATGAACTCCTTGCGCGGCGCGACGTCGTTGCCCATCAGCAGCTCGAACACCTTCGCGGCGCTCTCGGCATCGGTCACGTTCACGCGACGGAGGGTGCGGTGCGCCCGGTCCATCGTGGTCTCGGCCAGCTGGTCGGCGTCCATCTCCCCCAGGCCCTTGTACCGCTGGATCGGCTCCTGGTACTTCTTGCCCTGCTTCGCGAGCTTCTTCAGCACCGCCTGCAGCTCGGCCTCGGAGTAGGTGTACAGCGTGTCGTTCGCCTTGCCGCGGTTCACCACGACGACGCGGTGCAGCGGCGGGACGGCGGCGAACACCCGGCCCTGCTCGATCATCGGGCGCATGTACCGGAAGAACAGCGTCAGCAGGAGCGTGCGGATGTGCGCGCCGTCGACGTCGGCGTCCGACATGATGATGATCTTGCCGTAGCGGGCCTGGTCGATCTCGAACGAGCGGCCCGAGCCGGCGCCGATGACCTGGATGATCGAGGCGCACTCGGCGTTGGACAGCATGTCCGACACCGAGGCCTTCTGCACGTTGAGGATCTTGCCGCGGATCGGCAGCAGCGCCTGGTACTCACTGTTGCGGGCGAGCTTGGCCGTGCCGAGCGCGGAGTCGCCCTCGACGATGAAGAGCTCGGTGCCCTCGGCGTCCTGCTTGCGGCAGTCGGCGAGCTTCGTCGGCAGTGACGAGTTCTCGAGCGCGTTCTTGCGGCGCTGCGTCTCCTTGTGCGCCCGGGCCGAGATGCGGGTCTTCATCTCGGCGACGACCTTCTCGAGCAGGGTCGCTGCCTGGGCCTTCTCGGTGCGCTGCGTCGAGGTGAGGATCTCGGTCAGGTGCTTCGAGACGACCTGGTCGACGATCTTCCGGACCGCGGGGGTGCCGAGGACCTCCTTCGTCTGCCCCTCGAACTGCGGTTCGGGTAGTCGGACGGTCAGCACGGCGGTCATGCCGGCGAGGACGTCGTCCTTCTCGAGCTTGTCCTGGCCGACCTTGAGCTTGCGCGCGTTCGCCTCCACCTGGGTCCGCACGGCCTTGACGACGCCCGACTCGAAGCCGGTCAGGTGCGTGCCGCCCTTCGGCGTCGCGATGATGTTGACGAAGCTCCGCTCGACCGTCTCGTACCCGCTGCCCCACCGCATCGCGATGTCGACCTCGCACGTGCGCTCGACGGAGGTGGACACCATGTGCCCCTTGTCGTCGAGCATCGGCACGGTCTCGGTGAAGGTGCCGGTGCCCTGGATGCGCCAGACGTCGGTGACCGCGGAGTCGACGGCGAGGTGCTCCACGAACTCGCTGATGCCGCCCTCGTAACGGAAGCGCTCGATGACCGGGCCGGGCGTGACGGGCGTACCGGTCGCCTCGGCGCGCTGTGCGGCTGCCTCGATCGAGGTCGGACGCTCGTCGGTGATGGTGATGCCGAGCCCGGGCACCAGGAACGCGGTCTGGCGCGCCCGGCTGACGAGGTCGGTCGTGCTGAACTTCGCGTCGGACGTGAAGATCTGCCGGTCCGCCCAGTACCGGACGCGGGACCCGGTGACGCCCTTCTTCACCTTGCCGACGACGCGCAGCTCGCTCCCCGAGGTGAACGGCGTGAACGGGGCGTCGGGGCCGTCACCCGCGAAGGTCCCCGGCTCACCCCGGTGGAAGGACATCGCGTAGGTCTTGCCGCCCCGGTCGACCTCGACGTCGAGGCGCTCGGACAGCGCGTTCACGACCGAGGCACCGACGCCGTGCAGCCCGCCCGAGGCCGCGTACGACCCGGAGCCGAACTTGCCGCCGGCGTGCAGCTTCGTGAACACGACCTCGACCCCGGTCAGCCCGGTCTTCGGCTCGACGTCGACGGGGATGCCCCGGGCGGTGTCGCGGACCTCGACCGAGCCGTCGTCGTGCAGCACGACGCCGATCTCGTCGCCGTGCCCCGCGAGCGCTTCGTCGACGGAGTTGTCGATGATCTCCCACAGGCAGTGCATGAGCCCACGGGAGTCCGTCGACCCGATGTACATGCCGGGACGCTTCCGAACGGCCTCGAGTCCCTCGAGGACGGAGAGGTGTCGTGCAGAGTAGTCGGAGCTCACCTCCCGATCGTACCGGGCGGGGCACGTTCCGGACGGTCGCGAACCTGTACCGTTCGCATCGTGCACAGAATGTGCAATGTTAGCATGTGTCGTATGCCAGCTCCTGTTGCTCGGCGCACCCTTGCGTCCACCTTCGATCCACACGCCAACTCGTTGAACGTGTTCCGGCTCGTCTTCGCCGCGGCGGTCCTCGTCTCGCACTCGACGGCGATCGCGGGCGTCGAGCAAGAACTGGAACTCGGCGGCATGACGCTCGGTCGCTGGGGAGTGCTCGGGTTCTTCACGGTGTCGGGCTACCTCATCAGCAGGAGCGGCGACACCATGCACTCTCTCACCGACTTTGCCGAGGCTCGCGCGGCCCGCATCTTCCCCGGGCTGATCGTCAACCTCCTCGTCACGGCTTTCGTGTTCGCTCCGTTCTCCACCCGACTCGAGCGCGGTTCGCAGTGGGACCCGGTCAGCGCTGTCCAGTACGTCTTCCACAACGCGCTCCTGTACCCGCCCGGTCTCCTCCGAGAGGGGATCGACACCACGCTGGTCGGCGTGCACTACACCGGTGTCTGGAACGGCTCGCTCTGGACACTGTTCTGGGAAGGGTTCTTCTACGTCGGCGTCGCCGTCGGCATCCTCGTCTCTCCGGTGACCGCGCGTCGCACCCTGTCCATCGCGGTGGCGGTCTGCTTGACCTTCGCGGCTCTCCCGAGCACTTTCGGCTTCGTCGACTACCCGGGCGTCCTCGGTCCAGCGCTCGAAGTGGGAGTCGCTTTCGCCGCTGGCGCTGTCGCCTACTACTGGCGGGCCAGCATCCGCATCTCCACGGCGACCGTCCTGGTCTTGCTCGTCATCGTCGCGGCGTCGATCATGACGCAGACCAGCGCGATCATTGCGCCGCTGCCGATCGTCATCCTGCTCCTCCCCTTGAGCTCCTTGACGCCGCTCCACGCCGTCGGATCCCGGGTCGACGCCTCGTACGGCGTCTACATCTACGCTTGGCCGCTGCAGCAGCTCACCACCCTCGCGCTCGGTCCCGCGACGCCGCTCGCGGTCCTCCTGTCCGTTCAGGTCCTCCTGACACTCGCGGCCGGGTGCCTCTCCGGTGCCCTCATCGAGCGACCGGCCCAGAACTGGGCGAAACAGCGTCGTCATCGACGCTCCGGGGACAAGGACCACCGCGCTGCGGCGATGACGGATCCGCGCTCAGCGAAACAGGCCGTCCGCGATGCACGTCTCCCAGCCACCACGTGTTCAAATGGGTGTCCACCCGCACCACCTGCGATCCGTGAGGAGCACAGCAATGACCCAGACCGTGCACGACCTCTCCATCGACGAAGCCAGCAGCCACCAGCTCACCGCCGCTGACCGCTGCGACAGCTGCGGAGCGCAGGCGTACATCCGCGCCACCATGGCCAGCGGCGAGCTCTACTTCTGCGCCCACCACGGCGCCGAGTTCAAGGACAAGCTCGCTGCCACCGCGATCGAGTGGCACGACGAGAGCAGCCGACTCCACGAGTCGAAGTAGTCGCCACCAGACGAACGAACGGGAGGCGGGGGGGCCCCGGGGCCCCCCCCCCCCCCCCGGGGGGGGGGGGGGGCCCCCGCGGGGGGGGGGGGGGGGCCCCGGCGGCCCCCCCGGCGGGGGGGGTGGGGTGGGCCCCCCCC
>NZ_JBEPMD010000022.1:0-17716 GCF_040545555.1 Curtobacterium oceanosedimentum
CCGCCCGCGCCGCCGCCCCCCCGCCCCGGGGTGCGCCCCCCCCGCGGGGGGCTACCCCCCCCCCCGGCCCCCCCCCCCCCCCCCGGGCGGGGGGGGGGGGGGGGGCCCCGCGCCCCCCGCGCCTCCCGTCCGTCACCGCTCAGGTCGCCGGATGATCGCTTTCGGTCTGAAGGGGTACGAGCCACGGCTCGATCCGGACGAGCTGCTCCCAGCCCGCCCCGAGCACGGCATCGATCTCCTCGACCGGTACCGGGACCAGCGTGCCGACGAACGCCTCCCACCCGTGCGCGTCGAGCTCGCCCGCTCGCACCTCGTAGGGCTGCCACTCCTCCGGCACTAACTCGAGACGGTCTATCGCGTCATCTCGCCGATCAGCCGCGACCGCCCTAGCCGACACGGAAGTCCCGGCCGTCGGCAGGAACCGCACGACCCGTCCGACCGACCCGCTGTCGGGACCAGGATGCACGAGCTCGATCTCAGCGGAGGCGCTGCCGTGGCGGACCAGCGGCAGGCCTGACGTCTCGTCGTCGATGGTCGCGAACCACGTCTGCCGAGGAGCATCGGTATCTCGTCGCGCGACGCCACCGGTCGGCTCAGCGACGAGGACGCCCTCGCGACGGACGACGAACACCTCTCCCACGTACCGGCTCATCACACCCATTGTTGCCGGTGGGTGCACGGCCGCCAAGGGCCGCACGAGGTATTGATGTTTCAACCCCGAATCAGTACAAATGAGACCGATGCCGCGGCCGACGACCACGGCTTGACGACCGACCACCAGGAGACCCCCATGCAGCCCTTGCGCCTCACCTTCGTCGTCGTCGGATCGATGGTGGGCAGTGTCGTGACACTCTCTGCTGCAGCGATCGTGATGACAGCCCTCGCCGCGATAACCGGTGCGCCCACCAGCGTCCCCGGTCTCATCACCGCCACGCCCGGCGACGGACCCACGCTCGCGACGGCGTCGACGGGCGATGCGACCACCGTCTGGTTCATCGTCGTCACGCTCGGGTTCGTCGCGGCCGACCTGCTCGTGGTCCGGCGGCGCCGGACCCAGCGCGTGCACCTCGCCGGCGCCGCGGATCGACGGAGGTGACGGTCAGGCCAGTCGGACGAACCGCGGCCCCTCGTACCCGTCCCGAGCCACGTGCGCCGTGAAGTCGGCGAGCGACCGCACCCAGTGCCCGCGCTCCCCGTACAGCGCCTGGTACACGACGATCGGCTCCTCGGTCTCGACGTCCTTCGCCACGAGGACCACCTCGTACTCCCCACCCTTGAAGTGCCGGTACCGCCCAGGGGTCACGTCGCTGCTCACGCGGCCGATGGTACCCATGCGACCATCGTTCGCCGGCGTGATCGTCTTCGTGGTGCTGCACCGCAACCTCGACCGCGTCCGTCGCTCCCTCGCGACGCTCGACACCGCAGCGGCCCGAGCGAGGCGTCCACTCCCCTGCACCGGATATCCGACACAGAGCCTTGTCCACCGATCCGTCATCGTTCGCGCGACGACGGTGCACGCGTGCGATCGTCGCACAGTGGAACAGTGGGAAGCCGATGACGCACGCCGCCGACACATGGCGCGTTTCGGTCGACGGGACACGGCACCCGATCTCGCCGTCCGACGAGAGCTCCACCGCCGTGGCCGTCGGTTCTTCGTCGATCGTCAGGTCAGCCGCCGGTGCCGCGTCCGCCCCGACCTCGTGTTCCCTCGTGCTCGGATCGCGGTGTTCATCGATGGCTGCTTCTGGCACCGCTGCGAGGAGCACGTGCAGCTCCCGAAGGCGAACGCCGAGCTGTGGCGCCGGAAGCTGCTGGCGAACCGGCAGCGCGACGCCCGGAACCAGGCGATCCTGACGACCGAGGGCTGGCGGGTCCTCCGCTCGTGGGAGCACGACGATCCCGCAGCAGTCGCAGATCGCGTCGAGGACGAGCTCGACCGCTGGGCCGCCATCGTCGGCCGACCGCAAGGGCAGGGACGAGAGTGACGGGAGGCTGTGCCCCGACCGTCGGGCGTCAGAGGGTGATCTGACCGCCTGCCCACTCCTGCAGCGTGGCATCGTGGGTCGCCACCACGATCGCGCTCCCCGCACTCCGGAGCTGCTCGAGTGCGTCCCGCACCAGCACCGCGCTCATCTCGTCGAGCGAGGCCGTCGGCTCATCTGCCAGCACCAGCAACGGCCGTTGTACGAGCACCCGCGCGACGGCGACCCGCTGCTGCTCCCCACCGCTGAGGAACCCCGCCCGCATCCGGAGGCGACCCCCGAGCCCCACCGCGTTCGCCGCCTCCTGGACCCGCTCGTCGCGCTCACGCCGAGGGACACCGGTCGGCCGCACGACGCCGAGGTTCTGCTCGATCGTCCACTGCGGCACGACCGCGTGGTCCTGCACGACGAACCCGACGCGGTCTCGCCGCATCAGCCGCCGCGCGCGACGAACACTCCGGTGCACGTCCTCGCCCCGCAACCGGACAGCCCCTCGCGTCGGGGTCTGCAGCCCGCCGAGACAGCGGAGCAGTGTCGTCTTCCCCTGCCCCGACGGCCCGAGGACTGCGACGGCGTTCCCCGGTCGGACGGACAGGGACAGCTCGTCCCACAACCTCCGGGGCCCGATGTCGAACCCCAGTCCGTCGACTTCGAGCACCGGCGCTGCGATCACCATGTCTTCCTCCACTCGTCCGCTCCACGCGTCGGGATCACGGCGGATACCACGCCGAGCAACACGAGGGCGCCCACTCCGCTGGCGACGCCTGCGGTGAGGATCACGTCCCCCCGAGCTCCCGACAACGCACTCGTCACCGCGGCGGTGGTCAGGGCTGTGCCGCTCGCGCCGACGAGGAACCACCGGTGCCGGACCAGCGGGTGCCGTCCGACCAGGTACTGCACGCGCCCGAGTCGAGCGGTGCGGATGCGGTGTTCGCCCACGAGCGAGATCGCTGCGAGCACGAGGGCCGACAACGCAGCACCGACGGCCAGCAGCAGCGTGTGGCGCTCGGTCCGGAGTTCTCCGAGTTGCCGTTCCACGCGGGCCCCCACGCGGTCGACCTGCAGGACGATGTCCGCGAGCCCGGCAGCCCGCAGCTGGCGTTCGAGCGCCGCGCGGTCGGCGAAGCGCACCTCGCCGTTCGCGACGCCGGTCCCGACCTGATTCGGTGCGAGGTCGCTCGGGTCGGGGACGACCAACACGGGAATGTCCGGCCACGTCGGCAGCAGCGGTTCGATCCCGTTCGTCCAGAGGATCGCGGACTCGGAGACGGCTGCGGTCGAGCGCACCCGTCGGATCCGGATGTCGAGTGGTCGCGGAGGCTGACGTCCTTCCACCTGCCAACCGGTCGCGATGTCCGCCGCTGAAGCATCGCGCAGCGCGTCGCTCTCGCCGGCGAGGGCATCGGGCACGAGCAGGAGTGGTTGCCCGTGCGGAGGGAGGCCGCCCGGCACGAGTGCACGCAGGGACGCGCTGGCGTCGCCGACCAGTGTGAACCGATCCGTGAAGGAGGAGTACGCCATGCTGGCGTCCCCTCGCGCGAGTGCTCCGGTCGCGATCGCCCCCAACGCCTGGTCCTGCTCGAGGGTCGTCGACGCTGTGCCGAGCACGACGTCGTCCCCGTGCGCAGCTTCGGCGACGAGGATCCGTTCGGCCTCGGCGGTGGTCCGCTGACGGTCCTGCAGGCACTGCACGTCGGCGACGGCCACGACGACGAGCGACATGCCGGCGGCGGCGACGAGGACCATCGGCCATCGAGCCTCCGCAGCGCGGTGGGTCGCGGCAGCGCTCAGCAGGGCGCAGCCGACGTGCAGCACGAGGGCGGCCAGCAACGCCGCGAGGACGCACACCACGACGACGACCGTCGTGAACCGGAGCGCCGGGGCGCTGGCCCCGTGCACCGCGAGCGCCACCGGCGGACCCACGCATGCTGCGACCACCACTGGGCCCGTCAGGCGACCGAGGTCCAGGGCTTCCGCGCAGGCCACGCTCCCACCGGACCAGCCCGCTCGCAAACGAAGGTCCTGCCGTCCGGCACGGCGTCTCGACTCGGCGACGAGCGCGATCCCCAGTCCGAGCAGGACGGCGACCGTGACGAGCGCGATGGTCGGCCGCGCCAGGACCACGACGAGCGCCTCGACCGGAGCGGGCGTGGTGTCGACCGTCGTGTACCCGGCCTGCCGCAGCTCCTCGGTGAACCGTCGGACCGACCGTCCGTCGCCCTCGACCGCCATCGGACCGAGCAGGTCGAGCGTGCCACCGTCACCGATCGGCCGTGTGCTGATCGCCGCACCGATCCCGGGCTGCGCTGCCGTCCCCCGGAACGTGTAGGCGGTCCACACCCCGGGCCGTCCGTCACGGTCCGGAACCAGGAGCGAGACTCGCACCCCGGAGCACTCAGCCGCAGCGGTGATGTCTCGGATGTGTTCGACCTTCGTCTCGCCGACCGGCAGCTCAGTGAGCCCGAGCGTCGCCCGCCCGGCGAGGAGCCCGAGTGCCTCGACCTCGCCGACGACGGACACCGCGAGCACTGCCGACAGCGCGAGGACGGCTGCCACCGCCAGGACGGTGGCAGCCGCGAAGTTCCTCATCCGCGGCGGGCCCAGAACGCCTGGTTCCCGGAAACCGCCTTCGGCCGGTGGGCGTACGCGACCTTCGTCGGTGGCTGCCATGCCGATCGGGTCACGACGCCGTGCGACTTCACCGATGCACGGTGCGTGGATCCGTTGTGCTGGTAGACCGAGTGCACCTCCCCGCTCCACACGCCGTAGGTCCACGTGCCGCCCTCCGGGTAGGACGTCCCGTTCCGGGTCTCGCCGACCCGGTCAGCGGACGCGCCTCCCTCGACCACCCGTCCGGACGACGCCGGAGAATCCGACGCCACCGCCGCGGTCGCTCCGACCGGCCCGATGGCGGCCACGACGACCGCGGCGGCTGCGATCGAGACCAACTTCTTCCTCACGATTGCTCCTCCTCAACTCCCGATGGGCTCCCATCGGAAGCGCCACCGTAGCAACCGGAACACCGCGCGTCACGCTTGGTATATCAACCGTGTACGAGGAAAACGGACGGGAGGCGCGGTACCAGCTGGCACCGCGCCTCCCGTCCGTCATCGTGTCGCGACCGCGACCCGCACTCACCAGGTGAGCACGAACCGCCCCCGCGTCCCACCGGCAGCCAGCCGCTCGTGCGCCTCCGCAGCACGCGTAGCGGGCAGCACCTCGGCCACCCGCGGCGTGAGGACCCCGTCCTCCACCGCCTGCCGCAGCTCCTCGAGCAGGTCGAACGACGTGTACTCCGAGAACACCATGATCCGCTCGAACCGGATGCCGCGAGCGCCGTTGCCCTCCCAGCCCCGCACGTCCGCGAAGAACCCGCCGTCCCGCACCGCGTCGACGACCTCGTCCCGCTGCACCGCGGCGTCGGCGAGCGCGTCGACCCCGCCGTGCACGATGCCCCGGACGGCCGCCGCGAACCCGTCGCCGCGGCGCACCATGTGGTCCGGCCCGAGGGAGCGCACGAGGTCCTCGTCCTTCGGTGCTGCGTCGGCGATGACCGTGATGCCGCGCTGCTTCGCGAGCTGCACGACGTAGTTCCCGAGCAGCCCGGCGGCTCCGGTGACGGCGAGCGTGTCGCCCTCCGCCAGATCGGCGCGGGCGAGGATCTGCAGCGCGGTCAGGCCGTTCATCGGGACGGTCGCGGCCTCCTCGATCGACAGGCCCGCCGGGATCCGTGTGAATGACCCGACCGGTGCGACGAGGTACTCGACGTAGGCGCCGCCGTGCTCGGACAGCGGCAGGGCCATCGCCATGACCTGGTCGCCGACCTGCCAGTCCTCGACGTCGGGTCCGACCTCGTCGATCACCCCGGCGGCGTCCATCCCGGGCACGTACGGCGGCGAGGCCTCGGACGAGTCCCGCTGCCCCTCGCGCACCCCGGTGTCGGTGGGGTTCACGGCGAACGCCTGCACCCGGATGCGGACGGTGCCGGGGCCGGCGTGCGGCTCCGGGACCTCGTGGACGGCGAGGGCTTCGGGCCCTCCGAACGTTTCGACTCCGACGACCTTCATGTCCTCCGGTCTACGCGCCCCGGACCGTGCGGACTCAGCGGACGTTGCAGGAGCGAACATCCGCGCGGCCGACGCCGAGCCGTCCCGCTCGGTCGCTACGACAGGGCCTGGGCGACCTGGAGGAAGAGCATCGGCAGGAGCGTGCAGACGGCCAACACCATGACGACCGCGCACACGGCCGGTGCCGCAGCGCCGATCGGCCGGCCGAGCTGCTCCTGCCGCCGCATGCGGAGGAGGCCCAGGGCGGGTACCCCGATTCCCATGACTGCGGCGATCACGCTCAGCAGCAGCCTGCCGTCGCCGGACCACTGGGCCGACGAGGGTCCCGCGGTGGACAGGACCGATGCCAGCGCCAACGACCACCCGATGAACAGGGAGATGATGCTGCCCGCGATCCACCCGGTGCTCGTCAGGTCCTCGCCGCCCGGCTGGCCCTCGCCACCCGGCTGGCCCTCGCCACCCGGCTGGCGCTCGCCACCCGGCTGACGCTCGCCACCGGGACCGCTGCGGGTCACTCCTCGTCGACGGCGTTCGGGTCGACCAGGCACCCACTCTCGAGCAGCAGGTCCCCGGCGCGCTGTCCGACCGTCGCCCTGCCGTGCCAGTCGTCCGGTACGAACAGGTGGCCACCGCCGCCGTCGAACCGTTGGTACAGCTCGTAACCCTCGTCCTGCAGCAGGCGCAGCGCAGGCTCGCTCATCCGGGCGCCTTCGGCATCGGACACGGTCGCGGACGGCGAGAGCACCGGCGAACCGGACGCCGCGGGCGCCGATGGTGCCGATCCCTCCGCCGCGGGCGCGGGCGCCGCCGCGGACGGTGCCCAGTCTGCGACGAACCAGGAGTAGCGCACCATCGTGCCCGCGCTGTGGTTGTCCAGGCGGCAGGTGTCCGTCTCGACCTCGGCCGGCGGCGCCGAGCTGTCCCGCCCCATCGCCGCGACGACCCGGTCGCCGAGCGCCCGCAGCTCCTCCTGCGCCTCCGCCACGGTCCGCGCCGTCTCCCCGTCCGTCGGCGGCTGCGCACGCTCGGCGGCGTCGGAGGCCATGCGCGCCCCCTGGAAGAACGGCAGCGGCAACAGCGTGACCCCGCCCAGGGCAGCCAGGAGCAGGCACACGGTCGGACCGACGATGCGCGCCGATCGACCGTCACGCCGCTCCCGGCGCAGGCTGAGGAAGCCCCAGAGCGGCACGCCGAAGCCGAGCGCCGCGGCGATCAGGTACGCGAGGATCATGCCGCCGTCGGACCACCGACCCGACCAGGGCCCGGCGGTCGACAGGACGGAGGCCAACGCCAACCACCAGCCGACGAACAGCGCGACGATGCTGCCCGCGATCCAGCCGCCGGCGCTCGCACGGCCCTCTCCGCTCGGAGCGCCGCTGCCCCTGGTCCCGTCATCGTCCGTCGTCACGCTTCCCCCTCGTCCACAGCCCACAGCCTCAGTTCCACGTCCGCATCGCCACGACCACCGCGACCGGCAACGACACCGCGAGCACGATCCCCACGACGACCGCCAGCGTCCGCGCCACCCGGATCCCCTGCTGTCCGACCCAGATCAGCAGCAGGATCGCCGTCAGGTAGAGCGGCGGCACGAACAGCAGCGGCACGAAGCCGAGCCCGGTCCACTCCACGAGCGCACCCGCGAGCATCTCGTACGCGGTGCAGCCGACAGCCGCCACGAGTGCGACCCAGACGCCGACGGGTGCCCGACGTCCCGGCGCACCGGCAGACACGTGCTCACTCATCCTCGTCGTACCCGTCGCCCGGACCGCCCGCCAGGCAGGTCGTCTCGAGGTCCACCTCACCCGAGACCTCGGTCACCCCGGCGTACGCCTCGTGCAGCCATCCGTCCCCGTATCCTCGGACGTCCCAGCCGAGCGGGTCCGCGTTCCGGAGTCCGGCGTCACGGAAGACGTCACGCACGGGAGCGATCCGCTGCTCGAGCTCCGCCGCCGGCAGTTCGTCGGCCTCGCGCTCCGCCTCGGATCGCGGGTCGTCCTCCGGCACCGAGGAGGCGGACCACCGCCACCGGTACTGCGTGCCCTGGTCGAGGTTCGACAGGGGGCACGCCGCGGTGTACTGCCCGACCTCCCCGGAGCCGAAGTCTGCGCCCATCGCCCGCACCGCGCGCTCTCCCACGGCCGTGAGGTCCCGCTCGGCCTGCGCCTTCGTCCGGCTCGTCTCGATCGCGGTCGGAGGCTGCGCCCGCTGTTCCTCCTCCGCAGCCCAGCTCTGCGCGATCCCGACGGTCGGGTACCCGAGCGACACGGCCGCGAGGACCGCGAACACCGCGCACGCGATCGGCCCGACGAGCGTCACCGACCGGCTCCGCCGCCGTTGCACCAACAGCACGACCACCCCGGCCAGCGGCACCCCGGCGCACACGACCGTGACGACGATGCTCCCGATCGTCTGGTTCGAGAGCGTGTGCGTCGAGTTCCCGGCGCCGTTGTACCCGGCGAGCGCGACCAGCAGCCACATCACCCACCCGGCGGGCAGCAGCAACCCGCTCGCCACGATCCACCAGATGCCGTTCCGCCGCCTCGGCGGCGACCACGCGATGTCGTCGACCATCGATCCCCCGTTCCCCACGACCACCGTACCCACCGACCGGGAGGCGCGTGACCAGACCGCCCCGCGCCTCCCGTCCGCACGCACCCCCGTGTCTGGGGGATCGTGCTGGACAGCGGGTGCCACGAAGATGGACAAGTCCTCAGGTACAGGAGAACCGTGATGCCCCAGAAGCAGTTCCGCACCGTCGCGGCGGTCGTCGCCGGTTCGTTCGCCGTCGTGATCGCGCTGAGCGCCTGCAGCGCCGGGAGCGTCGCCGAAGCACCAGCGCTCGTGGCCGAGGCCGACGCGGCCACGCCGACGCCCACGTCGACGGCGAGCGCCGCAGCGCGAGCCGCCGCCGAGAAGGCCGCGGCAGACAAGGCGGCGGCCGAGGCAGCCGCTCAGCAGGCAGCGGCAGACGCCGCTGCGAAGAAGGCCGCAGAGGAAGCCGCTGCACAACAGGCTGCCGCTGATGCGGCCGCCCGAGCGGCCGAGGCGCAGGCAGCAGCAGACGCGAAGGCAGCGGCAGAAGCCGCTGCTGCCCAGGCAGCAGCCGCGCCTGCACCCCTTGCGGCGCCGGCAGCGACGTTCTTCGCCAACTGCGACGCAGCTCGCGCCGCCGGGGCGGCACCGGTGCGCGTCGGTGACCCCGGGTACTCCCGCAAGCTCGACCGCGACGGCGACGGAGTGGGCTGCGAGTAGGCCGCGGGCGTGCAGTCCGGAACACGGCCCCACGGTTCCGCCTACGCTCGAACGAATGCCCGCCCCGCACCACCCTGCCGACCAGCCGTCGTCGTCCGACGGGTTCATCCGCGTCCGTGGCGCCCGTGAGCACAACCTGCAGGACGTCGACGTCGACATCCCCCGCGACCGCATCGTCGCCTTCACCGGTGTTTCCGGCTCCGGCAAGTCCAGCCTGGCCTTCGGCACGGTCTTCGCCGAGGCACAGCGTCGCTTCCTCGAGTCCGTCGCCCCGTACGCCCGGCGGCTCATCGCGCAGGGCTCGACCCCGCACGTCGACTCGATCACGGGCCTGCCCCCGGCCGTGGCACTGCAGCAGCGCCGCGGCGCCCCGAGCACCCGCTCGACCGTCGGCACGCTGACGACGCTGAGCAACTCGGTACGCATGCTCTACTCGCGCGCCGGGACCTACCCCGAGGGCGCCGACCAGCTGTACTCGGACTCGTTCTCGCCGAACACCGTCGCCGGCGCCTGTCCGCGTTGCCACGGACTCGGCACGGCGCACGAGGTGACCGAGGCCTCGGCGGTGCACGACCCGTCGCTGTCCATCCGCGACGGGGCAATCACCGCATGGCCCGGTGCCTGGCAGGGCAAGAACCTCCGCGACGTGACGGCGGTGCTCGGCTACGACATCGAGCGTCCGTGGCGGGAGCTGCCGCAGGCGGACCGCGACTGGCTGCTCTTCACCGAGGAGCAGCCCGTCGTCGAGGTCCACCCCAAGCGCGACCGGGTGGCGAAGCCGTACAAGGGCCGGTTCTGGAGCGCACGGCAGTACACGCTGCACACCCTCGCCGACTCGCAGAGCGAGACGCAGCGGAACAAGGCCCTGCGCTTCGTCGAGTCCGGCCCGTGTCAGCTCTGCCACGGCTCCGGGCTGACCCGGGCAGCCCTCGCGGTGACGTTCGGCGGCCACTCCATCGCGGAGTTCAACGCGCTGCCGCTGTCCGAGGTCGCCGAGGTCCTCCGACCGGCTGCGACACTGACCGACCCGTCGCCCGCGCAGAGCCGGGTGACGTCCGGGGAACGGTCCGAGGTCGCGAAGTCGATCGCCGGGGACCTGCTCGGTCGGGTCGAGGTGCTCGTCGGACTCGGCCTCGGGTACCTGGGGCTCGACCGGGCGACGCCGACGCTCTCCCCGGGTGAGACGCAGCGCCTGCGGATCGCGACGCAGCTCCGGTCGGGGCTGTTCGGTGTGGTATACGTGCTCGACGAGCCGAGCGCTGGGCTGCACCCTGCCGATGCTGAGTCCCTCGTGCAGGTCCTCGACGACCTCCGCGCGAGCGGCAACAGCGTCTTCGTGGTCGAGCACGACATGGACATCGTCCGGCGAGCGGACTGGATCGTCGACGTCGGCCCGGGTGCCGGTTCGGGAGGTGGGCGCGTGCTCTACAGCGGGCCGCCCGAGGGGCTCGCCGACGTCCCCGAGAGCGTGACACGGCGCTACCTGCAGCCCCGGACCTCCCCCGTCGAGCACGAGCAGCGCGAACCCGTGGGGACGCTCGAGCTCCGTGACCTCACCCTGCACAACCTTCGTGGCGACACGGGCAACGGGCTCGACGTCGACCTACCCCTCGGAGTTATGACCGCCGTCACGGGCGTCTCGGGCTCCGGCAAGTCGTCGCTCGTCGGCGGCGTCCTGCCGACGGTCGCCACGCAGCACCCGCTCGTGTCCCGCGTGGTCGAGGTCGACCAGAAGCCGATCGGCCGGACGCCCCGCTCGAACCTCGCGACCTACACGGGCATGTTCGACGCGGTCCGGCAGGCCTTCGCCGCGACGGAGGACGCCCGGGAGCGCGGCTGGACCGCCGGCAGGTTCTCGTTCAACGTCGAGGGCGGCCGTTGCGAGGTCTGCCAGGGCGAGGGCTCGGTCTCCGTCGAGCTCCTGTTCCTGCCAGGCAGCTGGGCACCCTGCCCGGAGTGCCACGGCGCCCGGTACAACGCCGAGACGCTCGAGGTCCGGCGGAACGGGTCGACCATCGCGGACGTCCTCGGCATGACCGTCGACGACGCGTCGGACGCCCTCGCCGACCTGCCCGCCGCCGCCCGCGCGCTGGACGCCCTGCGGAGCGTCGGCCTCGGCTACCTCCGGCTCGGTCAGCCCGCGCCGGAGCTCTCCGGCGGCGAGGCCCAGCGCATCAAGCTCGCCACCGAACTCCAACGCGCCCGGACCGGTCACACGCTCTACCTGCTCGACGAACCGACCACGGGCCTGCACCCGGCGGACGTCGAGCTCCTCACCGCGCAGCTGCAGCGGCTGACCGACGCGGGCAACACCGTCGTCGTGGTCGAGCACGTGATGTCGGTCGTGGCGCAGGCGGACCACGTCATCGACATGGGGCCGGCCGGCGGCGACGAGGGCGGCCAGGTGGTCGCCGCTGGGACCCCTCACGAGGTCGCGGCGAGCGCCGCGAGCCGGACCGCTCCGTACCTGCGGGCCGCTCTGGGGAGCTGACGGACGGGAGGCGCGTCACCAGCCCGCCCCGCGCCTCCCGCGGACGCTCAGCCCCTTCCCGCCGGGATCGCTGCAAAGCTAAGGTGTGCACTGACATGCAACTCGGGCCGTCGTACTGGGTGCTCGAGGCGCTCCCGCAGCTGCTCGAGCGGAGCTGGAGCACCACGTGATCTGGATCGTCGGTGCCGCCCTGATGCTCGTCGGCCTGCTCGGCTACACCGGGCTCTGGCGCGCCTGGGCCAAGGACGGCCTGTCGTACTGGGTCTTCGGCCTCTTCTGGTTCGGCCTCGGCATCGTCCTCGTGAGCATCGTCCTCGCGCTGCCACGCCGCCCGGACTGGCTCTTCTGGATCCCCGCGGTCATCGCCCTGCTCGGCGCCGGCTCGACCTGGTACCTGCCGCCGGCGCTCACTCCGCGCTGGTTCCGCGCGCTGCGCAGCAGATGGCGCTGAGCCATCGCGGAGGTCCGGCACACCGAGCACCCTCCGCACGGCGTCGGCAGCTGCTCCGCAACCCGTCGCCCGCTCGCTGATGGCCTGCTGTGCCGCCGCGGGACAGCTCTCTGCCCGGCGGCAAGCTGGACCGAGCTGAGCCGGGCCGGGCCGAGCCGAGCCGAGCCGGACCGAGCCGCTGTCCATCCTCCGATCGGAGGATGCACCTCCGCCCGCCCCTCCGATCCGCCGGACCCCACCCGTCGGTCAGGCTGGACACATGTCCACCACACCGGCCGTCTCGGTCGAGCACCTCACGAAGCAGTACCCCGGCGGGAAGACCGCCGTCGACGACGTCTCCTTCACGATCGAGCCCGGCGAGACCTTCGCGCTGCTCGGCCCGAACGGTGCCGGCAAGTCCACCACGGTCGAGATCCTCGAGGGCTTCCGCTCCCGCACCGGCGGCGAGGTCCGGGTCCTCGGGCACGACCCCGCGCACGCCAGCCGCACCCACAACGCCCGCGTCGGCATCGTCCTGCAGACCAGCGGCGAGTCCCCGAACGTCACGGTCGCCGAGCAGCTGCAGCACTTCCGCCACCTGTACCCGCGCAGCCGTCCGGTGGACGAGCTCCTCGCCGCCACCGGACTCGAGGCCCAGCGCAACACCCGCATCAGCCGCCTCTCCGGAGGACAGCGCCGCCGGGTCGACGTCGCCCTCGGGATCATCGGTCGGCCCGAGGTCCTGTTCCTCGACGAGCCGACCACCGGCTTCGACCCCGAGGCCCGTCGGCAGTTCTGGCAGCTGATCCGGAGCGTCAGCGCCGAGGGCACCACCGTCCTGCTCACCACGCACTACCTCGACGAAGCGGCGCACCTCGCGGACCGGGCCGCCGTGCTCGCCGGCGGCCGACTGCTCGACGTCGCACCCATCGACGCGATCGGCGGGCAGGACGCACGCACCCCGATCGTCCGGTGGCAGGACGAGACCGGCGCACCCCACGAGCGCCGGACGACGGACCCGACCGCACTGGTCCGGAGCACCACGACCCCGATGCACGCGCTCGAGGTCGTCCGCCCCTCGCTCGAGGACGTCTACCTCACCATGATCTCGGAGCACGCAGCATGAACCCCGCAGTCAGCATCCGCCTCGGCGCCCACCGCATCGCGTACGAGCTCCGCTCGTACTTCCGCGCACCGGACTCGGTCTTCTTCACCTTCCTCTTCCCGATCGTCATGCTCGCGTTGTTCTCGGTGGCGTTCAGCAGCGCCGACGACATCCAGGCGGGCCCGAGCGTCAGCGTCGACTACGCCACGTACTACCTGCCCGGACTCGTCGCCACCGGCTTCCTGCTCTCCGGCACGCAGGCACTCGGCGTGGACATCGCCGGCGAGCGCAGCGACGGCACGCTCAAGCGCCTGGGTGGCACCCCGCTGCCGGTCGTGAGCTACTTCGTCGGCAAGATCGGCATGGTCCTCGTGACCTCGATCGTGCAGACCGCACTGCTCCTCGTCGTCGCGGGCGTCGTCTTCGGCGTCGACCTGCCGACCGACGGCGGAGCGTGGGCCCGGTTCGCCGGCATCATGCTCCTGGGCGTCGCGACGGCGAGCGTCCTCGGCATCGCGATCTCGGCGCTCCCCCGTGAGGGCCGCCGCGCCACCGCCACGGTCGTCCCGATCGTCCTGGTCCTGCAGTTCATCTCCGGTGTGTACCTCCCCTTCACCCAGCTGCCCGACTGGCTGCAGACCGTCGCGGGCGTCTTCCCGCTGCGCTGGATGGCATCGGGGATGCGCTCGGTCTTCCTGCCGGACGCGTTCGCGTCCGGCGAGCCGGGAGGCGCGTGGCACCTCGGACTCGGAGCCCTCGTCCTGGCAGCATGGCTGGTCGTCGGTACCATCGCGTGCCTCCTGACGTTCCGGTGGAACCGACGGGACTCCTGATCGTGCCTGTGGAGAACGCCCGCACCGGCCGCACTCGATGGGATGCTGTCGGCATGGACCGGATCACCAGGCACCGCAACTGGGGACTGCACGTCGCGGTAGCAGTCGCCGTCGCGCTCGTGTCGGTGATCGCAGCGACCGACTGGTCGCCCTGGCCGTCACGCTGGCCGGCCTTCGTCGCCCTCGGGCTGCTCACCCTGGCGTACGTGACGTACGGCTGGCGTGGGTACGACGAACCCCGCGCCGCAGCAGCCTTCGTGCCGTTGCTCGTGGTCGTCGCCCTCGTGCTGCCCGCGGTCGTGCCGAGCACCGCGTTCGTCCAGTCCGTCCTGTTCCCCGTGGCATGGTGCCAGGTCGAGCGCATCCGCACCGCCGTCTGGGTCTCGGTCGCCATCGGCATCGCGTCGGGCGTCGGCCTGCAGATCGCATCCGGCCCGGACGCCCTCGCCGGCACGATCATCATCGAAGCGATCAGCGTCCTCGGCGCGTGCGCGCTCGGGCTCTGGATCTCCCGGATCGCACGGCTGTCCGACGAGCGCCGCAGGCTCATCGAGCAGCTCGAGGCGACGCAGCAGTCCCTCGCCGAGGCGAACCGCGCTGCCGGCGTCACGAGCGAACGGGAACGCCTGGCCCGCGAGCTCCACGACACCGTGGCGCAGGACCTCGCCGGCATCGTCATGCTCACCGAACGGGCACGCGCCGACCTCGCCGCCGACCGGCCCGACCGGCTCGACGAGCGCCTCGCCGTGCTCGAGGAGTCCGCCCGGACCGCGCTCGAGGAATCACGGGTCCTGGTCGCGGCCGGCGCAGCCGGGGTCGCCAGCGACGGCCTCGGCGCTGCACTGCACCGACTCGGTGAGCGCTTCACCCGCGAGACCGGCATCCCGGTCGTGGTCCATGCCCCGGACTGCCCGCTCGACCGCGACGCGCAGGTGGTCCTGCTCCGCGTCGGACAGGAGGCCCTGGCCAACGTCCGCGCGCACGCCCGTGCGGCCTCGGCCCGCGTCGCACTGCACGTGGACGGTCCGCGCACCGTCCTCCGTGTCGAGGACGACGGCGTCGGCTTCGACGCCGACGCTCCGACCGCCGGGCACGGTCTGCGCGGGCTCCTCGACCGGCTGGCCCTGGCGGGCGGGACGTGCGTCGTGCGGTCGGCGCCGGGGACCGGCACCGTGGTCGAGGCATCCGTGCCCACCGGAGCCGAGCCGAGCCTCCAGTCCGCACCGGCGCAGCCGACCGCCACGGGAGCGGCACGGTGATCCGGGTCGTGGTGGCGGACGACCACCCCATCGTCCGCGCGGGCATCGTCGCCCTGCTGCAGGACGCCGACGACGTCCGGGTGATCGGCCAGGCCAGCGACGGTGACGAAGCCGTCGCGACCGTCCTGGCGGAGCGTCCCGACGTCGTGCTCATGGACCTGCGCATGCCCGGGTGCAACGGGGACGAGGCAACGGCACGCATCCTCGCGCGTGAGCCGGGCATCCGCGTGCTCATCCTGACCACGTACGAGTCCGACGACCAGATCCTGGCGGCGATCGAAGCCGGCGCCTCGGGCTACCTGCTCAAGGCGGCGCCCGAGTCCGAGATCCTCGCGGGCCTCCGCGCCACCGCCCGGGGCGAGACGGCCCTCGCGCCCTCCGCAGCCGCAGCGCTCGTGCGCCGGACCACCGCGAAGGTCCCGGTCGGGCCGGCGCTGAGCCCGCGCGAGCTCGAGGTGCTCCAGCTCGTGGCGCAGGGGAACTCGAACCCCGCCATCGGTCGCACGCTCTTCGTCAGCGAGACCACGGTGAAGACGCACCTCGGGCACGTGTTCGAGAAGCTCGGCGTGAACGACCGCACCCGGGCGGTCACCCGCGCGATGGAACTCGGACTGCTGCGCTGAGGTGCGGCAGACGTCTGCGATCAGGCAGGGTCGCGCCGTCCGACCGTCAGGAACCGGACGACGTCCCGTGCGAACGCCGCCGGCGAGGACGGCCGCATGGTGACCGCGTCGCCGTCGATTTCATGGTCGAACACACCGATGCCCGGCACCACGATCGACAGCACGGCGAACTGCCGTCGCTCGCCCCACCCTCGGACGGTGTGCCAGTCGCGGACGCGCCATGCCGCCTGCATCCACCCGACGTCGCTCGGGCACGGACCATCACGATCGTCCAGGGCAGCGAGCGGGACCGTCGCCGGCTCCTGGTCCTCGACCACCCAGCTCGGATCGACGCCGACCCACGCGAGGAGCGCCCGGCTGAGCTGCCCGTGCGGGATCACGCCCATCGCGCTGTGCCCGTCGCCGTCCTCGACGACGAGTGCCGAACCCTCCTTGAGCCACGCGCGCCATCGCCTCGTCACGACGTCGCGCGTCCGGCATTCGACGACGAGCAGGTCCTCCGGACCGTGCGCAGGACGCAGCAGCGCGGCACCGGCGGCCGTCAGCGCGCCGAAGCGTCCTGTGAGGCCGGCAGCGCGAGCAGCCGTGCCCACCTCCGACCGTCGGACCCGTCCGGGGACCACCCCGCGGTCCTCCACCTGCACGAGGTGCTCGAACAACCCGTCCGGCCCACGGACCGTGAGCAGCGCGGCCGCACGATCACGCCCCTCCGACGCGGCACTGCCGCTCGTGGTGTCCGCGCCGATGACGCGGTCTGCCGGCGGGATCGGTGCTGATCGCTCCACCGACGCGGTCGACCATCGCGACCGCAGCACGTCGTCGACGACCTGCACCGCCAGCGGCCACTCGTCGACCGGCCCGCGGGAAGTGATGCGCACCGCTGTCGGCCCGACACTGCCGTACCGGACGTCCAGGATCGTCCCGGTGCTCCGCAGGACGGTCAACCGCTCCGGAGCGCCTTCGATGAGCAGCGCGTCGCGGTCGTCCGTTGCCACGGCTGCGAACCCGACAACAGGGTCGGCACCACGCGCACGAACGTGACGCAGCGTGATGGTCGACCCGGCACGTGCGAGCTCGACCGCTCCCGGCCCCGCGACCGCTGTCCAGTCGTCCGGAACCTCGAGCACGAGGCCACCGACGATCGCCAGACGGTCCCACCGGACGTCCGGCCACGGCAGCGTCGGCTCCCCGCTCATCATCGTCGTGTCCGATCGCGGTACCAGCGCGGGGTCGCCCAGCGCAGCATGCCGAGCATGAGGCAGAACCCGATGATGCCGGACACGACGTACACGATCATGAGGACACCGGCCAGGGCCAGGAAGGGCCCGTCGAACTGGGTCAACGCAGCACCGAAGGAGAGCATCGACAACCCGAGCCACCCGAAGCCGAAGACCTGCGTCGTCGCGTTCCAGTGGACCCACGAACGCCAGAGTCCGGCGTACGCAAGCGCTCCCAACACGACGCACACCGCCCCGACGAGCATCACGATCACCGGTCCCCCCACACGACCATCCTGTCCGACGGCTCGAGGAGCCTGCAACACGGAACAGCATCAGCCTCGACAAGAGAAGTTCCCCGTTAACGCAGGAAACCCCTGACCGATCACGGTCAGGGGTTTCCTGGTGTTGCTGGAGTTTGAGTCCGGCGGCGTCCTACTCTCCCACAAGGTCCCCC
>NZ_JBEPMD010000023.1:0-9478 GCF_040545555.1 Curtobacterium oceanosedimentum
CAGACGCACCCCCCACTCAGCACCACCCAAGTGGCACCTCATCAGAGGGGCTGGAAGTTCGTTGCCGGGGAAGAACCGTGGCGGACAAGATCCCCAGGTGAACCCGGTGACCGTCTCGGCCGTTCCGTTCTCCGCCTCAGCGGCAACGAGTGATTACTCTACGTTCGCCCGACCCACACCGCCAACACCACCCACATCCCGGGCGTGTCGTCCCCCGACCTCCCCGAGAACTCGCGGAAGGAGGGGTACCGAGGCCGCGGCCGGGTGGGTGTCGGACCGTGGCAGCACGAGCACCGACGCGACCCGGGAACGACGGGAGGCACGGTGCGTACCCGCACCGCGCCTCCCGACCGACCGACCGTCGACTCAGACGTCCGTCTCGTCAGCCGCGGCCAACTGGCCGCACGCCCCGTCGATCTCCTTGCCGCGGGTGTCGCGCAGGGTCGTCGGCACCCCGGCAGCGTTGAGCCGACGGACGAACTCGTCCTGCACGTGCGGCTCCGACGAGGTCCAGACCGAGCCGGGCGTCGGGTTGAGCGGGATCGGGTTGACGTGGACCCAGCCCTTGCCGCGGGCGTTGAGCTTCTCGGCGAGCAGGTCCGCACGCCAGGCATGGTCGTTCATGTCCTTGATGAGCGCGTACTCGATCGAGACCCGGCGGCCGGTCTTCGCGTAGTACTCGTACGCCGCGTCGATCGCCTCGTCGGCCTTCCACCGCGAGTTCACCGGGATGAGCTCGTCGCGCAGCTCGTCGTCCGGCGCGTGCAGGGACAGCGCGAAGGTGAGCGGGATGTCCTCGTCCGCCAGCTTCTTGATCGCCGGGACCAGACCGACGGTCGAGACCGTGATCCCCCGCGCACTCATCCCGAGACCGTGCGGCTGCGGCGCGATCATCGTCCGGACGGCCTCGATGACCCGCTTGTAGTTCGCGAGCGGCTCCCCCATGCCCATGAAGACGATGTTCGTGACGCGCTCGGCGTCGACGCGGTCCTGCCCGCCCTTGCGCGGGTCACCACCGAGCTCACCGGCGGCGATCGCGGCGTTCGCCCGGACGATCTGCTCGATGATCTCGGCCGTCGACATGTTGCGCGTGAGGCCCGCCTGACCGGTGGCGCAGAACGGGCAGTTCATGCCGCAGCCGGCCTGTGACGAGACGCAGAGCGTGATCCGGCCGGGGTAGCGCATGAGCACCGACTCGACCAGGGCGCCGTCGTGCAGCTTCCAGAGGAACTTGATCGTGTCGCCCTTGTCCGTCGCGAGACGCCGGGTCTCGGTGAGGAGCGGCGGCAGCATCCCCGCCACGAGTTCCTCGCGCTGGGCGGCCGGCAGGTCGGTCATCGTCGCCGGGTCGGACGACCAGTGCGTGAAGTAGTGCGTCGACAGCTGCTTCGCGCGGAAGCCGGGCAGGCCGAGCTCCTTGACCTTCTCGACGCGCTCCTCGACGGTCATGTCGGCGAGGTGCACGGGCGGCTTGCCGCGCTTCGGGGACGCGAACTGCAGGAGGGGTCGGCCCGCGGAGTCCTGCACCTGGGTCCACCCCTCGGTGCGCGGGCGCACCTGCGGACGAGCGGAGCGCTGCTCCTCGAACGGGGTGCGGGTCTCGGTGGCCATCACTCCAGCTTACGGGAGGTGCGCAACTCCCCGGGGACGCGTCACTCGCCGGCCGGCAGGAGCCGCGCGAAGTGGTGCGCGTTCGGGTACACCGGCACGATGTCCACCGGGTCACCCGGGTGCGGCGCCTGCAGCACGATGTCGTCGCCGAGGTAGATGCCGACGTGGTCCTCGTTGTCGAACACCACGAGGTCGCCGGGCAGGGCCTCGGACTGCGGGATCGTCGTGGCGACCGCGTCCTGCGACGGCACGTAGTGCACGAGCGGGATCCCGACGGCCGCGTACGCCACCATCGTCAGTCCCGAGCAGTCGATGCCGGAGTGGCTGGCGCCGCCCTCGACGTACGGGTCCCCCATGTACTGCAGCGCCGTCGACACGATCGTGGCGCGCTTGCCGCCCGCCGACAGCACCTTCGAGATGGCCGCCTCGGCCTGCTGGGTGGTGACGCCGTACTTCGTGACGATGGTCGGGTAGGACACGATCGTCGTGGTCGTCGTCATGCCGTCGGTCTGCACGACCGGCACCTCGACGTCGCGGGCGACGGTGAAGGACTGCGCGTCGTACGCGGCGATCGACGCCGACGTCGACGTCGACGTGCCGTGGGACGTGGTCTGCGGGTCAGCGTTCGCGGGGACCGCGAGCGTCAGGGACGAGGTGACCGCGATGGCCGGTGCGAGCAGGATCGCCGCACGCTTGGCGTTCGCGGCACGGCGGACGTGCCGCGGGTCGGCGGACCGCTCCGCGCGGAGAGCGGCGGAGCGGGAGAGCACCGCGGCGCCGGCGACGGCGGTCGACGCGACCGGGCGCGGCGCGGCGAGCGCCACGGCGCGCGCGGGCTTCGCGGGCTGGACGAAGGAGGAACGGGCGACTGCGGGGCCGAGGGCGGCCCGACGACCGCGGGGACGCCGCGGCTCCGTGGGTGCCACCGCCCCGGGAGCGGACGGCGCGGGCGACTCGGCTGCGACCGACCCGCGCACGGGCGACTCGGGTCCGAGTGGTCCGCGGTCGGCCGGCTCGGGTGCTGCCGACCGTGCGCCGTCGTGGGCTGCGGGCAGTGCGTGTCGTCCCATGGTTCCTTCCGGTGCGGACGACGGGGCGGTCGACCGACTCGGGAAGATAACGTATTGGTCACGAACCTGTGTCCGCCTGGGCAGGACTGCCCGGTTCCTGCGGTTCGTCTCAGCCTTGCCGGATCCGCAGGGGCGGCGTCCAGCGGTCAGTCGCGCGCGAGGTGTCCGCGGACCCGCTCCTGGATGGCGGCGGCGTCGTGGTGGTCCCACAATCCGAAGTGGGTCCCGCCGGGCAGGGTGAACAGCTCGACCTCGGGCACGGCCGCCGCCGCGCGAGCGCTGTGCTCCATCGGGACCTCGGTGTCGGCGTCGCCGTGCACCAGCAGCGTCGGTGCCCGGACGGCCCCGAGCTCGAGGTCGTCCACCGCGCCGAGCACGCGCACGTCGTTGTCCCAGCCCGGACGGTTGCGGCCGCCCGCGTTGCCGCTCGACGACAGGTCGAGCAGGACCCGGCGGCGCGGCCGGTCGTGCAGGACGTCCGCCACGTGCGCGGTCAGCGCCGGCCCGCGCAGCGAGCTGACGCCGGCCTCGGCGGTGCGGACGACGACGGACGGCAGGAGTCTCGCGGCGAACGCGGCGAGCGCCGCACCCACACGCGTGTACGCGACCACCCACTCGGCGAAGGACGGCTCGGGCGGGACCCACCGCGCCGAGAGACCGGCCACCACCGCGAGCGTGCGGACCCGGTCCGGGTGCCGGACCGCGAACCGGTAGGCGGCGGGACCACCACCGGACCAGGCGAGCACGGCGACGCGGTCGATGCCGAGCGCGTCGAGGAGCGCCACGTACCGGTCGGCCTCGTCGTCGAGCGACGGGTGGTCCGGCTCGAGGGTCGTCCCCGCGTAGCCCGGGCGGGCGAGGGTCACGACGCGGAACCGGTCGGACGGCAGGAACCGGGCCATCGCCTCCGCGGAGGCGATGCCACCGGGGGTGCCGTGCAGGACGAGGACCGGGACGCCGGTGCCGCGCACGGCGACCGCGATCCCGCCGGTCCCGGTGCTCGGTGACGTCCGCTGCATCCCTGCACGCTACCCAGCGCACCATGGGGCGGACCGGGGCTGGTCGATGGACGCGCCGGGTGCCTCCTGGCCGACCTGCGGATCCGGACAGCCGTCTGCCGACGGACTCAGTCCGGGTGGGACGACCGCGTCCGACCGGGGGTACTCGCGACCGCGATCATCCGTCGTTGCCCCCGCAACGTCTCGCCCGGGTGCTCGCCGTAGCGTTCGGCGTACGCGCCGGAGAAGCGCCCCATGTGGCGGAAGCCGCAGGACGACGCGACGGCCGCCACCGAGGTCTCCCGTGCGTCGGCGAGTTGCAGCGCGATCCGGGCCTTGTCGAGCCGGAGGTCACGCAGGAACGCGGTCGGCGTCGACGCCTCCTGCCGCTGGAAGGTCTCCTGCAGGGTCCGGACGCTGGTGTCGGCGCCGGCGGCGATCTCGGAGGCGCTGAGCGGGCGGGCGAAGTGCGCGTACATGTACGCCTTGGCGCGCTCGAGCGTGGCGACGGGCACGTCCGGGACACCGCCGTCGGCGGCGGGGCGGAACGCCTCGAGGACGGCCTCGGCGAGGCGCAGGTCGAGCACCGCCCGCGCGCCGTCCACCACCTCGACGTCGAGCATCGCCGCGGCGAGCTCGCGCAGCGTGCGCTGCAGCGGAGCGAGCCGTGCGGACGGGACGGCGACCGGGAAGGCCAGCGGTACGGGGGCGGCCGCGCCGCCGACGACCGCGACGGCCTCGAGGAAGTCCGCGTCGAAGTGCACCAGGTGCACGGTGCCGGGCGGTGCCGTCATCGTGAACGGACGACCGGCCGGGCACATCACCGGGACGCCCGGGCGGAGGGTGACGCCGTCCTCGCGGTCCGCGTCGAGCACGACGCCGCCTTCGACGGACCAGGCCAGCAGGTACTGCCGGCCGGGGACGAGCTCGCCGCCGTGGTGCGCCGAGACCGACGAGGTCCGGAGGCTCACCAGCCCGTCCCCGGTCGAGCGGTACCGGTAGGTGAACGGCGCATCGCCGTCGGGACGGGACCACAGGTCGTGGCCCGCGTACACGTCCTCGTGGAGGGCACGGGCCTCGTCGGGTTCCGTCCCGCTGTGCACGACCTCGCGGACCGAGGTCCGGCGCTGCTCGGTCGGTCGGTCCTCGGCAGGCGGGTCCTGGGTCGCGGTGATCACGTTCGGTCGCCGCGTCCGGATCTGCTGACCCACGCGAGGTCGGCCAGCGAGGGCGCCGGGGCTCCCTCCGGTACCGCCCAGCCGCGGCGTGCGGCGCGGCGGAGGTGCCGGTAGGTGGTGACGCGGACCGGTTCGACCCGCTCGTCTGCCTGGTACGTCGACATGTCGTGCTCCCTGCATCACGACCGCCTGGCGTCCTGCGCCGTCCGGAGCGTCGGGGCGGTGCGGCACCGCGGTGGCGTGCGCCGCCGCGTCCACCCTGGCGGCTCCCGCGTGACGTGGCCGCCGGACGATCTCGTCGTGCCGGCGACGGTACGCGCCGGTGCGTCGGGCCACGGACACCGGACACCCAGACCGCGCACTCTGGACGGAACGTCGCCGACCGTGGGTCCGGTGTGCGACGGACGACGACGGACGGGAGGCGCGGGGCGGGCGACCCTGTGCCTCCCGTCCGGCAGGTGCTCGCGACCGCCCGTGTTGCCGGTCCGGCAAGGATGCTTGCGGCGTGCGCCGCCGCGCGGTGCACTGGGTGGATGCACGCGCCCGACGCCTCCGCCCACGCCGATGCACACCCCCATGCCGGACCGGACGGTGCTCCCGGCGGCGGGGGCGCCACGGCCCGCGACTGGTGGGAGGCCCGGTACGCCGAGCGGGACGGCATCTGGTCCGGCCGGGTGAACGCCGTGCTCGCCGACGTCGTCGTCGGACTGTCCGCCGGCAGCGGGCGGGCGCTCGACCTCGGGTGCGGCGAGGGCGGTGACGTCGTCTGGCTCGCGGAGCAGGGCTGGACGGTGACCGGTGTCGACCTGTCCCGGACCGCCGTCGAGCGCGGCGAGCGTGCGGCGTCCGAGGCCGGGGTGGCCGAGCGGACACGGTTCGTCGCGGCCGACCTGGCCACTTGGGGCCCGGCGGTCGAGGAGCGGTTCGACCTGGTCACCGCGTCCTTCCTGCAGTCGTGGCCCGTCGAGATCCCGCGGGACGCGATCCTGCACCGGGCGACGTCGGCCGTGGCTCCTGGCGGGTACCTGCTCGTCACCGCGCACGCCGCGCCGCCGCACGGCGACCTGCCCGAGGAGATGCGGGCGTACCGCTTCCCCACGCCCGAGCAGGACCTCGCGGCACTGCAGCTGGACGACGGGTGGGACGTGCTGGCGGCAGAGGGACGACCGCGGTCGGCCACCGGGCCGGACGGGGAGCGACACGAGACCGTCGACAGCGTGGTGCTCGTGCGGCGGCGGCCCGGGGAGGCCGGGGCGTAGCGTCGGTCCCGTGGTGACGGACGGTGCGGCGGGATCGGACCCTGCTCGCGGTCCGCTCGAGGTCACCGGTGCGCGGGTGGGCGAGGTGCTCGACGGCGCCGACCTCCCGCAGGCCTGCGTGCCGCGACCGTTCCTGCACCCCGTGCGCACCCTCGGCGGCGTGGTGCTCACCGACCGGCACCCCGACGACCACCCCTGGCACTCGGGCCTCGCGGTCGCGCTGCCCGACGTCGACGGCGTCAACTGCTGGGGCGGGCCGACCTTCGTGCCGGGTGCGGGGTACCGGTGGCGGGACGACCACGGCACCGCGACCGTCGCGTCCGCGGCGTCGGACGGTCCGCGACTGCGGTCGGAGGTCGACTGGCACGACCCCGGCGGTCGACTCCTGCTGCACGAGGACCGCACGCTCGAGTGGGGTGCCGCACCCGACGGCTGGCAGCTCCTGTGGACCTCGTCGTTCCGGGCGCCCGGGGACCGACCGGTGGAGCTCGGCAGTCCGGGCAGCCACGGTCGCGCCGGGGCCGGCTACGGCGGCTGGTTCCTGCGCTTCGCGCGCTGCACGGACGTCGTGGTCCGCACCCCCGACGGTGCGGGCGAGGACCGCGTGCACGGTTCGGTTACACCGTGGATCGCGTGGACCGGGTCCTTCGACGGCGGACGGGCGCACGTGCTCGTCGAGGCGCTGGACCACCGCGACCCGTGGTTCGTCCGGGTCGCGGAGTACCCCGCGATCGGCTCGGCGCTCGCTTGGCGCTCCCCCGTCCTCGTCCGGCCGGACGAGCCGCTCGTGCGGTCGTTCCGCGTGACGGTCTCCGACGGCTGACGGTCCGTCCGCGCCGCCCGCGTAGCCTCGCGGTGTGTTCCTCATCTTCGGCACCCGTGGCACCGACACCCTGCTCACCGTGGTCCGCTTCGTCTGCGGGGTCTGCGGCGTCCTGGCGGCGCAGCGGGTCGTGCGACGCACGACGAAGCTCAGCCTGTTCTTCGTCCCGCTCGTCCCGTTGTCGCGCTCGCACCGCAACGAGTGCACGAACTGCGGCGCCGTGACCCGGATCACCGCCGAGCAGGCGGACCGTGCCGTGGCATGGGCGGACGGCCGACCGGGCGCCTGACGCGCGTCAGTGCGCGCCGTCGAGCGGGAGGGCGTCGCTCGTGGTGCGCAGCCCCTCCTGGCGCAGTTCGAGCTGCGTGACGGCCAGTGCCGCGAGGTCGCGGAGGTTCGCCAGGTCGGCCTCGGACGCCTCGCGCGCACGGACGTCGAGCACGGCGAGGGTGCCCACCGCGGTGCCGTCGTGCCGGAGCAGGGGGACGCTCACGTAGAACCGGATGCCGAGCGGCCCGGTGACGAGCGGACTCTGCCGCATCTCCGGGTGCTGTGAACCGTCCGGGATCACCACGGGCACGGGTACCGGCGCGAAGCCGCTGCGGAAGCTGATGTTCCGCGCCGCCTCGTCGACCCCCTCGGCGATCCACGACTGCGACCACTCACGGTCCTCGTCGAGCACGTCGACCAGGGCGATCGGGGCGTCGAACAGACGCGCCGCCATCGCGACCGTGCGCTGCAGCGACTCCTCGGGGAGCGAGTCGAACGTGGCCGGGCGGGCCCCTGCCGGTGCGGCGTGCGCCGCCGCAGCGCCGGCCGGTGCCGCGTCCGCCGGGACAGCGGTCGCAGCGGCATCGGTCCGGGCACCCAGGCTCGCGGGGTCGCCGGCGGCGCTCTCGGTGATGACGACGTCGCGCAGCATCGCGACGAGCTGCGCGCCGAGGGGCCGGTCCTCCGGGTCCTGCGCGGTCATCGCACGGAGCAGGTGCTTCCAGTGCTCCGGCAGCGGCTCCGGCACGACGGGGTCCCGCGACAGCCGGGCGATGGCGGACTCGACGAGCGACCCCGGGAACTCACGGCGCCGCGTGAAGCACTGCAGCAGCACGAGGCCGAGGGAGTACACGTCGCTGGCGGGACCGACGTCGGCGCCCCGCGCCTGCTCCGGGCTGAGGTAGGCGGCCGTACCGGTCGTGACGCCGTCCGCGGTGAGCCGTTCGACCCCGGCGGCGAGGGCGATCCCGAAGTCGGTCAGCCGGGCACGGGCCCGGTCGGACCCGGTGCCGTAGTCGACGAGCAGGATGTTCGAGGGCTTGATGTCGCGGTGCACGACGCCGTGCGGGTGGATGTACTCGAGCGCCTCGGCCATGTCGTAGCCGATCTCGGCGATGTGCTTCGCGGAGAGCGGGCCGACCTCGAGCCGGGCTTCCAGGTCCTGTCCGACGACGAGCGACATCACGAGGAAGCGCCGGGGGCCGCTCCCGACGACGTCGACGACGCCCGCGTCCAGCAGCCCGACCAGTCCGTGGTGCTCGAGCGCCGCGAGGACGCCGAGCTCGGCCTCCTGCCGTGCCAGGTCGACGGAACCCGGGTGGAAGAGCTTCACCGCGACGGGCCGGTGCAGCACCTCGTCGGTGGCGCGGTACACGACGGACATGCCGCCCCGACCGATCTCCTGCTCGAGCCGGTAGCGCCCGTCGAGGAGCGGCGCCGCGTCGTCGTGTCCCATGGGTTCCTCGTCGTCCTGTCGGTGGGCAACGATGCATCTTCGCACCCCGGTGCCGCGGATGCGCGCAAGGGCACGTCCACCGGACTGACGGGTGCCGTTACCGTGGCCGGGTGAGCGACTCCTCGACCCCGCAGACCCGACCGTCCGACACCGACTGGGAGGCACGCGTCGCCGCGCTCTGGGCCGACGACACCGTGGACGACCGGACCCGGATCGACCGGATGCGTGAGCTCTCGGCCGTGGCACCCCACCCTGCGCTCGGTGCGTTCGAGCTCGGTGGCGCCCACGACTCCGGCGGGCAGGAGGCGGCGGCGCACGAGCAGTACGCCGCCGCGACCGCGGCAGGGCTCGCCGACGTCGACCCCGACCGGGCCGCGCGGCTCGTGGTGCAGCACGCGTCGACGCTGCGGAACCTCGGTCGGGTCGACGAGGCGATCGTGATGCTGCGGGACGCACCGCTGCACCCGGCGACCGGAGTCGCGCCGCGCGTCTTCCTCGCACTCGCGCTGCACAGCGCGGGCCGTGTCGACGAGGCGCTGCGGGTGGCGATCGAGGCGGTCGAACCGACGCTCCCCCGGTACAACCGGTCGGTGCACGCGTACGCGGCGGCGCTGACCGGACCCGACCGACCGCGGTAGGCCCGGCACCCCGACGGACGGGAGGCGCGGTGCCAGCCGGCGCCGCGCCTCCCGTCCGTCGTCCGGTCTGTCGTGTGGCTACTGGACGCGGGTGGTGCGTGCCAGTGCGGTGCGGGTGCCGCCGGTGAGGTGGACCAGGACCGGGATCTTGCGGCCGAGGGTCTGGTCGAGGGTG
>NZ_JBEPMD010000024.1:0-6203 GCF_040545555.1 Curtobacterium oceanosedimentum
GGCCCCCCCCGCCCGCGGGCGGCGCGCGGGGGGGGGGGGGGGGGGGCGGGCGCCCGCCCCCGCGGGGCCGGGGGGGGGGGCCGGGGGGCCCCCCCCCCCCGGGGGGGGGGGGGGGGGGCCGGGGGCCCCCGCGCCTCCCGTCCGTCGTGTCGAGGAGTCCTAGGACTCGATCTCGCCCTGCGGGCTCTCCGCGGACTCGACCGCGTTCGCCCCGGCGAGGACCTCCTCGCGACCCGGCTGACGCCCGGTCTCGAACTGGAAGGCACCCTCGGCGAAGTCGACCTTCACGTGGTCGCCCGCGTTGAGCTCACCCTGCAGGATGTGCTCGGACAGCTGGTCCTCGACCTCGTGCTGCATCGCGCGACGCAGCGGTCGGGCACCGAGTGCCGGGTCGAAGCCGACCTTGATGAGCTGCTCCTTGGCGGCGAGCGTGAGCTCCACCGTCATGTCGCGGTCCAGCAGGCGGTCCGACAGGCGCTTCACGAACAGGTCCACGATCTGCAGCAGCTCGGGCTGCGAGAGCTGCGGGAAGACGATCGTGTCGTCGACGCGGTTCAGGAACTCCGGCTTGAAGTGCTTCTTGAGCTCCTCGTTCACCTTCGAGCGCATGCGGTCGTAGCCGACGGCCGAGTCACCCTCGACCTGGAAGCCCACCGGACCACCCGCGATGCCCTGCGAACCGAGGTTCGTGGTCATGATGATGACGGTGTTCTTGAAGTCGACCACGCGGCCCTGACCATCGGTCAGGCGACCCTCTTCGAGGACCTGCAGCAGCGAGTTGAAGATGTCCGGGTGGGCCTTCTCGATCTCGTCGAACAGGACCACGGAGAACGGCTTGCGGCGCACCTTCTCGGTGAGCTGGCCGCCCTCCTCGAACCCGACGAACCCGGGAGGGGCACCGAAGAGTCGCGAGACCGTGTGCTTCTCACCGAACTCCGACATGTCGAGGGAGATCAGCGCGCCCTCGTCGTCGAACAGGAACTCCGCGAGCGCCTTGGCGAGCTCGGTCTTCCCGACGCCCGTGGGGCCGGCGAAGATGAACGAGCCCGAGGGGCGGTTCGGGTCCTTGAGACCGGCACGGGTGCGGCGGATCGTCTTCGAGAGGGCCGAGATGGCCTCTTCCTGTCCGATCACGCGCTCGTGCAGGGCCTTCTCCATGAAGACGAGACGCGAGGTCTCCTCTTCCGTGAGCTTGAAGACCGGGATGCCCGTGGCCTGCGCCAGGACCTCGGCGATGATGCCCTCGTCGACGGTGCCGGACGCGGCGACGTCACCCGCACGCCACTGCTTCTCGAGGCGGAGACGCTCGCCGAGGAGCTTCTTCTCCTCGTCGCGCAGGCTCGCGGCCTTCTCGAAGTCCTGCTCCTCGATCGCGGCTTCCTTCTGCCCGCGGACCGTCGAGATCTTCTCGTCGAACTCCCGGAGCTCCGGCGGCGCCGACAGGATCGACAGGCGGAGACGTGCGCCGGCCTCGTCGATCAGGTCGATGGCCTTGTCCGGCAGGAAGCGGTCCTGCACGTAGCGGTCCGCCAGGTTCGCCGCGGCGACGATCGCGCCGTCGGTGATGGACACCTTGTGGAACGCCTCGTACTTGTCGCGGAGGCCCTTGAGGATGTTGATCGCGTGGGGCAGCGACGGCTCGTTGACCTGCACCGGCTGGAAGCGGCGCTCGAGTGCGGCGTCCTTCTCGAAGTGCTTGCGGTACTCGTCGAGCGTGGTCGCACCGACCGTCTGCAGCTCACCACGGGCGAGGAGCGGCTTGAGGATCGACGCGGCGTCGATCGCACCCTCGGCAGCACCGGCACCGACGAGCGTGTGGATCTCGTCGATGAAGACGATGATGTCGCCGCGGGTGCGGATCTCCTTCGTGACCTTCTTGAGGCGCTCCTCGAAGTCACCGCGGTAGCGGGACCCGGCGATGAGCGAGCCGAGGTCGAGCGAGTAGAGCTGCTTGTCCTTCAGCGTCTCCGGGACGTCGCCCTTGACGATCGCCTGGGCGAGGCCCTCGACGACCGCGGTCTTGCCGACGCCCGGCTCACCGATCAGGACGGGGTTGTTCTTGGAGCGGCGGGAGAGGATCTGCATGACCCGCTCCATCTCCTTCTCGCGCCCGATCACCGGGTCGAGCTTGCCGTCGCGCGCGGCCTGGGTGAGGTTCCGACCGAACTGGTCGAGGACCTGCGAACCCTGCTGGGCGTTCTGCTGCTGCTCGCCGCCGACGGCGACCGCTTCCTTGCCCTGGTAACCGGACAGGAGCTGGATGACCTGCTGACGGACGCGGTTGAGGTCCGCACCGAGCTTGACGAGGACCTGGGCGGCGACGCCCTCGCCCTCGCGGATGAGGCCGAGCAGGATGTGCTCGGTCCCGATGTAGTTGTGGCCGAGCTGCAGCGCCTCGCGCAGGGACAGCTCGAGCACCTTCTTGGCGCGCGGCGTGAACGGGATGTGCCCGGTCGGCTGCTGCTGGCCCTGCCCGATGATGTCCTGGACCTGCTCGCGGACGGCATCGAGCGAGATGCCGAGCGACTCCAGCGCCTTGGCGGCGACGCCCTCGCCCTCGTGGATGAGGCCGAGGAGGATGTGCTCGGTGCCGATGTAGTTGTGGTTGAGCATCTTCGCTTCTTCTTGAGCGAGGACGACAACACGACGGGCTCGGTCGGTGAATCTCTCGAACATGTGCTCTCCCTTGCCGGGCTCGTGGGAGCTCGGTGACGTACATCGAGACTAACCAGCGGACCCCCGCAGGGCTGCCCCTGTTCGCCGTGGGCGTGACCTCTCTTCGCACGGTGGCCCAGGACCTCCGCACTGGCCGCCGACCAGGCCCGGGCGGCTACGATCTGGGCATGGAGCAGCCCGTCGTCGGCCTCGTCGTCCACCCCACCAAGAACGTGCGGGAGTCGATCACGACCCTGCAGCGGTGGAACGCCTCGGGTGCCGGACGGCTCGTTGCCCGGCGGGCTGACGCGCAGCGCATCGGCGGCGACGTCGAGGTGATCGGCGACGACGACTTCACGGACCAGGTCGACCTCGTCGTCGCGCTCGGCGGGGACGGCACGATGCTCGGCGCGATGCGACTCGTGGCGAAGCGCCCGGTGCCGGTGCTCGGCGTGAACTACGGCAACGTCGGGTTCCTGGTGGAGATCGAGCCGCCCGAGCTCGAGAACGCGCTCGACCGGTTGTCCGCCGGCGAGTACCAGCTCGAACCGCACCACGCCCTCGAGGCCCGACTGTCGTGGAGCGGCGCCCGCACGGACTACCTGGCGTTCAACGACCTGACGATCGTGCGACGCCCGGGAGCCGGACAGGTCTCCGCCGACCTCAGCGTCAACGGCCTCGGCTACGGCTACTACCGCGCGGACGCCATCGTCGCCGCGACCCCCGCCGGGTCCACCGCCTACAACTACGCGGCCGGCGGACCCGTGCTCTCCCCCGCACTGTCGGGCTCGGTCGTGACCCCGGTCGCCCCGATGGCGGGCATCGACCGCGCCGTGGTCCTGGCCGCGCGGGAGCGCTACCGCTTCGACATCGCCGAGGGCACCAGGAGCGCCGCCCTCGAGGTCGACGGGCTCGTCGTGGGCGAGGTCGCGACGGGGGCGCAGATCGACATCCGACTGCGGAAGGACGCCGGCAGCGTCGTGCGCCTCGACGCCGAGCGGCACGGACGCACCGGCCGGGTGAAGCTCAGCCTGCTCGACCTGCCGGTCCGCCCGGACCAGCTCATCGAGCTCATCCCGCAGGACCTGCGCCAGAAGCTCGGCCGCGAGCTCGAGGACTAGCGCGCGGGGCCGCGGGCGGCCGGGCCGCGGACAGCGAAGTGGCCCGCCCAGGCAGTGCCTGGACGGGCCGTCCCATCACCCCACCGGACCGCCTTCCCACAGGACGGCCCGGTTCCCCGTGCCGAGGTCGAGACCCCGGCCGAAGCCTGCTGACCTCAGTCGGTCAGGTACAGCTGCATGTCCTGGCTCACGGCCTTCGCGAACAGGCGCAGCTTGGCACGCGACTCGACGCGGCTGACCGCCTGGCGCGTGGTGTGCACGATCTTCGAGATCTCGTCGAGCGTCATCGGCTTGTCGTCGTCCAGGCCGTAGCGCATGCGGATGACGTTGGCCTCGTCGCTCGGCAGCTCGGAGACGATCGAACGGATGTCGCGGTGCAGGAGCGTCGTCTCGGTGAGTTCGTTCGGGCTCGCGGCGTCCTCGTCCTCGATGAAGTCGCCGAGCTCGCTGTCGTCGGAGTCACCGACGACGGTGTGGATCGACACCGGCTCGTGCGAGCGGCCCTTGAGGTCGAGGAGCTCCTCGGTGCTCATGCTGAGCTCGGCGGCGACCTCATCGGCCATCGGCGCGCGGCCGAGGTCGACGGTCAGGTCCCGCTCGGTGCGCGAGATCTTGTTGATCAGCTCGACGGTGTGCACCGGGATGCGGATGGTGCGCGCCTTGTCGGCGAGGCCACGCGAGATGGCCTGGCGGATCCACCAGGTGGCGTAGGTCGAGAACTTGTAGCCCTGGGTGAAGTCGAACTTCTCGACCGCACGGACCAGGCCGAGGTTGCCCTCCTGGATGACGTCCATGAACGGCAGGCCGCGCTGCGAGTAGCGCTTCGCGATGCTCACGACGAGTCGGAGGTTCGAGGTGATCATGCGCTCCTTGGCGCGCTCACCGTCGCGGACGAGCCAGCGCAGCTCGCGCTGCAGCGTCTTGTCGATGCCGGGCTCGGTGTTGAGCTTCTCCTCGGCGAAGAGGCCGACCTCGATGCGGCGGGCGATGTCCGCCTCGTCTTCCGCGGTCAGGAGCGAGAGGCGCCCGATGTGGCGCAGGTAGTCACCGACCTGGTCGACCGAGGCGCCGCGGACACCCGCGAGCTGCTCGTCGGCCTCGACCTCGACGGCGTCGAGGGTGGTGGTCTCCACCGCGGCGACCGCGGTCTTCGCGGCTGCTGCCTTCTTGCTGCGGCGCGCGGTGGTGCCAGTGGTCGTCGTCTTCGGTGCTGCGGTCGCGATCGTCATGGTGACTCTCCCTGCGGTTCGACGGTGATGGCCTCGTTGGGGGGTGGTGATGAGTAAAGCGGTCGCGAGGTGTACCCCACAAACCGATCGGATCGATTCCCAGGGAACGTCGTGCTTCACCCGAGTAGCTGTCCCCCGCGGGGTACAGGCCCAACGTCAGCATGGACCCGGCCGATGCCCGCGCACAAGGGGATGTCGCCGAGTTTCCGGTGTTGCAGGGAGGTTTCATCGACGATCGCAAGCGTGTACCCCGGGGCGCTGCGCCGAGCGGACACGGAAAAGGGGTACGGCGTTCCGGATCGTCGTGATCCGGGTGCCGTACCCCGAAGAGCGTCAGGAGCGGGATGTCACCAGGAGGGTTCGAGCCACCCGTCCCGTCGTTGGGAGGACTCGAGGTCGGCGTCGAGGTCGAACTCGTCGTACTCGCTCTCGATGTCGCCGACGAGGCTGCGGCCGGTGAAGGCGTGCGTGATGGACATGCGGACGATGCTCACCCGTGCGGGCGACGACGGGGCGACGTCGGGATGAACGGTCGGTGACCGACGGCGGGCGCTCAGACGTCGACGTCGTCCTCGTCGCCGTCCGCCCACACGGCGTCACGGGCCGCGTCGGGCAGCACGGAGTGCCCGAAGGCGTCCTCGGGGTCGAGGTCCGCCGGGTCCGAGGCCAGGGACGACGGGGCGAGCGCCGACGGGGCCGGGGACGACGGGGAGGGACGTGCGGTCACCACGTCACTGCACCACCCGTCGGTGAACGGCCGGTGACGGACTGCGCTGTGGGCGCAGGCTGGTCGGGACTACTCCGCCGAGGTCGGTGCGGGAGCGGGGCGGCCGTGCTCGCGCTCGTATCGCGCGCGCTCCTCGGCCTCGACCTTCGCGTACGCGGACCGCTCGGTGCGGTCGGCGCGCATGATCGCGCGCATCACGAACCAGAAGATGAGGCCGACGACGACGGTCGGCGTCACGGCGAAGATGATCCCGGTCACGACTCCATCTGGCACCGGAGCATCGTACCTCGCCCCGGTGAGCGCCACGTGCCCGGGACGGTGCCGGGACGGACGGGAGGCGGGGGGGCCCCCCGCCCCCCCCCCCCCCCCCCCCCCCCCCGGCCCCCCCGCCCCCCCGCGCGCCCCCCCCCCCCCCCCGCCCGGGGCCGCCCCCCCCCCCCGGTTTCCCCCGCCGCGACCTGCTCCGCGAAG
>NZ_JBEPMD010000025.1:0-3544 GCF_040545555.1 Curtobacterium oceanosedimentum
ACATGAAGCTGACCGGTTCCGGTTGGGGGAGTGTGGTGCCGATCGTATGTTGAGAACTACACAGTGGACGCGAGCATCTTTGAAAATCGCTTGCAATGGTTGACCGGCCTTTGGGTGGGTCACGTTGTGAGTGGATTGCAATTTTTAATCTTTGTGGTCAAGTTTCTAAGAGCAAACGGTGGATGCCTTGGCATCTGGAGCCGAAGAAGGACGTAGAAATCTGCGATAAGCCTCGGGGAGCTGATAATCGAGCTGTGAGCCGAGGATTTCCGAATGGGGAAACCCCGCTGGGCGCTTTTGTGACCTGGTGACTCCCGCCTGAATATATAGGGCGGGTAGAGGGAACGTGGGGAAGTGAAACATCTCAGTACCCACAGGAAGAGAAAACAACATGTGATTCCGTGAGTAGTGGCGAGCGAAAGCGGATGAGGCTAAACCGATCATGTGTGATAGCCGGCGGGCGTTGCATGGTCGGGGTTGTGGGACACGTCGCTCAGTTCTGCCGGACTGGGGCGGTTACAGCGCATCATAGTCGAACCGGTTTGAAAGCCGGGCCGTAGTGGGTGCCAGCCCCGTAGACGAAATGGTGTTATGGCCGGATGTGTATCCCAAGTAGCACGGGGCCCGAGAAATCCCGTGTGAATCTGTCAGGACCACCTGATAAGCCTAAATACTCCCAGATGACCGATAGCGGACAAGTACCGTGAGGGAAAGGTGAAAAGTACCCCGGGAGGGGAGTGAAATAGTACCTGAAACCGTTTGCTTACAAACCGTCGGAGCCTCCTTGTAGGGGTGACGGCGTGCCTTTTGAAGAATGAGCCTGCGAGTTAGTGATATGTGGCGAGGTTAACCCGTGTGGGGCAGCCGTAGCGAAAGCGAGTCTGAATAGGGCGATACAGTCGCATGTCCTAGACCCGAAGCGAAGTGATCTATCCATGGCCAGGTTGAAGCGACGGTAAGACGTCGTGGAGGACCGAACCCACTTCAGTTGAAAATGGAGGGGATGAGCTGTGGATAGGGGTGAAAGGCCAATCAAACTTCGTGATAGCTGGTTCTCTCCGAAATGCATTTAGGTGCAGCGTTGCGTGTTTCTCGCCGGAGGTAGAGCTACTGGATGGCCGATGGGCCTCAACAGGTTACTGACGTCAGCCAAACTCCGAATGCCGGTGAGTGAGAGCGCAGCAGTGAGACGGTGGGGGATAAGCTTCATCGTCGAGAGGGAAACAACCCAGACTACCAACTAAGGCCCCTAAGCGTGTGCTAAGTGGGAAAGGATGTGGAGTTGCACAGACAACCAGGAGGTTGGCTTAGAAGCAGCCACCCTTGAAAGAGTGCGTAATAGCTCACTGGTCAAGTGATTCCGCGCCGACAATGTAACGGGGCTCAAGCACACCGCCGAAGTTGTAGATTTCGCACACAGACAAGCCTTCGTGGTTCAGTCGTGCGGAGTGGTAGGAGAGCGTCGTGTGGCGAGTGAAGCGGCGGAGTAATCCAGCCGTGGACGCCACACGAGTGAGAATGCAGGCATGAGTAGCGAAAGACGGGTGAGAAACCCGTCCTCCGAAAGACCAAGGGTTCCAGGGCCAGGTTAATCCGCCCTGGGTAAGTCGGGACCTAAGGCGAGGCCGACAGGCGTAGTCGATGGACAACGGGTTGATATTCCCGTACCGGCGAACAACCGCCCAAGCTAATCCAGTGGTGCTAAGAGTCCTAACCCGGATGTTCCGGATCCCTTCGGGGTGATGGTGTCCGGTCTAACGCTCGACCCCATGCTGGTGCGGCTAGCGTATGAACAGGTGTGACGCAGGAAGGTAGCTGAGCCAGGCGATGGTATCCGTAAGGTGAACCTGGTGTAAGGATGTAGGGCTGACGATAGGCAAATCCGTCGTCTGTGTGCCTGAGATCCGACGCGTACCCGTAAGGGGAAATCAGTGATCCTATGCTGCCGAGAAAAGCATCGACGCGAGGTTGCAGCCGCCCGTACCCGAAACCGACTCAGGTGGTCAGGTAGAGAATACCAAGGAGATCGAGAGAATCGTGGTTAAGGAACTCGGCAAAATGCCCCCGTAACTTCGGGAGAAGGGGGGCCGGACACGTGATACGACTTCTCGTCGTTGAGCGTTGAAGGCCGCAGAGACCAGTGGGAAGCGACTGTTTACTAAAAACACAGGTCCGTGCGAAGTCGCAAGACGATGTATACGGACTGACGCCTGCCCGGTGCTGGAAGGTTAAGAGGAAGGGTTAGCCCTCGGGCGAAGCTCTGAATTTAAGCCCCAGTAAACGGCGGTGGTAACTATAACCATCCTAAGGTAGCGAAATTCCTTGTCGGGTAAGTTCCGACCTGCACGAATGGCGTAACGACTTCCCAGCTGTCTCAACCGCGAACTCGGCGAAATTGCACTACGAGTAAAGATGCTCGTTACGCGCAGCAGGACGGAAAGACCCCGTGACCTTTACTACAGTTTGGTATTGGTGTTCGGAGTGGCTTGTGTAGGATAGGTGGGAGACTGTGAAGCGGGCACGCTAGTGTTCGTGGAGTCATTGTTGAAATACCACTCTGGTCACTTTGGATGTCTAACGTAGGACCCTGATCGGGTTCATGGACAGTGCCTGATGGGTAGTTTAACTGGGGCGGTTGCCTCCCAAAGAGTAACGGAGGCGCCCAAAGGTTCCCTCAACCTGGTTGGCAATCAGGTGGCGAGTGTAAGTGCACAAGGGAGCTTGACTGTGAGACTGACAGGTCGAGCAGGGACGAAAGTCGGGACTAGTGATCCGGCAGTGGCTTGTGGAAGCGCTGTCGCTCAACGGATAAAAGGTACCTCGGGGATAACAGGCTGATCTTGCCCAAGAGTCCATATCGACGGCATGGTTTGGCACCTCGATGTCGGCTCGTCGCATCCTGGGGCTGGAGTAGGTCCCAAGGGTTGGGCTGTTCGCCCATTAAAGCGGTACGCGAGCTGGGTTTAGAACGTCGTGAGACAGTTCGGTCCCTATCCGCTGCGCGCGTTGGAAATTTGAGAAGATCTATCCCTAGTACGAGAGGACCGGGATGGACGAACCTCTGGTGTGTCAGTTGTTCTGCCAAGGGCACCGCTGATTAGCTACGTTCGGACCGGATAACCGCTGAAAGCATCTAAGCGGGAAGCCGTCTTCGAGATGAGATTTCCATGCACCTTGAGTGTGAGAGGCTCCCAGCAGACTACTGGGTTGATAGGCCGGATGTGGAAGCGGGGACTAACGACCCGTGGAGCTGACCGGTACTAATAAGCCGAAGACTTGACAACACACTTTTTACCGTCGCCCTTGTGGTGGCGGGCTCGCGTCCACTTTGTGGTTCCCGACAGACGATCGGGAATCAAACTGAATACTTCAGCAATGCTCTGAAGGAACAATGGTTTGATCCAGGATCTGGGTCGACAGTGTTCCGGTGGTCATAGCGAGAGGGAAACGCCCGGTCACATTCCGAACCCGGAAGCTAAGCCTCTCAGCGCCGATGGTACTGCAAGGGGGACCTTGTGGGAGAGTAGGACGCCGCCGGACTCAA
>NZ_JBEPMD010000026.1:0-1750 GCF_040545555.1 Curtobacterium oceanosedimentum
GAGTGGGGGGTGCGTCTGGTCCTTGAGAACTCAACAGCGTGCACATTGTCAATGCCAATTTATTGACCCCGTGCGATTGCAGCTTTGGTTGTGGTCGTCGGAGACAATTCCTTTTGGATTGAAGATTGTCAGTAGACAGTCAACAGTCAGAATCAACTCGGTTCGGCGCTTTCGGGTGTCGGATCTGTATTTTTTTACGGAGAGTTTGATCCTGGCTCAGGACGAACGCTGGCGGCGTGCTTAACACATGCAAGTCGAACGATGATCAGGAGCTTGCTCCTGTGATTAGTGGCGAACGGGTGAGTAACACGTGAGTAACCTGCCCCTGACTCTGGGATAAGCGTTGGAAACGACGTCTAATACTGGATATGATCACTGGCCGCATGGTCTGGTGGTGGAAAGATTTTTTGGTTGGGGATGGACTCGCGGCCTATCAGCTTGTTGGTGAGGTAATGGCTCACCAAGGCGACGACGGGTAGCCGGCCTGAGAGGGTGACCGGCCACACTGGGACTGAGACACGGCCCAGACTCCTACGGGAGGCAGCAGTGGGGAATATTGCACAATGGGCGAAAGCCTGATGCAGCAACGCCGCGTGAGGGATGACGGCCTTCGGGTTGTAAACCTCTTTTAGTAGGGAAGAAGCGAAAGTGACGGTACCTGCAGAAAAAGCACCGGCTAACTACGTGCCAGCAGCCGCGGTAATACGTAGGGTGCAAGCGTTGTCCGGAATTATTGGGCGTAAAGAGCTCGTAGGCGGTTTGTCGCGTCTGCTGTGAAATCCCGAGGCTCAACCTCGGGCTTGCAGTGGGTACGGGCAGACTAGAGTGCGGTAGGGGAGATTGGAATTCCTGGTGTAGCGGTGGAATGCGCAGATATCAGGAGGAACACCGATGGCGAAGGCAGATCTCTGGGCCGTAACTGACGCTGAGGAGCGAAAGCGTGGGGAGCGAACAGGATTAGATACCCTGGTAGTCCACGCCGTAAACGTTGGGCGCTAGATGTAGGGACCTTTCCACGGTTTCTGTGTCGTAGCTAACGCATTAAGCGCCCCGCCTGGGGAGTACGGCCGCAAGGCTAAAACTCAAAGGAATTGACGGGGGCCCGCACAAGCGGCGGAGCATGCGGATTAATTCGATGCAACGCGAAGAACCTTACCAAGGCTTGACATACACCGGAAACGGCCAGAGATGGTCGCCCCCTTGTGGTCGGTGTACAGGTGGTGCATGGTTGTCGTCAGCTCGTGTCGTGAGATGTTGGGTTAAGTCCCGCAACGAGCGCAACCCTCGTTCTATGTTGCCAGCGCGTTATGGCGGGGACTCATAGGAGACTGCCGGGGTCAACTCGGAGGAAGGTGGGGATGACGTCAAATCATCATGCCCCTTATGTCTTGGGCTTCACGCATGCTACAATGGCCGGTACAAAGGGCTGCGATACCGTAAGGTGGAGCGAATCCCAAAAAGCCGGTCTCAGTTCGGATTGAGGTCTGCAACTCGACCTCATGAAGTCGGAGTCGCTAGTAATCGCAGATCAGCAACGCTGCGGTGAATACGTTCCCGGGCCTTGTACACACCGCCCGTCAAGTCATGAAAGTCGGTAACACCCGAAGCCGGTGGCCTAACCCTTGTGGAAGGAGCCGTCGAAGGTGGGATCGGTGATTAGGACTAAGTCGTAACAAGGTAGCCGTACCGGAAGGTGCGGCTGGATCACCTCCTTTCTAAGGAGCATCTGACCGGCCCTGCTTGCAGGTGT
>NZ_JBEPMD010000027.1:0-1702 GCF_040545555.1 Curtobacterium oceanosedimentum
CCCGGAAGCTAAGCCTCTCAGCGCCGATGGTACTGCAAGGGGGACCTTGTGGGAGAGTAGGACGCCGCCGGACTCAAACTCCAGCAACACCAGGACACCCCTGACCGTGATCGGTCAGGGGTTTCCTGCGTTCCGGGGAACTCTTCGCCTCGAGGCTGATCGGATGGGTCGGGGTGGAGCCGCGGTACGCGAGACGCTCATCGATCCGCGCCCGGGATCGTGTGGTGCCGGTGGCCACCGCGGGGTGGTCGTCTTCAACCGCACGGAGTCGTGGATCCTGGCTGCCCCGCAGCGGTCGTGCTGAGTTGTCTCCGCAGGATCGCTCACTTCTGCGACACAGCGTGTCCTGCCTCGGTCTGCGCTGCGTGCTGTGGTCCTCGCGCGCGCCGTGCTCCCCTCGGTCGCGGCCGTGGTCCGAGCCTTCGGTCGTCGTGTCACGGCTCTCTCGGCGTTCGTCCGCCGGAGGTGGCGTGCCGCCGCGGGATGGGGCACCATCAGGTCGTGGCAGGACGCATCGGTGATCTCTTCCGCGACGAGCCGGACCAGTGGGGCAGTCGCGGTGATCCGTGGTTGTGGCGGGCGCTCGGCGAGCGGTTCAGAGCGGTCTCGTTGTCGGCCACAGGAGGAGCGCTCGAAGCGCAGCTGCGGGTGGCCTTCGTTGCTGAAATCGGGCGTGCGATGTCGGATCGGGTGGGGACCGGCGTGTACGTCGAACGATTTGCACACGGGGGAATGTCTTCTGGGTTCGTCTCGCCGACGTGGTGGTCGAGGAGCGGCGTCCCCCTGCTGGTGCGGCGCGCAGGTCTCCCAGGTCGGGACTTCACCATCCGGAGAACGGAGGAGCTGGACTGGCAGTCGGTGCGCGCCCTCCGGCTCGAGAACGCCGCAGAGAACCCGGTTTCCTACGGCGCAGACCTCCCGACCACCCTTGCGATGTCCGAGGATGCGTGGCGCACTCGGGGGCGTCGCGGCACCGGGACCGACACGACCAGTGTGGTGGCAGTCGCGGAGGATGGCGCGTGGCTCGGCATCATGTCCGGCCAGGTGCGCAGTGCCGACGGCGCCGGCGCCCTGCTCACCGGTGTCTTCGTACGCGAAAGAGCTCGGGGGCGCGCGAACGGGGTCGGGGATGCTCTGCTGGCGGAGGTCCTCGCGTGGGTATCGCTCCAGGCACCGTCCATCCGACTCTGGGTCGACCGCGCACCGGAGGGCGAGCCCGCGCGCCGCTTCACCGCCCGCCACGGGTTCCGAGCGACGGGGCGACGACGTCCGGCTGCCGGCTTTCCCGATGCAGAGATCGAGGAGATGGTGGCCCTGCTCGAGCGCCAGCCTCTCCCTGAGCCGGCTCGGATCCCGCCGTCCCGTCCACCCGTGTCATCCGGCTGAGTCGAGGCGATGGGCGCGACACGCCCGAGATGCGGCCCCACTTGGCAGTACGTTCACCTCCGCGTAAGGTTGTACCTCGTTGCCGCTGAGGCGGAGAACGGAACGGCCGAGACGGTCACCGGGTCGAAGACACGGGGATGCAGTCCGGACGGGGTCCCGCTCGGCAACCAACCATCACGACGACGAGCTGTACGGCTCGGTGTCTGGTGTCGAGAATCCAAGCCCCTCTGGCGGAGCTCCTTCTGGGAGTCGAGTGGGGGGTGCGTCTGGTCCTTGAGAACTCAACAGCGTGCACATTGTCAATGCCAATTTATTG
>NZ_JBEPMD010000028.1:0-1420 GCF_040545555.1 Curtobacterium oceanosedimentum
AGGACGGTGACCGCGTCACCGCCGCGGCGGACGTGGACCTTGATGCGTGCGGCGCGGGTCTTCTTCACCAGGTACGTGTCGACCTTGGAGCCGACGATGTCGTGGATGCCGGTGAGTTCGTGGTCGATGACGTCCCGCACGAGCGCGACGTTCACGGTGACCTGGTCCTCGCCGGAGCGTTCCCGGACCGCGACACTGGTGCCGCCGCCACCGCGGGTGGCGATCACGATCACCGCGAGGACGATGACCACCGCGCAGACCCCGGCGATGATCCACAGTGCCTCGTCGGGGACGGTGACCTGTTCCGGCAGGGTGATGACCTGTCGGAGGGCGTCGCGGACGGGTTGCAGGACCCCGGCGCCGATGGTGACCCCGACGATGATGCCGATCAGGCCGATCAGGAACAGCAGGACCCGGTTGACGCCGCGGTTGGTGGTGGTCATGCCAGGGTTCCCTTCTGTTCCACGGTGACCTGCACGGACGTGCCGTGCTTGCCGCCGAGCCGGCTGAGCCGGTCCTGCACGGCGTCCTCGACGGCGCTGGCGTCGACGGGGATGCCGGACAGGGGCACCACGTGCACCTGGGTGCGGTGCCCCCGAGCCGACGCGCTCGTGTTGGCTTCCGGGACGCCTGCTGCCAGGGCTGCGGCGTTGGCGGCGGTGGAGGCCAGGATGCGGGTGTCGATCACGACCGCACCGCGGTCACGGTCGATCCCGGAGCGGGGCTGCCGGCCGGGCTTCAGGGCGAGGACGATCAGGATGATGCCGAGGATCACCAGGGCAGCGGCGATGACCTCGGCGATGGTGGTGAACGCGGCGTCGGGCTTGAGGGCGGTGTCGGCCACGGTCTGCGGGTCCGCCAGCAGCGGCTGCTGCCCGGTGGCCTTCAGGACCGCTTCGGTACCGACCCACGCCGCGACCAACGCGACGACGACCAGGGTGATCGCGACCGCGGTGGACCGGGACCGGTGGATGCTGCGACGACGCAGCCGCTTCTCGAGCTGTTCGGTGCTCATGCTTGCCTCCTCCTACCGGACCCGGCCCTCGTGCACACGCACGATCCCGGTCAGTTCGATGTGGGTCCGACCCACGCGACGTCCCGACAACTCGCCCACCCTGCGGCCCACCGCTTCGGCGGCCGCGGAGGCCGCCCCGACGATGTCGGCTCGTTCACGGATGGGTCCCGTGACGTCGAGAGCGATGGACCCCCGGTCGTCGTCGAGTCCCACCCGCAGGCGCTTCGCGGGCACGCCCAGCTGTTCGGCCGCGGCTGCCCGCGCCAGCGCCGTCAGCGCTCGTGCGGTGATCTCGACGCGGCCCGGGACGGCAGTCGCGTCGACTCCTACCGGGCCGGCGCTCACCGGGAGCTCCGGCGTCCGGTCAGCACGTCGGTCAGGGCACCACGATCGATCTTGCCCGTC